>CAZUCB010000063.1:7119-9418 GCA_964618755.1 uncultured Bacteroides sp. | reverse complement strand
AAATCTATTCAAATTCATGCTTCAAGCTTTGAAACCTATTACAAAATGTTAGGGTATTCTGACAATACTACTAGTCCTTTATTAAAAATGAGTTGCAAATCTTATGGGGGAGATTTTGTCATGTACAGATCTTCGCACATTGCACCCTTAGGTGCTTATACTTCTGTTGGATTTGATGTTATTGTAAGTACTGCCGATGTAAATATTGATGAAATAAACAGTAATTATTCATACTACAATTATGAAGATCAATCCCAAAGTAAATATAGTTACCCCTACAAAGAGATAATTACAACTCATATGGGTTTAAATATGAAATCAGGAGTAAAGCAAATATTTTTTAATAGTTTGAGCATAGATTTCAACTTCCAACTTGGTGTTATATTTTCTGAAAATATGACAGGTGGAGCTGAGTTTAAAGATAATGTAGAAGATTACATAAAAGGAAGAATAGGAAACCGCCTCTGGGGGCATTATTTATGGGGCGTAAATTGCTCTGTAGGTTATTTGTTTTAACAATTACAATTTCATCTACTTATGAAACAAATATTCAAATATAGTTTTTAATCAACTATTTTTCTTTACTTTTGTTAGCTTATTATCAAAAATTACAATACACTTATGAATAACCAAATAGATATTTTTGTTCCTTGCTTTGTTGATCAGATTTACCCTGAAACAGCATTTAATATGATTAAAATTCTTGAAAAGCTTGGACAAGAAATACACTATAATCCTAATCAAACTTGTTGCGGACAAATGGCTTTTAACAGTGGTTTTTGGGATGAAGCACGTGCTATGGGCGAAAAATTTCTGACTGATTTCCCTAACGATCGTTATATTGTTGGAGGCTCAGCATCTTGTATTGGGTTTATAAAAAATTATTATGGAAAATTATTTCATAATACAGCCTATCATTTAGAGTTCAGAAGATTGCAGAAGAATATATTTGAATTTTCTGATTTCATAGTCAATGTATTAAGAATTACCAATATTGGAGCTACATTCAATCATAAAGTTACTTATCACGATTCTTGTGCTGCATTAAGAGAATATGGAATTAAAGACGAACCTCGTTTACTTCTACAGCAAGTAAAAGGCTTACAGCTTATCGAAATGAAAGATACCGATGTTTGTTGTGGTTTCGGTGGTACTTTTGCTATCAAACACGAATCTATTTCTACAGCAATGGCAGAACAAAAGGTATTAAATGCATTGGAAACAGGTGCTGAATACATAGTATCTACCGATGCTTCATGTTTAATGCACATGGATGCATACATTAAAAAGCAAAACCTGCCTATTAAATGTATTCATATAATTGATGTATTGGCTTCAGGAATTTAGCAACTTACATAATAAGTATGATTAAAATTCAAAATAAATTCATTGCCTTTTTAATCTTTTTTTTATTTAGCTATACTATCAATGCTCAGTTTTACGATGCAGGGCAAGATCCTGCAAGTGTTAAATGGCAGCAAATTAATACATCTCATTTTCAATTAATATTTCCCAATGATTTTACTGTACAAGCAAATTACATTGCTAATTATTTGGAATTTGCTTACGATTACAATACGCTTTCTTTAAGTCGGAAACCTTTAAAACTTCCCATTGTATTTCACAACCGAACGGTTGTATCTAATGGTTTTGTGACATGGGCACCCAAACGTAGCGAATGGTTTACTTGTCCGCCACAGGATATGTATGCTCAACCTTGGTTGGAGCAATTGGCAATTCACGAATACAGACATGCTGTACAAGTTAGTCAGATGAACAGAGGAATCACGAATGTATTGCGTATTCCTTTTGGAGAAATTGCTACAGGTTCTGTGGCTGGTGTATATTTACCCCGTTGGTTTCTGGAAGGTGATGCAGTAGTTATGGAAACTGCATTGACTAAATCAGGAAGAGGTCGTTTGCCTGGTTTTAGTCAGGATTTAAAAGCTCAACTTATCGAAAAAGGAAAATACAATTATAACAAAGCTATTTTTGGTTCTTATAAAGATTATACGCCTGATCCATATACATTGGGTTATCATTTGGTAGGTTATTCAAGGTTTAAATATGGTGCGGATGTTTGGGACAAAACATTAAAAAATGTTGCCAGAAATCCATATATGGTTGTACCTTTTTCGCAAGGACTGAAAAAAGCATGCAAAAAAACTACTACCGGGATATATAAAGAATCCTTGTCTTTTTTCGATAGTTTATGGAGATACGAAATTCAAAACAAGACAATTAATAATTTCAAAACACATACAATCAGAAAAAACAAAAACTATACAAATTACCGATT
>CAZUCB010000063.1:2856-7019 GCA_964618755.1 uncultured Bacteroides sp. | reverse complement strand
GTTACACATAAAACCAGATACTTTGCACCTTGTATTTCGCATGATGCTACTAAAATAGCTGCCGTTGAAGTGGATTTAAGCAATAATTATTACCTGATAATATTGGATGCCAACACCGGAAAATTATTGAACAAAGCGGCTTCTCCTCAAAATGCTTTTTTATCTACTCCCAGTTGGAGCGATGATGACCAACGTATTATTATGATAGCTACATTAACAGATGGAACCGCATTTGCCGAATACCATCAGGATAATGGAAAAATACATTTCAAAAATGCTTTTACTCACTGCGAAATAAGTGGTGCTGCTTATTTTAAGGATTATGTTATTTACAACGACACTTATGGAGGCGTAGATAATATTTATGCAATGGATACGGTTTCTTTGAAGATATATAGCATTACATCTTCAACTTATGGTGCTACGGATCCTTGTGTTTCTTACGATGGAAACCGACTGGCGTATGCAAATTATACTGCCAATGGATACGATATTGTGAGCATAGCTTTACAACCAGAGTTATGGAAACCACTGGGAATAAAAGACACTATGCGTTTTAATTTAGCCAACGAACTCGCCAAACAAGAAAAAGCTGTTATTGATTTCCGTGCTACGGACGTAAAACAATATGAAGTAAAAAACTATCGGAAACTAAGTCATTTGTTTAACTTTCATAGTT
The DNA here is from genome assembly GCA_964618755.1 of uncultured Bacteroides sp. Classification (GTDB taxonomy): domain Bacteria; phylum Bacteroidota; class Bacteroidia; order Bacteroidales; family JACABE01; genus JACABE01. The sequence goes on along the minus strand of CAZUCB010000063.1, from coordinate 6,340 downwards.
GGGCTCCCCTATCTATTGATGCAAACAATCAATCGGTTGCACCGGGTATTTCATTTATGTCGCACAACCTACTTAGCACTTCTTTTCTAACTGCTGGTTATGAGTATCTTTCCGCCGAAAAAACAGGAAAGTATTATTTGGATTATACTTACAAAGGTCTTTTCCCTGTAATAGATGCAAGCGTTGATTACCGACAGCGAAAAGGTTTATTGATAAAACAAGATTACAGTCGTCATCCTTTTACTTTTGGCGAAACGAATCTTAAACTGGGATTTAAAATACCCTTGCAGTTTGCAACAGGCAAATATTATACAAAATTACAACCATCGGTAAATACTACGCTTATAAATATTTCGCATGATGTTACTACTCCTTATTTTTTCACGAAAGGAATAATTAACACTATCGACTACAGAATATATGCCTATCATTTTTTGAAAACAAGTGCAAGAGATTTGTATCCCAAATGGGGACAAACATTAGAATTAAACTTTCGTCATTCGCCCTTTGGAATCCGCGACTTTGGAAATATAGGCAGTATTGAAACGTATTTGTATTTCCCTTCTGTTATAAAGCATCATGGTTTTAAATTGTATGGAGGCGCACAAAACCGCAGTATCGGAAGCAATAATTATGCGTATGCAGATATCATTAATTATCCCATGGGTAGCGTTAGTTTACATAACGAACAATTGTACTCTGCATCTATCAGCTATTATTATCCATTGCTTTACCCCGATTTTAGCTTGGGCTCGCTGGTTTATCTGAAACGACTGGATATGAATTTATTTTACGGGAAAGCCATTGCATCTTACCACAACACAACTACAAAAGTGCAATCTTTTGGTGCCGAAATCAACAGCGAAATGCATGTGTTGAGATTTTTAGCTCCTATCAGTGTGGGCTATCGTTTTACCTATATGCCTGACCATAAAACAATCATTCATGATATATTATTGGGTATAAACTTTTCCTGTTTCGGAGGGAAACAGTTTCACAAATAAAAAAATCTTAATTGGTTGTAGTGCAAGATTCTCAAAGTGCATTTACTATTTTACAATGGGCTATGTTGGTCAGCAAAGTGCATTTGTAGCTTAAAAAATAGTATATTTTAAATAACTAAGCATAATTTCAAAGGTTGTAACATTTATACAATAATATTCGTCGTATAAAACATATATTTTTGAATTTATACTATCTTTGGACTGCCAATTAACCCAAACTTTATGAATGATATTACAATTAAACCGAATACAAGCAAAAAAATCTTAGTTTTACTTCAAATAAAAACCATACTAATCGTTGCTTTTATATTGTTTCTTGCATCCTCACCCATTTGTGCCCAAACGGGTATTAAAGGATATATTAAAGATGCCAAAGGCAAACCCTTAGCTTATGCAACTCTTTACATTAAAGAACTTAAAACCGGAACGGTTGCCAATGAAAACGGTTTTTTCGAATACCCGACACGCTCAGGCGAATATCACATTGATTTCCGTTGTTTGGGTTATAAATCGGAGAGTAAACTTATAACGGTTCAGCAAACTTATTCTAATTTGGATATTAGGTTAAACGAACAAATGATAGAGTTAAAAACTGTGAATATTGTTGCTTCAAGTGAAGATCCTGCCTATAGCATTATGCGAAAGGCAATAGCAGCTTCATATTATTATCGCATGATAGTGAAAGCATACGATGCGGATATATATATCAAAGGAGCTGGTGAAATTAAAGTACCCAAACTTGTTTATAAACTTGCTAAATCGGAAGGTTTTGATACTGTAGAGTATTTTACCAATGAGTCTTATAATCATATTCGCTACGACTATCCCAATAAATACGAACAAAGGGTAATTTCGGCAAGAGACAACAGCAACGACAGTTCTGCATCTATGGTAGCCGATTTTATCAATGCCAGTATTTACGAGCCTAATTTCGGAGGAACAGTTTCACCCTTATCACCTTCGGCTTTTTCTTTTTATAGGTTTAAACTTCTCAATACTTTTATTGATAAAGGTAGTGAAATTCATAAAATCAGTGTAATTCCCCGCAGCAAAGGAAGCAATGTTTTTAGCGGTGATATTTATATTGTCGATAAGTTGTGGTGCGTTTATAATTTTAATTTGAAAACTCATGTGCAAGGATTTGAGTTTGTAATCAATCAAATGTTTGCTGCGGTTAATGACAAAAATTGGGTTCCCATCAATCAGCAATATAATATCAAAGGAAGTTTTTTTGGTGTTAAAGTAAGCTGGAAATATCTTGCATCATTAAGTAACTATCAGTTGGAAATCAACGATTCACTTGAATTTGACAAGCTCACACTGGTTGATGAAAAAACCGAACGCGAATATGCAAAAGCCTTGGACGAAGAACGAAAGCTAAAGAAACGAAACTCCCAATTTTCAGCTGACACCACTTCAACTCCAAAAGAAGAAGACAAATTTACGCTTTCCGATTTTAAACGGACGATGAAAGCCTATGAAAAAGAGGCTAAAAAGAAAGCTAAAGAACCTGAGGTGGTAAGTGATTATACAATGAAAATCGATTCAATGGCTTTTAAAAAAACCACACAGTTCTGGGATTCAATCCGTCCCATTCCACTCACTGTTACAGAAAATAAACGCAGTCTTGAGTTTAAAATGGACAGTATAAAAGAAAGTAAAAAAAGCGATACAGCTTCTTCTGCTATTTTCGGGAAGACATTGGGTGGCATTATTTTTGGGAAAATGTTTATTATAAATAAACGATTGAGCCTCAAATATCCTTCGCCGCTGATCAATTTTAATTTTAATACCGTTGAAGGATTCAATCTGAATATTCCAGTTGAGTTGCGTTACACCGTAAATCGCAATGCTTCATTGAAGATAATTCCCGAAATCAGATATGGTTTTAGCAGCAAAACCTTTTCAGCAGCTGGTAGCTTTTACTATTATTTTACCAAAAATTATTACAAAAAAACTTATATCAAGTTTCAGGGTGGTCGAAAAATTCAACAATTTAATAAAGAAGAGGGCATTTTCCCATTTTTCAATACCATTACTTCACTGTTAGGGCGAAAGAACTATATGAAAATCTATCAGAATAATTTAGCTGACATTGAATTCAAAACATTTCTTTCTGATAAAATTAAAATTAAAACAACAATAGGATGGGCAGAACGGAACCCGCTATTTAATCAAAGTAATTTTAGTTGGATTCAATCAAAAGATCGTCCCTACTCACCCAATGCTCCTTACAATATCGAAGATTCTTCAACAATCTTCCCTACACATCAGGCATTTACTGCAAACTTAAAATTAGATTACCATCCAATTGTAAAATATCGGAAAGTTAATGGCAAAAAAGAGCCAATGTTGGATTTATTCCCAATTATTTCACTTGAATACAATGGAGGATTCAAAGGCATTTTGGGTAGTGATGTTGATTTTCATCGTCTTGAATCAAGCATACATCACCAGATTGAAGGCTACCGCCGTACATT
>CAZUCB010000063.1:1431-2756 GCA_964618755.1 uncultured Bacteroides sp. | reverse complement strand
CGTGTATTGCCATTGTTTAAAGAAGCCAATTTTTATGCTATGGAAGTATGGGGTGGAGCTGTTCCCGATTCTATAATGCGCTATTTGAATGAAAATCCATGGGAAAGACTTGAGAAAATAAAAGCCGCTATCGGTGACTCTTCCAAACTTACAGCTTTGTCGCGTGGACGTAATTTATTTGGTTACAACCCCTATCCTGATGAAGTTATCGAAGGATTTAACCGCAATGCTGTTCAATCGGGCATTGACATTATGCGTATTTTTGATGCATTGAACGATGTAAGCAATATGAAATCTACCATTGAATATGTTAAGAAAAATGGTGGAATTGCCGATTGTACAATATGCTATACCGTTGATCCAAAGTTTACTTCCAAACAAAAGATAAAAGCATTGCTTCATTTCAAAACCTTGCCACACGATATTTTTACTATTGACTATTTTGTGGGAAAAGCCAAAGAACTGGAAGCAATGGGAGCTGATATGATTAGTGTTAAAGATATGGCTGGATTGATACCACCAAATAAATCGGGTGAATTAATTTCGCGATTGAAAAAAGAGCTAAATATACCTATTGATTTCCACACACATTGCACACCCGGTTATGGTTTAGCTGCTGTGTTGATGGCAATTGTTAATGGAGTGGATATTGTAGATACTTCTATCATGAACTTTGCAGGTGGTCCTGCCGCACCAGCTTTTGAGATTATCCAGCTATTTGCCGATAAACTTGGACTAGATACTGGTGTAAATGTTGACGTTGTAGTTAAAATTAATAAAGAACTAAAAGCCATTCGTCACGAAATGGCCGATTTTGATAGTTATAAATTATTCCCGATTGAATTTGATATCACCAAAGACAAATTACCACCATCAGTAGATAAAATGTTTGATATGGCGATAGCTTTTGCCAAAGCTCACAAAGAAGAAGAATTGTTGCAGGTAACTCAGGACATTGAAAAATTCTTTAATTTCCCAGCTCCTGACGAAATGGTAAAAAATGCCGAAATACCTGGGGGGATGTACACGAATATGCTGGCTCAATTGAAACAATTGAAATTAGATCAGTTATTGCCCCGAGTTTTGGAATTGGTGCCTATGGTCAGGGTTGCTGCTGGTTGTCCTCCATTGGTTACACCTACTAGCCAAATTGTCGGAGTTCAAGCGGTTAATTGCGTGATTGACGAAAACAAAGGCTTACCTCCTTATACAACAAAATCAATTCAGTTTGTAAATTTAGTAAAAGGTTCTTATGGCAAAACACCTCTAGCTATTGACCCTGAATTCAGGATGAAAGTTGCAGGTGTTAAAGAAGAAATTCCTTA
>CAZUCB010000063.1:0-1331 GCA_964618755.1 uncultured Bacteroides sp. | reverse complement strand
TTCGTAATTCTTAATTCTGTATTATTTATCATTACCACCTATTTTCTGAATGATAATAAGCTTGCATTTTTTCTTTCGCCAATTGCATTAATCGTAATTTTAGGATACAGTTTGTGCAAAAGATTTACCTCATTCAGCCATATTGTACTGGGATTAGGGCTAGCATTGGCTCCTATTGGAGCTTACATTGCTGTTAGTGGCAAATTTGCGATATTGCCATTGTTGTTATCTTTCATGGTGTTATTTTGGGTAAGTGGATTTGATATTATTTACGCCTTGCAAGATATTGATTTTGATAAATCACAACAACTTAAGTCGATTCCTGCACGCATTGGAATAAAGAAATCGTTAGGATTTTCTTCCATTTTGCACTTATTAGCTTTTGTTCTTATCATTGTCATAGGTTTCATTGGAGATTGGCATATCTATTACTGGATTGGTGGAATCATTTTTAGCTTTTTATTACTTTATCAGCATTTGATTGTAAAAACAGACAATTTAAACCAGATTAATCTAGCATTTTTTACTACCAATGGCATCGCAAGTGTAATTTATGGTGTATTTTGCATTTTAGATTTGTTGATACCCTAAATTATTTTTAAAACCAAAACCCTTTAGGCGTTCTTAACACTTATTATTTTAAAGTATTCTTAGCATATAAAAAAGCGATTCTATCTCATAAAGAAATAGAATCGCTAATATTTTACAATAAATATTTTAGTTTTCTTGCATTTTGCGTGCTATCCTATTTGATTTCACTCTTTGTACTTTCACCTTCATAACATAGGTAATATAATACATTGCCGGTACAAAAATTAAAGTTAAGAATGTTGCAAAACTTAAACCGAAGATAATAGTCCAAGCTAATGGTCCGAAGAATGCTACATTGTCGCCACCAAAATGGATATGTGGTTTTAATTCGGTAAATAAAGTTACAAAATTAATGTTGAACCCAACTGCCAATGGCACTAAGCCTAAAATGGTAGCAGATGCAGTTAATAATACTGGTGTAATACGTGTTTTTCCGGCTTGTATAATAGCATCGCGGGTTTTCATGCCCCTTTCTTTTAAAACATCCGTAAATTCAACCAATAAAATACCATTACGAACCACAATTCCGGCTAATGCTATAACACCCATTCCCGTCATAATTATTGATATAGGCATACCAAATATGATGAAACCAAGTAATACACCAATAATACTAAAAAATACCTCACTAAAAATGATAATTGGTTTACTTAAAGAGTTAAATTGGGTAATCAAGATAAACATTATAAGAAAAACAGCTAAAAGCATTGCTTTACCTAAAAAGCTCATGGTTTCTTCTT
>CAZUCB010000062.1:0-14818 GCA_964618755.1 uncultured Bacteroides sp. | reverse complement strand
ACACGAAAAATGATAATTAGGCACTAATTTTTCAAATAAGTTATTTTTATAAAAGCCTTTCAATTTGAAAGGCTTTTTTGTTATTAATCAATCTTAAATCCCACCATTTGCAAATCATTCCAAAAGCCAGGATATGATTTCTTTACGACTTGAATATTATCTAAATTGAGTTTTCCAAGAACGATTGCCAAGGGAGCAAAACTCATTGCCATACGGTGGTCGTTGTAGGTATGAATAATTTCCTGAGAGTTTATTACTGAAGGTTCAATAAGCAATGTATTCTTATTGATGATATTTGCATTGCATCCAATTTTTTTGAGTTCAGTTTCAAGTGCATGTAATCGATCACATTCTTTTATTATAAGGCTTCCTAAACCTTTTAATTCGGCATTCATACCTAAACCAGCACAACAAACAGCTATGGTAGGGGCTATGTCAGGATAATCAGTAAAGTCAAATGAAAATGATTTGACTCGTGATTTTGTTTTAGTTAGCCTAACTCCATCGTTCAAAAATTCAGTATTTACACCAAATTCCTTAAATATTTCTTCAATAATTGCATCGCCTTGCCAGCCAGAATTGGATAAACCATTTAATTTTAATTCAACATTTTCTGATAAGGCAGCCATTTCGTACCAATAACTTGCAGCACTCCAATCCGATTCGATAAAGATATCTTTTGGATGAAATACTTGTTTCTTTATGGTGATGCAATTGTTGATAAAAGAATATTTAATGCCAAAATAATTCAGCATATTCAATGTCATAGTAATATAAGGCTTTGATACGATTTTGTCTTTAAAACTTAATGACAAGCCATTTTCTAAAAATGCCGCAATTAATAGGACTGAAGTAATAAACTGACTACTTGTATTTGTTTCAATTGTTGCACTACCACCTTTAACAAAATCTCCTTTTATAAGTAATGGCGGAAAACCAATATTATCTTGGTAAGAAATTTGAGCACCCAACTGATTTAACGTATCCACTAATCCAGCAATAGGTCGTTCTTTCATTCTTACTGAACCTGTTAATGACCAATTCCCTATGGTGATAGAAAGCAAAGCTGTAAGAAAGCGCATTGCAGTACCGGCATTGTCAATGAAAATTTCGTTATTCAACTTATTTTCTGACAATATCTGCAATTTTTTCAACGTATTATCGAGCAAAACACTATCATCAGCCAGAGATTGATTTAAAATTGAAAAACTATTTTTGGCAAGATACTTAAGTATTAAAGCTCTGTTGGTAATGCTTTTGGAAGAAGGCAGATTAATTTCGCCACTTAAAACTTTATTTGAATTATTAAAATGAAGTGTTGTCAAAACTTAGTGCATATTAGAATAAAAGAGAATACTTTCCTCTATTAGTTTTTCGTCACAATAATTGTCTATGAGCGATTTGCCAATTTCAGAGATAAGTGTAAAATTAAGTTTTTTATTTTTATTTTTTTTATCTTGTTTAATAATTGCAATTAATGCAGGAATATTTTGGGAATTAATTACATAAGGTAAAAATAATGAACGAATATAATTGTAAATGATAACAGCTTTATTTTCGTCAAAACCATTTAACTTGACGGAAATAAAAGTTTCGCAAATTAATCCAATTGCAACAGCTTCACCGTGTAATAAAGGGTTTTCGTCATTTGCTAACGAAAAACTTTCAATTGCATGTGCAATAGTATGTCCATAATTTAAGATTTTACGGATATCTTTTTCAAATGGATCTGTATTTACAATATTACTCTTTACTTGCACTGCTCTTTTTATTATCTCTACATTCTCTGGAATATTTTCAGGCTTTACATTTATGATCATCTCCCAAAGCAAAGGATCCATTATAAGGGCATATTTTATTATTTCTGCATAACCAGCATATAATTCACGCTTTGGCAAAGTTTCTAAAAATGTCATATCAATAAAGATGACTTCTGGATCAGAAAAAACGCCCAACTGATTTTTATATCCTTTAAAGTTTACACCTGTTTTTCCACCAATAGAAGCATCTATCATTGAAAGTAAAGTTGTAGGGATATTAATATAATGCAATCCACGTTTGAAAGTAGTAGCAACAAAACCACCAAAGTCGCTGATTACACCGCCTCCTAAATTAATTATCAACGAATTTCTATCTAAATTGAAATTCGTAAAAGTTTCCCATATTTCTATAGCATTTTGAATACTTTTGCTTGCTTCGCCACTGTTTATTTCAACAATTTTCGCATTTCTAAACGAAGGAATATTCTGCAATTTAGGTAAACAATACAATTTTGTGTGTTCATCTATGATGATTACAACTTGTGAAAATGCTTTAATTATTTGCTGAAACTGCTCAAAATCAAACGCATTAATTTCTCCGATGTAAATGGGATAAGGATTTTTTACAATTTTTACTATCTTTTCCATACAAATGCAAAATTAACATATATTTAAGGGGAAAGCAAAAAAATAATATTTATTTTTGTGTAAGTATGAATTTTTTTTTAATCAAATGTTTAATAATACTGAAATTGCCTTTTCTCATCAATCAAAAATAAAACTATTACGAACATATTGGCTTTTTAAATCAATAGCAAACCCTTGGGTTGTTAATGTTGGTAATAAAATACTTTCCTTTGCACTTCAAATTAATTTCCCAATAAAATGGATTTTAAAACCTACTATTTTTAGTCATTTCTGTGGTGGCGAAACTATAGAAGAGTGTGAAAAAACTATTGCTTCATTGGCTAATAGTAATATAGGTTCTATCCTTGATTATTCTGCAGAAGGAAATCATAAGGAATCTGATTTTGATTTTGTGATGAATGAGATAATACATGTTATAGAAGAATCAAAAGTAAATAAATTCATTCCTTTTGCTGTTTTTAAAGTTACAGGTATAGCTCGATTAGAACTTTTAGAAAAAATAAATTCAAAAGAAGAACTTACACCTTCTGAAGTTATTGAATATAAAAAAGTTCAAGATAGGATTGATAGCATCTGTAAACTAGCATTTCAAACAGGCTTACCCATACTTATTGATGCTGAAGAAACTTGGATTCAAGGTGCTATTGATGACTTTGCAATTCAAATGATGCAAAAGTACAACCAGAAAAAAGCAATTGTCTATAACACTTTACAATTATATCGTCATGATAGAATTTCTTTTCTAAATAATTGTATTACAGATGCAAGATATAATAAATACTTTATTGGTCTAAAATTGGTAAGAGGTGCTTATATGGAGAAAGAGCGTGAAAGAGCATCAATTAAAGGCTATATTTCCCCAATTCATATTGATAAAGAATCCACAGATAAGGATTACGACAGGGCTTTGAAGATTTGTATTGAACATTCTGATATTATATCTATTTGTGCTGGTAGTCATAATGAAAATAGCAATGCATTACTAGCAAATCTTATTATCGAAAATCAATTTAATAAAAATGACAAGAAATATTATTTTTCTCAGTTATTAGGAATGAGTGATCATATCAGCTATAATTTGGCTAACAATGGTTTTAATGTTGCAAAATATGTCCCCTTTGGTCCTGTAAAGTCGGTTATGCCATATTTAATTAGACGAGCACAAGAAAATACTTCAATTGCAGGACAAACAGGAAGAGAATTATGCTTAATAAAAGAAGAACTAAAACGAAGAAATCATTAATATTTTTATGAATATTATTACAATTTTTCTGTTTTTTTATCCTATTTTTGCAACTTAAATAATATATCATCTTTTTATGAAAAAATTATCTGTAATTTATTTATTATTTGTATTTACTTTTATTTCATTGTTTTCATGTAAATCGTCAAAAAATGGAGAACAGCAAGTAAATCAAAAACAAAACAATTCACAATCTGCAAAACAAGAGATAAGTAAAGCGCAAGGAGTAGTAAAAGTAACAGCTCCCATAATAATTTACAAAACCGTTTCTGATTTTTATAACAATGTTCCAGTAATAATGTCTGATGACAGAAAAGAGATTGTCTCTTACCCAGGTATTAAAGATGTTTATTATAACGGACAATTGGCTTATCCTACTCGTTTAGAAAATGATTATCTGCTCGACAATAGAGGTATTGGGAAAAATGTTGCATTCTTAGATTACACTTATGAAGAATATAGCAAATTAACAGTAACCCCTTCTCGTGATGAATTGATGGGGAGGATAATCTCTAAGGAGCCATTAAATGAACTTTACAGATGTGATAAATTTCCCAGAAAAGATGTTAAATTACTCAATGAGTATATAACAAAAGGCTTACCGAATGTTTGTGAAAATTTAATGAAATAAATAATCAACTATTAATCAAATAATTATTAAAAATGAGAAAAATTCTATTTGTTATTATTTTATTTTTTTTAGGGATATATACCTTTGCAAGTATAGTACCTATTGAAACTGCCAGAAAAGTAGCCACTAATTTTTATTATGAACGAGCAAATGCTGTAAAACCAATTTCACTTGAATCTGTAAGAATTACACAAGAATTTACTGAGCTGCAAAATAACAATCCTGCATATTATATTTTTAATATTGGACTTGATAATGGCTATATTATTGTATCTGCTGAAAGTAATACAATACCAGTTTTAGCATATTCTTTTGAAAAGAACTATTATACTGAAAATATTTCACCTGCTTTTAATTGGATTGTGAAATCTTATAAAAACGATATTATTGAAACCCGCGAAAAAAACTTAGTAGCAACTGACGAAATAAATAGACTATGGTTAACTTACAGTAGTTCTAGTTTTAAGAGTACAGCTTCAGTATCAGCAGTTTCATTAACAACTGCCACTTGGGATCAAGGCTGTTATTATAATGCACAAACACCAGCCAATTCGGATGCTTCTTATTGTAATCACAACCCTACTGGATGTGTAGCAACTGCTATGGCAATAATTATGAAGTTCCAAGCTTGGCCAGCTCAAGGGCAAGGCTCTTATTCGTATGCTCATACAACTGCAGCTGGATTTGCCAATAATTATGGAACATTAAGTGCAAATTTTGGAAGTTCTACTTATAATTGGGCTGCAATGCCTGCAAATGTAACATCTACAAATGCTGAAGTTGCTAAAATAATGTATCACTGTGGGGTAGCTGTTGAAATGGATTATGATATAAATGGATCTGGTGCTCCAGTTGGGCCTGCTAATGCTCCTTGGCCTACTGCTCAAAAAGCATTTGTTAGCTATTTTAAATACCCAACAGCTGCTTATTTTGCTAAATCAAGTTTTACGGATGTTCAATGGAAGGCTAAAATAAAAGCTGACATTGACGCTTCTCATCCTATATTGTATGCTGGAGATGATGGATCTGCAGGACACGCTTTTGTTTTAGATGGTTATCAAGGAACTACTAATGATTTTTATCATTTTAACTTTGGATGGAGTGGTTATGCAAATGGCTATTTTTATATAACATCCATTACACCAAATCCCGGAGGAATAGGAGGTGGTTCTTATAATTTTACTTCAAACCAAGAAGGTATTTTTGGCATAGTTAAATCAACATCTACAGCTTGTGATGAAATACAATTGAATGCTAATGTTGATGTTTTTCCCAATCCCTCAAATGGATTATTTACTGTAAATCTTACAAATTTAACAGATTCAAAAGTAAAACTCGAAGTTTATAACTTGGTTGGAGAAAAAGTATGGGAAAATAATTTTAGTAAAGAAAATCCAACTATAAATTTATCTAAACTTTCAAAAGGAATTTATTATTTATCTATTAAGACTTCTAATAATACTATAACAAAGAAAATTACGATTGTGAAGTAAACTTTCTTTTTAAAAGCAATAAATAAACCTTTATTCAAAAATCTGGATAAAGGTTTATTTTTTTACATTATCGTAATGCAAGCATTAATAGTTCAATATCTTGAAAAGGTAATTGGTAAGTTTCGGAAATATATTTATTGGTAATTGTACCATTAAATATATACACTCCTTGTCGTACACCAAAATCAGATTTAAGCATACTTTCAATGCCACCTGCCTCGCTAATATTAAGGATTATAGGAGCAAAACAGTTGCTCAATGCATAAGAGGCTGTTTGTGGAACTTTTGACGATATATTGGGCACACAATAATGAGTAACTCCATGTTTTACAAAAACAGGATTACAGTGAGACGTAACTTCTGATGTTTCAAAACAACCACCTTGATCAATACTAACATCAATAATTACAGAACCTTGTTTCATCTGTTTTACCATTTCTTCGCTTACAATACAAGGTGTTCTACCATTATTGGAATGCATAGCTCCAATTACTACATGCGCTGTTTTTAAGGATTTTAACAGTACTTTTGGTTGTATAATAGATGTAAAAATTCGTTCATTAATATTATTCTGTAACCTTCTAAGTTTGTAAATTGAATTATCAAATACTTTTACATAAGCTCCGAGACCTATTGCGGCTCTAGTTGCATATTCGCCCACGGTTCCAGCACCAATAATTATAACTTCTGTAGGAGTTATACCTGATACACCACCAAGCATAATTCCTTTTCCGTATTTATAATCGCAAAGATAATCTGCTGCAAGTAAAACAGCAGTATTTCCTGCAATTTCACTTATCGAACGGGTTACAGGGTATGTTTTTGTTTTATCTTTGATATATTCAAATGCAAAGGCTGTAATTCGTTTTGCCGATAATTCTTTAAAGTATTCTTTGTTTCGGTTTGCAATATTTAAAGCAGAAATAATTGTTTGTCTTGATTTTAGCAAACAAATTTCAGAAGAATTTAATGGGGCAACTTTTAAAATAATATCTGCTTGAAAAACTTCTTCGTGACTGGAAACAATAATAGCACCTGCTTCCGCATATTCCGAATTTTCAAAATGAGAAGCTATTCCTGCTTCATTTTCTATAATTACTTTATGTCCATTAGCAACTAGTAAACTTACAGCTTCGGGTACCAAGGCTACTCGATTCTCATTGTTAAAATCTTCTTTTAGAATTCCTATTGTAAGTGAAGTTTGTTGTCTTTTTAATTCTAGCATTTCCTCCTGAGGTAAAAAACCTTCAGCATATTTTACAAATGCATCTTGCTTAGTGTTCATGTTATTTGAAATTTTCGCAAATTATAGTCCGACTTCCATCAGATTCATTTTCATTTATCTGTATTTTTACGAAGTTTTGTGGTAAAAGTTCTATAATTTTTTCAGACCATTCAATTAAACAATAATTTCCGCTAAAAAAATAATCTTCATAACCAATATCAAACGCTTCTTTAATGGTTTTTAATCGATAAAAATCGAAATGAAAAATACTTTCATCTTCTATACTATGGTATTCATTTACAATTGAAAATGTTGGACTACAAACAATATCTTCAACATTTAAAAAGCTGCATATTTCTTTAATGAGTGTGGTTTTTCCGGCACCCATTTTCCCGAAAAAAGCAAAAATTCGTTCATCTTTAAATGATACAATAATTTCCATTGCAATTTGAGGAAGCTTTTCTTGGGTTATATTTTGAAAAGTAAGATTCATAATTTCTTCTTCAGTTAAGCATTATTTGTTTTTTAAAGTAATGATAGGTATCAGCATTTCTTCCATTGAAATTCCTCCATGCTGAAAAGTATTCAAATAATAGCTTACATAGTAATTATAGTTGTTAGGATATGCAAAAAAATCATTGCTACGAGTAAAAATATAGGAGGAACTTACATTTAGTTTTGGTAAATATGCATCTTGAGGATTTTTTATTTCAAAAACATCTTTTGGATTGTAATCTAACATTTTGCCAATTTTAAAACGCAGATTAGTATTGGTGGTTTTATCGCCTTTTACTTTTACTGGATTACTTACTCTTATAGAACCATGATCGGTTGTAATTACTACGTTTACATTTTTTTCACCCAAAAACTTTATGATATCAAATAACGGAGAATGTTCAAACCATGAAAGAGTTAAAGATCGGTATGCAGGCTCATCATCAGCAAGTTCTCGAATGATATCCATTTCGGTGCGTGCATGTGAAAGCATATCTACAAAATTATAAACAATCACATTTAATTTATTTGCCATCAAATTAGGTAAATTATCAACCAATTTCCTGCCAAAATTTAAATTTAGAACTTTATGATAGGATGTTTTGATATCTATACCAAATCTTCGTAAATATTCATTTATTAAATCAGGTTCAAATTGATTTTTTGTTCCTTCTTCATCTTCATTGAGCCATAATTGTGGATATTTCTTTTCAATTTCAGAAGGTAAAAGTCCTGCAAATAATGAATTTCGAGCATATTGTGTTACAGAAGGGAGGATGCTGTAATAAATTTCGTCGTTTTCAACGCGTAAATACTCTTCAATTTTAGGTTGTAGTGTTTTCCATTGGTCGTATCTTAAATTATCAACGACCAATAAAAAGGTAGGTTTATCTTCTTTTAATAGAGGAAAAACTTTCTCTTTCAGGATAGTATGCGATTGAGTAGGTTTTTCGTTGGTAGAAGGTTTTAGCCAATCTACATAATTACGCTCAATGTATTTTCCAAACTGATGATTTGCTTCATTCTTTTGCATTTTAAGAATTTCAATGATACCAGGATCTTCTGATTTTCCTAATTCTAATTCCCAGTAAACGAGTTTTTTATAAACATCAATCCACTCATTAAAGTTTAATCTGCCTGAAACATCCATACTGATTTTACGGAACTCTTGTTGGTAGGAATGTGTTGCTTTTTCACTTTGTAATCGCTTGGTTTCTAAATTCTTTTTTAAACAAAGAAGAATTTGATTTGGATTAACAGGTTTTATTAAATAATCTGATATTTTTGAACCAATAGCGTCTTCCATAATAGATTCTTCTTCGCTCTTGGTAATCATTACTACTGGAATATTTGGGACAATGTTTTTCATTTGAATTAGTGTCTCAATACCTGATAAACCTGGCATTTGTTCGTCTAAAAAGATGATATCAACGTCGTTTGATTTTACTAAATCTAAGGCTTCTCCTCCGCTATTTGTAGTAATTACATTATAACCTTTTGCTGTAAGAAACATTACATGAGGTTTTAGCAAATCAATTTCATCATCAGCCCAAAGTATCGTTATTTTATCTGTCATATCAAAAAATATTGTTGTTTTAAAGTGAACGTGTAATTGCAGAAATTGTTATAAGCAATTATTCACAAAATTACTTAAATTTATCATGCTAATATAATTTACTTAAAATTTACATTGACGATTTTTTTCAGAAACTTCATTGTAAATTTTCGTTATTTTGCAAAAAAAATAAATAAATGAATATTTTACTTTTAGGTTCTGGAGGCAGAGAGCATACCATAGCATGGAAAATTAAACAAAGCAAAAAATTAAATGAATTATACATAGCACCTGGCAATTCTGGTACTGCAATATGCGGAACTAATGTTAGTATTGATTCTATTGATTTTGAAAAGATTAAACTATTTGTTTTAGAGAAAAATATTTCGATGATTATAGTCGGGCCAGAAACACCTTTGGTTGAAGGTATTCATGATTTTTTTCTTGCAGATGAGGCAATTCAGCATATTCCTGTAATTGGACCACAAAAAGCTGGAGCGATGCTTGAAGGTAGCAAAGATTTTTCAAAGAAATTTATGTTGAAACATGGTATTCCAACAGCTGCTTACAAAACTTTCACCAAAAGTCAATTGCGAGATGGAGTTGTCTTTTTAAATTCATTAGAACCGCCTTATGTATTGAAAGCAGATGGATTGGCTGCCGGAAAAGGTGTTATTATTACCGAAAATCAAGGTGAAGCTGTGCAAATATTAAACTATATGCTGGCCGATGCTATGTTTGGAGAAGCTTCGTCAAAAGTAGTTATTGAAGAATATTTAAATGGAATAGAGCTTTCTGTTTTTGTTGCAACTGATGGGGATTCATATAAAATATTGCCTGTTGCCAAGGATTATAAACGAATAGGAGAAGGGGATTCTGGTCCAAATACAGGTGGTATGGGCTCAGTAAGTCATGTTCCTTTTGCCGATAAAGCTTTTATGCAAAAAGTGGAACAAAAAATTGTAATTCCAACCATTAATGGATTAAAAAATGATAATATTCCATACAAAGGATTTATTTTTATTGGTTTGATGAATGTAAAAGGCGAACCTTTTGTGATAGAATACAATGCTCGCCTGGGAGATCCTGAAACAGAAACGATAATTCCTCGCATCAAAACTGATATTATTGATTTATTTGAAGGAATTGCTAATGGAAATCTAGCTGAAAAAGAAATTATTTTTGAGGAACGTACTGCTGTTTGTGTAATGTTGGTTGCCAATGGGTATCCTGAAGCATATGAAAAAGGGAAAGTTATTAAAAATCTTGATAAAGTAACTGATAGTATCGTATTTCATGCAGGTACAAAAACTGATACAAATGGAAATATTCTTACAAACGGAGGTAGGGTAATTGCAATTACTTCTTTTGGCAATACCATTGAAGAAGCAAAAACAATTTCCTTGAAAAATGCTGAAATTATTGATTTTGAAGGAAAGTATTACCGTAAGGATATTGGAAGGGACTTAATTCAAGGATAAAGGATAAAGGAAAGACTTGTGTCTGTAATAACTTAATAACTAATAACTAAATAGGATATGTTCTTTTTAGCGCTTGCCATACTTACTTCTACAGCTATTTTGGTTTTATTTAAAATATTCCAGAAATACGATATTCATATTTTACAGACTATTGTAGTTAATTATTTAACGGCTGCTGCCCTTGGCTTTGCTATTCAATGGAATTCGTTTAGTGTTAATACGGTAGTACACGAAAACTGGTTCTCTTACGCCATTGTTATTGGTTGTATCTTTATTTTGACATTTCAGGTTTTTGCATATTCTTCGCAAACTGTAGGTATCGCAATAACAGCTATTTCGAGTAAAATATCGGTTGTAATTCCTGTTTTTATAGGAGCATTGTTATATGCGAATGAAAGTTTAAGTCTGTTAAAAATATTGGGCTTGGGCTTTGCAATTGTTTCTTTCTTATTGGTTTTTAATAACAATGCCAATTTTAAAATCAATCCAAGGTTTATTTTTCTGCCCATTATTTTGTTTCTTGTAAATGGGATGAACGATACCATAATGACTTATGCTCAACGAAAATTTAATGGTTTTAATACCATGTTGTTTATTAGTTGCGTTTTTTTCTCTTCATTAGTTGTTGGCGTAATTTGGCTAATTGTTAATTACTTTGCCCTTAAACAGAAGCTGATGTTCCGAAATATTGTAGCAGGTATATTATTGGGAATATTTAATTTTTTGTCAACCTATTATTTCTTCAAAGGAGTAGCTGTTGTTGAAAGTGCTGTTTTCTTTCCAATTCTGAATGTTGGTATTGTTAGTTTATCAGCCTTGTGTGGCTATTTTGTATTTAAAGAAAAGCTAAATATGATCAATTGGATTGGGATATTGGTAGCTTTAGGAACTATTGTGTTTATTGCTAATGTATAAATTTACTCATTATGTTGTTTGAAGATACGTATAAAACTATAAAAACCCGTTCGGAAGGCATTTACAAAGAAAAGGGAAGCAAATTTATAGCCGTTGCTTTGCCTGTAACTACAGAAAATGAAGTAAAAGAAGCATTGGCATTACTCAGAAAAGAATATTACGATGCCCGCCACCATTGTTATGCCTATATTTTAGGCTTTGATAAATCGGCATATCGTATCAATGATGATGGAGAACCATCGGGTACTGCGGGTCGCCCTATTCACGGACAATTGATGTCGAAAGATTTGACAAATACGCTGGTTGTGGTTATTCGGTACTTTGGTGGAACAAAATTAGGTGTAAGCGGCTTAATTAATGCTTATAAAACTGCAACCAAAGAAGCGTTGGAAGAAGCTGAAATCCTTGAAAAAATTGTTAACGATGTTTATGAAATCACCTTTGATTATTTGCAGATGAATGATGTGATGAAACTATTGAAAGACGAGAATCTACATCAATTCAATCAACAGTTTGAAACTACTTGCAGCTTACAATTTTCGGTACGTAAAAACGATTCCTCTCGCTTGTACGAAAGCTTTCGTAAGATTGAAAATTTGAGTATTCAATTTGTGAGAACGGAATAAAAATATATCTTAGATTTATGTAATGAATTCATTGGTTTTGTTTACAATAATGGGAATAATGAAATAG
The DNA here is from genome assembly GCA_964618755.1 of uncultured Bacteroides sp. Taxonomy (GTDB): domain Bacteria; phylum Bacteroidota; class Bacteroidia; order Bacteroidales; family JACABE01; genus JACABE01. The sequence continues at coordinate 2,679 of CAZUCB010000062.1, read as the reverse complement.
TTGTAAGAAATTTATTCTAACTTTGATGCTCAAAAACTAAAGAAATATATTAAAATGAATAAAATCAAAATTGTATTGGTGGACGATCATCGCTTGTTTTTGGATGGCATAAAATCGCTTTTATCTGAAGTTGATTTTATTGATATTATCGGCGAAGCATCCAGCGGCAATGAAGCCTTAGATTTGCTTACAAATATAAAACCCGACATAATAATGATGGATATCAGTATGAAGGGGCTTTCGGGTATTGACGTTTCAAAGGAAATTACGATGCTGTATCCTGATATTAAAATTATGATATTATCGATGCACACCAACGAAGAGTTTGTGATAAATGCAATTAAAGCAGGTGCCAAAGGTTATTTATCCAAAGATACTTCAAAGGAAGAATTGCTGGATGCGATACAAATTATACAAGAGGGTGGAGAGTGTTACAGCAAACTGATTTCGGAAAACTTCCTGAAAAGCTATGTGAAAAAATATAAAGCTGAGCAGAGTTTGATAGAAAACAAAATACTTACCCAAAGAGAAATTGAAATACTTAAGCTTGCTGTACATGGCTTAAGCAATAAGGAAATTGCCGATAAACTTTTTATAAGCACCAAAACGGTGGATAGCCATAAAAACAATATTATGCAAAAGCTAAAGCTGAAAAATACAGCTGAAATGGTGTTGTATGCTGTAAAAAATAAGCTTATTGAAGTATAGTGAAGGGGGGTGGTTTTAGCAATTTTTCATAGCTTAACGGATAAAAGTGAAAAAGCCGATAGTGGATGCTATCGGCTTTTTGAGTTTTTTAATGTTGTCTAATTTCAGTATTTATTGGCTGGGCAGGTTATACTAAATTAAAATGCTTTATTCTTTTATGAATTTTTTTATCAGCTTTTGACCATTTTTTGTTGTTATTTCTATTAAATAGAGACCATTGCTGAGTTTATCAATAGGTATTACTGTTACTTTATTACCCATAGCACCATTCATCGAAATTTTCTTTTGTCCTAATATCGAGTAAATATTTATTGAATATTTTACTTCGATATTATCGGTTAAATCAATCATTAAAACTGAACTGGCAGGGTTTGGATAAATTTCGATTTTATCATTTAACTTTGCTTCTTTTATGCCGATTGAAGTACAAAAATCTGGCGGGTAATCCGGATTTTGATAGTTAATTGCTGAATCGTTATAACATAGCAGCCCATGTGTACCAGGGGCATCACAGGAAGCCATGCCAAATGGGAATAAAAATGAAGTTGAGCCCATTGTTTCAATTATTTTGAATGCCATCCCATGATATTGGGAAAATGGAGTATTAATACAAGTAACAGATTGTACCTTTAATACGCTAGTATCAATTGTTAAAAAACTAATTGAATCAATAATGAAACCTATAGAGTCATTTTTAAAACTACTAAGAATGGGAATATAAAATGTATCACCTGGCATTTTGTTGAAATCATACAACAGGCAAAATTTATTAAAAGATCGATTATAGTAATAAACCTTAGCAGTATCTTGAGATATAAGAAAAGGATTGTACCCAGGTGTAAAAGTGCATACTCCAACGCCGTTTGATTTCAATATCTTGCAATTTTTACCTTGAATTATAGTATCGCCTACTGATTTTATTTCAGCATTCCAAGATAAACCATCCATAGGGCTAAATGTTTTATAATACCATGTTGCACCTAAGGGTGCCCATATCTGAGCATAAGATATAACCAAAAAAGATAAAAAGACAAGTGTTAAGATTATTTTTTTCATGTTCTTTATGTTTTTAATTAATTTGTTTTTTTTGAAATAAGCCATCGGGAATGGAATACCTGATGGATTAGAAAAACAATATTGGTTTTACAGTCTCATTCTATACTTTTTTTATTTATTAATTTAATGCCAGCTAAAATGTTTCGATTTTGTTGGTGTTTGTGAATTGTTTTCGTAAAAATCAATTTTACAGTAACCAAGAGTATCAGTAAATGACATCAATAAATCTAAAGAACTTCCTTTGGTTGATGTAAAAGTTTGTTGTTTTGAAGAAGTATTATAATCTGTAATGGTCCAATTTTCGGTTGTAGCAAAGTCGTAAAACCATAATTCTTTATTACCCGAACTTAGGTTAGTTAATATAATTTTTAAGTTAGCATCTATTTGGAGGCTTGCGGCTAAGCTAAAATCTAAATTAGAATTAATAACAGCGTTGTCATTCATTCCTAATATATTTGTTCCGTATTTTCCGGAAGCTGGATAAGTTATTGTAGTTTGTTTTTCATCTTTCTTACAATGAGTAGTAAGTAAAATTACAAACAACAGAATTCCTGTTGTGCCGATTTTTGCAATTGTTTTTTTAATCTTCATAAGGTGGTGTATTTGCTTTATTAATTTCCTATTAATTTCCACCACAAATATACTATATTATATTTGTAAGTTGTTAAGTTGTTAATAAAAAATTAAAGTATCGTCTTATTTGGTATATATAAAATTACTTATCTTGATTTTAAAGCTATAGTATTTTGAAGTTGTATAAGCATACATTATTTTATTATTGTTTAAAATATATTGCCTAATTAATTGATATACTATACATTAATTTAAAATGTATAGTGCCAAAATTTGTATATATCGTACTTACGAGCGGTGAGTACCTATTATACGAATGTATATATCATACTTGCGAGTGGT
>CAZUCB010000061.1:0-15037 GCA_964618755.1 uncultured Bacteroides sp. | reverse complement strand
ATCCTAATATAGAGAAAATAAGAAAAGCTCAGAAAAACGCAGCTTTTAGAGCTAATTGTGCTTATTGGGATTTGTTTGAAGCTATGGGAGGTGAAAATTCTATGCCGAGTTGGGTTTTTGCTAATCCAGCTCTTGCCAACAAAGATTTTACTCATTTTAATGAAAAAGGGGCTCGCTTAGTTGCTGAAATGTTTTACAATGCATTAATTTATGATTATTTGCAATATTTAAAATTATCTGAAAGCGGTATAGGAAAAATCGCATTGAACAAATAAACACAGTTTATAAAGTTCCTAAAGTTATAAAGTTAATGCTTTTATTTTGATGTATTTAGTGTTTTTTATGTCTTTTTTAGACTAAAGTTCATAAATGAAGAAAATATTATTATTCATATTATTTATTATTAATCAGTTGGGGGTAGGGTATTCGCAAGAAACGCCTTATAAAAATATTGCATATTCTTTTGTCAATCAAAATGCTGATACTCTTCATTTTTTCGGAAGTTCACAAACTGATTTCAATAATATTTGTAAAAATCTCAATCAATTAATATTAAATGGTATTGGAAACCTGAGACTTATACATATTGGTGATTCACATATTCAAGCTGATTTTTTTTCGGGTAGCATACGTGAACATTTACAAAGTTTTGCACTTGGGATAAAGGGCGGTCGTGGATTTATTTTTCCTTACAATGTTGCATCAACTAACAATCCCGATAACTATAAGGTTAAATATACTGGAAAATGGCAGCATTGCCGAAATATTCAGAATTTAAATGGTTGCGAATTAGGTATTGCTGGTATTTCTGTTACTACAATTGATTCCAATGCAAGTATTCAAATAATACTGAACAATAAAAAATATCCACATCAGGATTTTAATAAGGTAAAAATATTTCATAACCTTGGTGATACTGTATTTCAGGTAAAACTAATAGAAAATCAGATTATTGATGGTACTTACAATCCTTTAGGTTATACATCTTTTACAACCAAAAATCATTTCGACACTTTAAATTTGTTTTTCCAAAAAGCAGATTCTTTACAAAAGAATTTTACCTTGTACGGAATAGAATTAGACAACGACGATCCAGGTGTAATTTGTTCAGCAGTGGGTATAAACGGAGCCGAAATAAGTAGTTTTTTAAAGTGTAATTTGCTAGAAGCTCAATTAAAAATTTTGAATCCAGAATGGATAATTATTTCATTGGGCACCAATGATGCATACAGTAAGAATTTTGATAAAAACAGTTTTGAAAATCATTACAATCAATTGATTGAAAGAATTAAACACACATTGCCCAATAGTTTTGTTTTGCTTACTACACCTGCTGACAGCTATCGCAGAAAACGTTATCCGAATCCTGATATGATGGTTGCAAAACAAGTAATAATGGATTTAGCCAATCGTAATAATTGTGCTGTTTGGGATTTGCATGAAGTAATGGGTGGGTATATGTCTATGAAGAAATGGCAAATTGCAGGCTTAGCTGCTGGCGACAAAGTGCATTTTTCAAAAGCCGGTTACGAACTTCAGGGAGATTTGTTGTTTAACGCATTTTTAAAAGCTTACGACAGATTTATTGATAATACTTATGTTGTAAAACATAAATGAGTTATAAATAATCTAAGGGAATTCGACACAATTGCTGCTTAAAAAATTTCGAAGTATTTTTATCTAAAAATGAACCAAAAAAATGTAAATTTGTTTTCTATTGTAAATTGCAAATGGAAGTCAGTAAAACATTATATGTTAAGTATATGGTTTGTAAGTGTTGCATCCGAATTCTTAAGCAGGAGTTGGAACAACACGGTATTCAGATACATCGTATAGTACTTGGCGAAATAGACATCAAGTATGAAAGCCTAAAAATTAGTGATTTTCAAATTGAAAAAATAATCAAAGATAATGGCTTTGAAATGGTTACCAATAAAGATAAAATATTGGTTGAACAAATAAAAATTGCTGTTATTGAACTAGTTCATTTTGCCAATAATATGAACTCAATTATTCGTAATTCTGATTATCTGGTTGAAAAATTAGGTTATTCTTATCAACATTTGTCTACAATTTTTTCCAAATACGAACCAAATACTCTCGAAAAATTTGTCATACTCCATAAAATTGAAAAGGTAAAAGAAATGATAGAATACGGAGACCTTACCTTGAGCGAAATAGCTTTTGCAATGGGCTATAGTAGTGTTCAATACTTATCCACTCAGTTTAAAAATATCACAGGAATTTCAGTAACCGATTACAAAAAAGAACACGATTTGGATAGAAAGTCAATAGCAGAGATTTAGATTGATACTTTGTTCGTATTTAAAAAATCATTTCATATTATTTCGCTATAATACTGGATGTTTCAAAGATTATCATAAATTTCATTTTGTTTTATTGCAATTATACTATATGCTTTTTAAAGAACACTTCTTCTGTTTTTTGAATTCCTGCTATTGGGAGTCCAAAATAGTAGAAATAAAAGCGACGATTTTTAAAAATAGACTTCAAAAAATTTTCTTTTAACATCAGTTTTGTAATTTTTCTAACAATAATTACTCGAATATTGAAAAAAATACGTAGGTTTGTCGTTCGAAAAAATTAATTTAAAAAATAGTATGAAAAAACTAAAAATTATTGCTTTCATAGGCATTATTGCCTATGTTTCTGGTGTGTTTTTTTACGCCCAGGCTTGTACCAATTTTTTGGTAACCAAAGGAGCTTCTAAAGATGGATCTTGCTTTATTACTTATGCAGCTGACTCACATACTTTGTATGGTGAATTATATTATCGCCCAGCAAAAGATTATGCAGCAGGTAGCATGATGGATATTTATGAATGGGATACTGGAAAACCATTGGGTAAAATCAAACAAGTATTACATACATATTCTGTTGTTGGTAATATGAATGAGTACCAAGTTGCCATTGGCGAAACCACTTATACTGGACTTGCAGAATTACAGGATACTACTGCAATTATTGATTATGGTAGTCTGATGTATTTAGCGTTACAACGTGCTAAAACTGCTCGTGAAGCCATTAAAGTAATGGGCGAATTAGTTGCTGAATATGGTTACTATAGTACTGGCGAATCTATTTCTATTTCTGATCCTAATGAAGTTTGGATATTTGAAATTATTGGCAAAGGCTCACCTATAATTAATAAAGCAACTGGTAAAATTGACCCGAAACAATATAGTAAAGGTGCTGTATGGGTTGCACGTCGTATTCCTGATGGATATATTTCTGGTCATGCCAACCATGCACGTATTACTACTTTTCCATTAGAAGACGGAAAGACTTCTATTTCAAGCAAAAATTTATCTAAAATATTTAATCCTGGTATTGAAACCGTATATGCTTATGATGTAATAACTGTTGCCCGTCAGAAAAAATTATTTGCCGGAAAAGATGTAGAATTCGATTTTTCTGCCACTTATGCTCCCCTGGATTTTGGTGGAGCCCGTTTCAGCGAAGCTAGAGTTTGGGCTGGTTTTAATAAAGTATGTAAAGACATGGTAAACTATATTGATTATGCAAAAGGCGAAAATCTAGCACATCGTATGCCTTTATGGGTAAAACCCGATCAAAAACTCAGCTTACAGGATGTAGTTGGTATGATGAGAGATCATTATGAAGGAACTCCTTTGGATATGACTAAAGATTTTGGTGCAGGCCCATATCAAAGCGGCTACCGCTGGAGACCTATGACTTGGAAGGTGGATGGTATTGGCTATATACACGAAAGAGCAATCTCTACTCAACAAACCGGATTTTCATTTGTAGCTCAATCGCGTTCATGGCTACCTAATCCAGTTGGTGGTGTCTTATGGTTTGGTGTTGATGATAGTTATACCTCTGTTTATATGCCCATGTATTGCGGAATTACCAAAATACCTGTTAATTTTGAAGTAGGCAATGGTAGTATGTTAAAATATTCTCCAACCTCAGGTTTCTGGATATTTAATCAGGTTTCCAATTACTGCTATACTCGTTACAAAGATATGTACAAAGATATTCACAAAGTACAACTTGAATTGGAAAATGGTTTTGTTAATGCTGTAGCAACTACTGATAAAATTGCATCAGAAATCTATAAAACAGACAATTCTAAAGCAATTGCAATGTTAACTGATTTTTCGAGCAAACAAGGAAGTCTTACTTTTGTGAAATGGAAAGAATTGTATGAGTATTTATTGGTAAAATACATTGACGGAAACATCAAAAAAGAAAAAGATGGCAAGTTTATGTATAATGGATATACGCAACCTGCCTTTCCTGACCAGCCTGCTTTACCTGAATGGTATTTGAAAAAAATTGTTGAACAAACCGGCGAAAAATTAAAATTTAAAGGAAACGCTAGTCATTAAGAAAAAAAGTATTTTTTAGTTATGATAAATGAAAAAAGCTGCCTCAATTTTGTAAGGCAGCTTTTTTTAATTATGTTGCAAAAATGATAGATAAGTTTAAGTGTGTAGATTAAAAAATGGGTTGGTTTTAGTCCTTAATTTTAATTAATTAAAGAAATTCGCTTTCCAAAAACAAATTGTCTGAAGAAATGGGAAACTTTGCTCATTGAAACGAGATTTTTTTCGAAATAAAACAATTAAAACAGAGAAAGGAGTATTCATAATTCTTCCTCTTTATTTTTTATCGGACAAAAAAGATAAAAAAACACGTAAAAAAAATTCTATTTTGTAAAATAAATATCAAAAACAAATTTATATTGAATGAATTAGATTAAAATAAAATAAAAAAAATAGATTACTTATATAAAATTTTATTATTTTTGCAGTCTTAAAAAACAAATTACTAAACAAATAAAAATTAATGTAATATGACAAAAGCAGAAATCGTAGCAGAAATTGCTAACAAAACAGGTATTGAAAAAGTTTCTATTCAAGCAACTGTAGAAGCATTCATGGATTCAATAAAAGTATCTCTTGGTAAAGGTGAAAATGTTTATTTAAGAGGTTTTGGTAGTTTTATTATCAAACAAAGAGCTAAAAAAACTGGTAGAAATATTTCAAAAAATACTACAATTATTATTCCTGCTCACAAAATTCCTTCATTCAAACCAGCTAAAACGTTTGTAACAGAAGTTAAGAATAAAGTAAAATAATTGTAAAAGAGAAAAAAAATTATGCCAAGCGGAAAAAAAAGGAAACGACATAAAATGTCAATCCACAAACGTAAGAAACATTTGAGAAAAAACAGGCATAAAAAGAAATAACTTTTTTTTTAATATTGTTTTTTCAATTACATAATGGCACAAATAGGTGCCATTATGTAATTGATTTTTTATACAGTCACATATTTACATTGTGATTACTAAGGTTAATATTTTTGAATGTATATTAACTACTAAAGCTAAAAATACTAAGCGTGAATAAGGAATTAATTATCGATTCGAGGGCTAATGAAGTTGAAATTGCGTTACTCGAAGAAAAACAATTAGTTGAGTTAAACAAAGAAAAAAAAAACAACAATCATACTGTTGGTGATATATATTTGGGCAGAGTTAAAAAAATTATGCCTGGATTAAATGCCGCTTTTGTTGATGTTGGATACGAAAAAGATGCTTTTTTACACTACCTAGATTTAGGACCCCAACTCAATTCATTAATAAAATTTATTAAAATTTCTCAATCTGCTAATGAAAAGGTTAGTATGGATACCTTTGTCATTGAGCCAGATATAGAGAAAACTGGCAAAATAACCAATGTTTTAAAATCCAATCAAGCTATATTGGTTCAGATTGCCAAGGAACCTATATCTACCAAAGGTCCAAGGATATCTTCGGAAATATCTTTTCCAGGAAGATATCTTGTGCTGGTTCCTTTTTCTAACCGAATTTCAATTTCTCAGAAAATAAAAAGTCAGGAAGAACGAAATCGTCTCAAAAGACTCATCCAAAGTATAAAACCAAAAAACTTTGGTGTTATTATTCGCACTGTTGCTGAAAGTAAAAACGTTGCTGAATTAGATGCGGATTTACGCAATCTGGTTAGTAAATGGGATTCCATCATGGCAAAATTTGATGATGCGAAACCACCCATGAAAATGTTGAGCGAATTAGATAGAACCTCCGCTATTCTGAGAGATTTATTAAATAAAGATTTTAATAGTGTTGTTATCAACGATGTTGATTTAGCTGAAGAAATTAAAAATTATATTACTACAATCGCACCCGAAAAGGCTGATATTATCAAACTCTATAAAAGTAAAGTGCCTATATTTGAGCATTATGGAATTGATAAACAGATCAAATCGTCTTTTGGTAAAATTGTAAGTATCAAAAGTGGTGTTTATTTAATTGTTGAGCATACCGAAGCAATGCATGTTATAGATGTCAATAGTGGACATCGTTTAAATACTGATAAAAATCAAGAAGCTAATGCCCTTGAAGTAAACCTCGAGGCTGCCACTGAAATTGCCCGCCAATTAAGACTTAGAGATATGGGCGGAATTATTGTAGTTGATTTTATTGACTTACATGAAGCTGTCAATCGTCGTAAGCTTTTTCAGCGTCTTGCTGATGAAATGGCAAAAGATAGCACTAAACATACAATTTTACCTCCAAGTAAATTTGGATTGGTACAAATTACTCGCCAACGAGTTCGCCCTGAAATGAATGTAGAAGTGTTGGAAAAATGTCCAGCTTGTGATGGTACTGGTAAAATAAAACCAAGTATGCTTTTTATCGATGAGATAGAAAACAATGTTAGATACTTAATTAATGAACAAAATGAAAATAAGTTAACAATTGCTACCAATCCATATATTTATGCATATCTAACAAGAGGATTAGTTTCATTTCAAATGAAATGGTTTTTAAAATATAAGAAATGGATAAAAGTAAAACCACTCACTGCTTACCATTTTCTAGAATATCATTTTTTTAATAAAAACAATGATGAAATAAAACTTTAACAAAAAAGCCGAATAACACATTCGGCTTTTTTGTTAAAGTTGATTAATTGTAATCCAAGCCATTAGCCCCATACCGGTTTCAATAGCATCCTCATCAATATCAAAAGTATTGGTATGAAGATTTGAAACTATACCCTTAGCTTCATTGCGGGTGCCCAAACGATAAAAACAAGACGGAATTTTTTGAGAATAATACGCAAAATCTTCAGCAGTAAGCCTCATTTCTAAATCGACCACATTTTCATTTCCTAAATATTTAATTGCGTGTTTTTTTAAATCTTCAGTAAGTGGTATGTCATTAACAAGAAAAGGATAACCTTTATCAATAAATACAACACAATTTCCACCCATATCTGTTGCTATAGATTGGGATAATTCAGTTATCATTTGATGTGCTTCTGCACGCCATTCTTCATTAAAACAGCGTAAGGTGCCATCAATTTTTACTTCATCAGGAATAATATTTGTTCTTCCGTTTCCTTGAATTCTACCAAAAGAAAGTACAGTTGGTAAACCGGTATATCTATTCTGATTTTCAATTTGCTGAAGTGCAATAATAATATGTGAAGCAATTACAATTGGATTAATATTTAAATCTGGAGTTGCAGCGTGCCCACCCTTTCCAATTACTGTTAAATAAATTTCATCTGTAGATGCCATGTATTTTCCTGCGCGTAACCCAATTTTCCCGCTTTCTAAGGTTGGCAATACATGTTGCCCAATTATATATTTTGGAATTGGATTTTCAAGCACACCTTCTTTAATCATGGCTTGAGCTCCACCTGGAAATTTTTCTTCAGAAGGTTGAAAAATTAGTTTTACGCTTCCTTCAAAATCGTCTTTTAGTTCATTTAGGATTTTTGCAGCACCCAACAAACATGCAATGTGAGCGTCGTGTCCACATGCATGCATAACTCCTTTATTTATTGATTGATATTCGAAATCGTTTTTTTCTTCAATCGGTAAAGCATCCATATCAGCACGCAGAGCAATCGTTTTTATATCTGGATTTTGCCCTTTTATTATTGCAACTATTCCTGTTTTAGCAATTCCTATTTGGAAAGGAATATTCATTTCTTTTAATTTATTTGCTATAAGAGTTGAGGTTTTATATTCTTCAAAACCAAGTTCTGGATTAGCATGAATTTGTCTTCTAATTTCTACAAATTCAGTATGATATTCTGATGCTAGCGATTTTATCTTTTGAATATTCTTCATAATTACATTATTCTGTAAACGATTGTAATTTTATAAGATTATTATACATTCCATTATTTTCTATTAAAGATTGATGGTTGCCTCTTTCAATAATTTTCCCATTATCAATAACAATAATTTTATCTGCATTTTTGATAGTGGAAAGTCGGTGGGCAATTACAATAGAAGTTCTATTTTTCATTAAATTAGTTAATGCATCTTGAACGTATCTTTCTGATTCAGTATCAAGAGCTGAAGTAGCTTCATCTAATATCATTATAGGTGGATTTTTTAATACTGCACGGGCAATACTAATTCTTTGCCGTTGACCTCCTGATAAATTTGCACCTCTATCGCCAATATTGGTATAATATCCATTTTCCATCTCCGAAATAAACTCATGAGCATTTGCAATTTTTGCTGCGGAAATTACATCAGCTTCACTCACGTTTTTCATTCCAAATGCAATATTATTAATGATACTATCGTTGAAAAGTATAGTTTCCTGCGATACAATTCCTATTAAATCTCTAACATCTGATATTACTAGGTGATTAATAGGAATATTATCTATAAGAATTTCACCTTCAGTACAATCATAAAATCTTGGTAATAAGTCAATCAATGTGGATTTCCCCCCACCAGATGGGCCCACTACAGCTATAACTTCCCCTTTTTCTATTATTAAATTTATATTATCTAATATTTTAACACCTGATTCATTAATATTGTACTGGAAACTTAAATTTCTATATTCGATATTTTTTAAAAAATATTTTTTAGAGATAGCATTCTTTTTTTCCTCAACAATTTCCTCTGCATCCATAATTTCAAATATTCTTTTTGCTGCAGCCTCTCCTCTTTGTAAATTATAAAACGAAGTAATAAAAGATTGTGCTGGAGGTATCATCCTACTAAAAATCAAAACGAAAAGTATAAAAACATCAGGTTTTAATTTTTCAGATAATACCAAATTCCCCCCAAACCATATTACTGCAAGCAAACCTATAATAGCAAGGGTTTCGGTTAATGGTGCAGCTAAATCCTTACGTCGATAAATCTTAATCATAATTTTAGTATAACTGTGATTAATCTTTTTAAATTTATCGTGAGCATAATCAATAGCATTAAAAGCTTTTATGATGCGTAATCCCGTAATGGATTCTTCGGTAGTTGACATAACAACACCCAATTGTTGTTGACCTTTCTCGGAATTCCTTTTTAAACTTTTCCCTATTTTCCCTATTAAAAAACCAGCTGGAATTAGTGTAATAAGTGATATAATTAATAACTTAGGGCTAATTGAAAGTAAAACTATTATGAAGAAAATTACATTAAGAGGATCTTTGATTATCATCTGCAATGTGCTTACAACCGACCACTCAATTTCATTAACATCAGAGGTAATTCTTGACATTAAATCTCCTTTTTTTTGATTTGAATAAAATGAAATTGGAAGAGTTAATAATTTGATATATATATCATTACGCAAATCTCGCACTATGCCATTTCGGATAGGTGCCAAAAAATACATGCCCAAATACCTGAAAAGATTATTTAAAAAAGAAAATAAGATAAACATTAGTGCAACGATAATTAAAACATAAAAAGTATCGTGTTCTGCAGTTAGTTTAACTACAAAATAATTAAGATTATCGAGTATTGCTTGGCTATTCAATGAAAAATCGGGTCGAATTGTTATTGGTTTTGAAATTTTGAAAAGCACGTTAATAGTAGGAATTAACAGTGTTAAATTCAGAAAAGAAAATAATATAAAAAGAATGTTGAACAAAACATTCAATGCTGCATATTTTCCATAAGGTTTTATATATTTGAATACCCTTAATAAATCTTTCATGAATGCAAAGATAGGATAAAACCTTTTTACCAAGAACGTAAAACAAAAATAATTCAGCTACGTTATTAAATAAATTATTATAATTTTGTAAACTATGGAAACAACACGTCAAAATAAAATATCAAGATTATTACAGAAAGATTTAAGTGAAATTTTTCAAAATTTGTCAAGAGAGCATTTTAAGAATGCAATGATAACAGTAACAGGTGTAAGAATAAGTCCTGATTTATCAATTGCTAAAGTAGCTCTTAGTATTTTTGCTACAAAAGATAAAAATGAAATCTTACCATTGATAAAAGCAAAAAAGAACGAAATTCGATACGATTTAGCTCATAAAGTTGGCAAACAATTAAGAGTAGTTCCCTCTTTAGAGTTTTTTCTTGACGATTCGTTAGATTATATTGAAAATATCGAAAAGTTATTAAAATAATATAAAACATCCAAAATCAGGTTTTTGAAATTACCTTATTACATCGCAAAACGTTACTTGTTTTCAAAGAAATCTCATAATTTAATCAATATTTTATCGGGAATTTCTGTGGCTGGTGTTACAATTGGAGCAATGGCTCTAATTGTAGTATTATCTGTTTTTAATGGGTTGGAGAGTTTAATCAGTAGCATGTATAACTCTTTTGATCCAGATTTGAAAATTGAAACTACAATTGGAAAAACATTTAATATCAATACATTTCCAATTCAAAAATTATCTAAAATAGATGGAATTGCCAATTATAGTGAGATTGTTGAAGAAAATGCATTATTGCGATATAAAAATAAACAGCAAATTGTTCAAATAAAAGGTGTTGATAATAAATTTGCGAAAGTAAGTAAGATTGGCAATGGTATTGTTGAAGGTAATTTTATATTGCAAAAAGGAAACGTAAATTTTATGGTTTTAGGCTATGGGATTTATGATATGCTAGGAATACAGTTAAATGATTTTGCGACTTCTGTTTCGGTATATATTCCAAAACGAAGTAAAACAATATCAATTGATCCAACAGAAGCTTTTAACAATGAACAAATTATACCATCTGGAGCTTTTTCAATCCAACAAGACTTTGATACTAAAATTGTAATAGTTCCTCTTCGATTTGCTAGAAAAATGTTAGACTATACCACAGAAGTAACTGCTCTTGAAATAGATTTAAAGTCTGGTTTTGATGCCGATAAAGTTCAAAGTGAAGTTGAAAAGCTTATTGGAAAAGGGTATATTATAAAAAACAGATTTCAGCAAGAAGAAATGTTTTATAAAATCATTAAAACAGAAAAATTTGCAGGAATTTTGATTTTATCTTTTATACTATTGATCGCTGCATTTAACATAGTCGGTTCGTTGTCAATGCTTATAATAGAAAAGAAAAAAGATATTGCAATACTACGTAGCTTGGGTGCTTCAAACATTTTGATAAAAAGAATTTTTATTTTTGAAGGGCTTCTGATTTCTTTATCAGGTGCCTTTGTGGGAATGATATTGGGAGGTTTGATTTGCTGGATACAGCAGCATTTTGGGGTAATACCTCTTGAAGGAAGTGGCTCTTTTGTGGTTAAGTATTATCCAATTCAACTACAGTTGCTCGATTTTGCAAAAGTAACTGGTATTGTTTTTGTAATAGGCTTATTATCTACATTATATACAGTAAGCCAACTATCAAAAAGATTAGAAAAAATTTAATCATATTACCAAAAATTATTCATCACCTTCAATTTTAGGTTCAACCGTAACATTGTCGAATTTAATCTCTCTTCCATTGCGATAATATGTTTTTAGAAATAAGTTCCCTTCATATTCATATTTTAGCCATTCACCATCACGTTTTCCCATTATATAATTCCCGTTTTCTTTCAATTTCCCATTATCCCAATAAAAGTAATGCTTCCCATTCGGATTGTCTTCAATATATTCACCCGAAAACTTTAGCTTTCCATCAGGATAATATTCTTTCCATACTCCATCTCTCTTTCCATCAATATATTTTCCTTCCAAAACATAATTATTAATATTGTAATACCAAATGCCTGTTTCTTGTCCCTCTAAAAATTCACCTTTCGTAATTACTTTCCCTGTATCATTATATTCCATTAATAGGCCTTCTTCTATTCCATCCTGAAAGTTCTGAGTCAGCAATTCGTTTCCATTGTTAAAATACCATTTCCATTCACCTTGAGCATTGCCTTTATTGTTATACATACCTTCTTGTTCTGTATTTCCATTTTTGTAGAAAAACTTCCAATCCCCGATTTTCTTGTTATCTTTATATTTCCCATCTGATTTTTTTGCTCCATTGTCATAGAATTCTGTCCAGAAACCTTGCTTTAAACCATTCTCATCAACAATTCCTCTACCAATAATTACACCTTTTCTGAAAATATAACTTTGCTCAATACTTCCATCTACTTTATATTCACGACGTACACCTTCGGCTACGCCATTATCATAACTAGCAACAATTTTTACTTTTCCGTCTGGAAAATAATCTGTCCTTACTTCTAAACTTCGAAGTTCTGGAACATCAATTTGTTTCTCGTCATTAATATATTTATCAATTAAAAGAAGATTTCCTTCAGGGGTAAATGACTTAAAGAAACCATTTTTCTTGTCATTAATATAAGTTCCTTCAATTTTCGTTTTATCATTATCCCAAAAAGTTTTCCACAAACCTTGTTTCAAACCATTTTTATCTCTACGATTAAATTTTTCATGTATAATTACCATCCCTCTTCGGTATTCAGTAATGGCAATGATAGTGCTGTCTTCACCAAATTCTTTTGATATTCCATGTTCTAACCCATTATCAAAAGGAATTATCCGCATAATATTTCCTTTTGGGTAAAAATACTTTGTTAGTCCTTGTTTGATATCATCCTTATAGTTTTCCTCAATAAATTCCTTTTCTAAATAGCTTTTTCTAATTCCATTTTTCTTTCCATTCTGATAAAAGACTTCCATCGTGAGTTTGCCATTTTCGCTATAAAATTTCCACACACTATCTAGTTCAAAATCTCTCCGATTTCCTTCAGAAATTAAAATCCCTTTTTCGTTAAATGTTTTCCAATATCTATCTGGTTTTCCATCTCTAATAATGCCTTCACTCGAAATTACACCATTTTCGTAGTAAAATTTTGTAAAAATCGCAGTATCTTGTGTCTTCGCTAAAAATGGAATTGCAAGTAAGAAAATGATAATAATATATTTTTTAATCATGTCTTCAAGTAAGAAAAAACAAAAGTAAAAAAAACAAGGCAGATATTTCAAAAAACATAAAAACAAATTTTTACACATAAAAAAAGGGCTGAAATTTCAGCCCTTTTTTATAAATATGTCTAATAGATTATTCGCTTACTACAAATTTCTTGGTAGTTTTGCCTTTTTCAGATTCAATTTGAACAAAATAAATACCTTTATTATAAGTAGAAGTGTTTATCTTGTAATGATTTCCACTAACATTTTTATTTTCAATTTCTTGTCCAACCGCATTGATAATTTTTACATTTTTCAAAGTAGAAGCAGAAGTAATATTAAGTTCATTTTTTACAGGGTTTGGATAAATGCTAAAATTGCTATTTTCTGTAGTAACTTCATTAATACCAACAGGAGCAAGTTTTGGCATTACTACAAAGTCCATTCTTGCACTTGAAGTGCTACTATTAGCACAAGTAAATGAATAATAATACATTCCAGCAACAGTAAGGTTTGCAGTATATTCTGTATAAGTTCCACCTAATGTAAAATTAGCTGCAGCAACATTTGTCCAAGGACCTGTAACACTTGTTGAATATTGAATTTGAATAGTTGGATACATAGAAGTTGCTAAAGTATAAGCTTTAAAAGAAATTTTATCACCAGCAACAACATCTAATTTAGGTGTTATTAATTTTGCACTTGCAGTTGATGCAGGAACATAAGCATATTGAGTTCCTTCAAAAGCATTTACAGGATTGGTTCCCAATGCCCAAGTTTCAGGATTTGTCCATCCTGTTGGAGGCAATGCAGCAATACCTTCAAAGCTTTCAATTACTGTACCTGCAGCATAAACTGATAAATTTGCAGTAGCAAAATTATTGCTGTTATCTTGATCAGCAACAACTTGAGCTTTTATAACAAAACTGCCAGCTGGTGCATTTGTCCAAGTATAAGTTACAGAATCAATTGTATTAGGAGCAATAGCAGCCGTTGTGTTTGCAGTTCCTAATAAAGTAGCACCATTATAAAAAGAAACAACTTTTCCTGCAGTTTGTGTCTGAGAACCATTGTTTTTCAAAATTGCTTTAATTGAAATATTACCAGCATAAACAGCTCCACTAGGAACTTTAACTGAAGAAACTTCCATATCATTAGAAGGAATATAAACAGCAGGACCTGTAACATCATCTAATTTTAAATAAAACATATCTGTACAACTAGTATGAACAAATGCTACATAAATGGTATCATTTGCATAAGCAGCTAAGCTATGAGCTTTTCTATGCCAATCTACCAAAGTGTCAGCAAATGTAAATGTATAACTATAAAGTGTAGTAGTAAAGTCAGCTGGATTATTACCAGTTGTTGACACTTTTACCTCATAATGCTCACCTGGATATTGTTTGTCTTGAGGAGCCGTCCAATAAGCAATACTATCAGTTGTTGATGAAACAACTAGACTTGGAGTAATAAGATAATTTGTAGGAGTTAGGATAACTTGATTATACCATGATGCTGAAGCAGCTGCATAGGTACCTGTATGGGCAACATTACCTGTTGTTACAGTGTATTGAAACCAATTGTTTCCATCTCCATCTTGATCAACCATTTTCCAGCCTGCTGGAGGAAAACTTGTACCTTCAAAAGATTCATTTAATTGAGCAAAAATACTAGAACTAACTAATAAAAATGCCACGATAATGTAAAGTTTTTTCATGTTTTATTTTTTTAATAATTATTCTGCAAAAGTATAACAAAAAAATTAGAAGTTGTATTTAATCATTATTTTTTTTACTTTTTTATCAATAAAAAGGATTGAAATAAAATAAAAAAGGGCTGAAATTTCAGCCCTTTTTTAT
>CAZUCB010000060.1:0-15295 GCA_964618755.1 uncultured Bacteroides sp. | reverse complement strand
ATGCGTTGAATGTTGATAAAAACGGTTTGGATGAAATGGATAACCGGATTTTATCCACTATTATCGATAAATTTAAAGGCGGACCGGTTGGCTTAACTACCATAGCAACAGCCGTTGGTGAAGACCCTGGCACTATTGAAGAAGTGTATGAGCCATTTTTAATAATGGAAGGCTATATGATGCGCACTCCCCGTGGCAGGGAAGTTACCGAAATGGCATATAAGCATTTGGGCAGAATAAAAATCAATAAGCAAAAGGAATTGTTTGAATAAGAGCAATCTGAATAAATTGTATGTCAAAAGGTAAAAGATTAATTATTATTGCAATCTTTCTTTCATTTTCATTCAAATATACCTATGCTCAATATGCTTATGGTATGAATGAAGTTATTTATAATTATGTTAATTGTAATTTATCTTTATATAAATCAGGAGAATATACGATAGAATTAGAAGAAAACTATGTTGAAGATATTTTTACAATGATACCGATTTCTTATGGAAATTACGTTACTATTAATGATACGCTGTTTTTGAAAGATAAAATTGCTGATTTTGAAATTGTCATTATTCAAAAATATAATTTATTTACCGTTATCAAAGGATTAGAATGGATGGTAAACAAACATTTTTCATATAATTATGATTTGAATGATGATAAATTAAATGACAAAACCTATTCTTTACTTTCTTCTGAGAGAAATATAGATAAAAGAACTAATTTTAAAAATTTACATCCGGTAGAATTTGCTTTAAAGTATGGGATTTACAATAATGTACGAGGATATAATTTTGAAATTAAAACCGATGATAAATATAGTTTAAAATATTCAGAACTTCTCATATCTGAAGGAAAGATAAGAAGAGAGGGGAATATTTTACTATTAAAAGATAATGGTTTAATAACTGATTTCTACATGATAATATCAAATCAATTACCTGGTATTACAATAGATATGAAATTTGGATCAAATCGGAAATAGACTTACTTAAGATCTATTTAGTTCTTATTGAATCAGATCGAAAATCTGGAAGATTTGAAAAATGAAATCTTATAATCATCGTATGACTAAAAAACTTTTGAATATAAACTAACTTTCATTGAGTTATCAAATAACTTGTAGGTTTTTAAATAATAAGATAATTAAACTTCTTTCTTTTAGCCCTGTCAGTGCTGGTAAAATTTCAATTATGTATTTAAAAAGAATCATCTTTATATTCTTTATCTTTTGGGGATTTCTTTCTAATTCTTTTAGTGCCAATAAAGAACATACTAACTATGCCGATAGTTTAAGAATAAAGAAGGATTTAACAATAGTAACAAAAACTAAGTTGAGCAGAAACTATCAGAATATAGCTACGCTCAATTTTGTTGCACAATATATCTTTGATGAATTTTTAAAAGTTTGCGATACCGTTTATTATCAACCCTACTTGGTTAATGGGATAGAATATAAAAATGTTATTGGACGTATTGGGAATAAAAAGAAAGAAAAAATAATCATCGGGGCTCATTATGATGTTGCAGGTAACCAAGAGGGTGCAGATGATAATGCAAGTGGTATTGCTGGACTTTTGGAACTTGCCCGATTACTTTCTAAGGATACATTAAATAATCAGATAGAATTTGTTGCTTTTTCGTTGGAAGAACCTCCTTTTTTTAGAACTAAAAATATGGGAAGTTTTGTACATGCTAAATCTTTGTACGATAAGGGAGATAAAATAAAAGGAATGATTTGTCTGGAAATGATAGGATATTTTGATGAAAGTAAAAAATCGCAAAATTATCCGGTTGGATTGTTAAAACTTTTTTATGGTAGTAAAGCTGATTTTATTACGGTTGTCCAGAAATTTGGAAATGGGAAATTTGGCAGACAAGTGAATCGTAAAATGAGAAAGTTAGCTATTATTAAAACAAAATCTTTCAAAGGGCCTAAAGCATTACCGGGTATTGATTTTTCTGATCATCAAAATTATTGGAAATTTGATTATAGTGCAGTAATGATTACCAATACAGCTTTTTACAGAAATAAGAACTACCATGAAGCAACAGATAAAATGGAAACATTGGATATTAACAGGATGAGATTAGTGATAGATGAAGTTTATTTAACTGTAAAACAATTCAAATAAAAAGCAAGTTCCGAAAGTTATCCATCAAAGCAAATCCTTATTCTTCCACCACTCTAAACGTATCGCTGCCTTCTATTCTTTCTAACTCGCTACCTTCGGGTAGATGCAGATAAGCTAAAATAGCCGGGTCGAAATCGGCAATGGTTTCTACTTCAAAAACCTTGCTGTTTTTTTCGTCTTCCACATAATCTTCGGTTTCGGTGCCTGCCAAAAATCGCCAACCGCTATCATTTTCTGAATCTTCTTCAATTTCTTCGCGGTACATATAACCCACTTTTTTACCTTCCAGTGTAATTAAATTTGAAACCAGACACAATCCCATTGATGGTTCTTCTGCATGTGCTGTATTGTGTTTTATATTTTGTTTTTTCATTTGTTTATATATTTATATTCAGTTATTTAAAAAATGTTGTAAAACATTAAGGAAGTTAAAACTTGGAACGCGGATATGTCGGATACGTTCCGTAAACGCAGATTAACACAGATTTTAAATCCGATTTATCAGCATTTTCCTTTAGGAATCTGCGTTATCAGCGTTCTATTTTTTATTTCGATTTTGTTCAATATCTTCAACTTCGATCTTCTGTCTTCCGTCTTCTTTCTTCTGTCTTCCGTCTTCTGTCTATTATTTTCATATTATAACCTATATTTGTCAAAAATTATTTGTCATGGATGCTTCATCTTTCTTTATTTCTTTTTCTTTAAAAATCTTTTAATATAATTGGGTGCCATTGTAGTTGGCGGAATTTTGAAGTCGAACCAATCTTGCAAATGATAATCAAAACCATTATCATGCATAAAATTATACAAAGCTTTGGTTAAGCCCAAACCATATTTCTCATGATTGCAGCCTGTTTTATCAATATGTTGGCATCCGTTTTCTGCAAAAGCATTTTCGGGATGAGGTATGCGTTCTACACCATATTTTTCGGGATTGATACCAACCGGACTGTGAACTGTCATGGCAAAACGATGCCAAAAAGCACTTTGTATTAATTTGTGTTCGAACAACTGGCGTACAATTTCCAATGAATCTATGGTTTCCTGAGCTGTTTGTGTAGGAAAACCATACATCAGATAAGCATGTATCATAATACCTGATTGCTGGAAAGCAGCTGTAACCATTGTTACTTGTTCTATACTTACACCTTTCTCCATTTTCTGCAATAAGCGATCAGAGGCAACTTCCAATCCTCCCGAAACTGCCACACAACCCGACGCTGCTAACAATTCACATAACTCAGTTGTAAAAGCAGATTCAAAACGGATATTGGTCCACCATGTTAAGCTAAGTTTGCGATGAATAATTTCTTCTGCTAATTTCCTTAGCAGTGCCGGCGATGCAGCTTCGTCCACAAAGTGGAAACCACGCTGTCCGGTTTGTTTAATAACAGCTTCGATTCTGTTGCATAAATCAGAGGATGAGGTGCTGCTATATCGTTTTATATAATCTAAAGAAACATCGCAAAACGAACAACGATGCCAGTAACAACCATGTGCCAATGCCATTTTGTTCCATCGACCATTGCTCCATAAATTATGCATGGGATTGGTGGTTTCGCTTACCGAAATATAATCTGCCAAAGGCAAGCCTTCATAATCGGGCGTTCCACAATCTTTATGCGCAAAATCATTTTCTTCAGCATTGTTGATATAAACAACGCTATCTTGTTCCAATATAAAAGTTCTTGCTAATGGTTCTTCTCCTTTAATTATGTGATTCAATAATTTTAATAAAGGAAGTTCTCCGTCGTCTAAACAAACGTAAACAATCAACTCAAACAACTTTGGCTCATTTAGTTGACGTAATTCTGTATTAACAAAACCACCTCCCATTACAATTGGAATATATGGATAATTTTTCTTGATAAATTCAGCTGATTTCAATGCCATTAAAAGATTCCCTGGAAATGGAATTGTAAAACCAATTACTTTCGGTTGGTGTTGTTTGATAGATTTATCCAACAAATCACACATAATTTTTGTAATAGGTGTATCCGTTTTTAGTTCATCTATTATAGTTTGAAAACTGATGGCATTTAAACCGATTTGTTCAGCATAGCGACTAAATCCAAAGCGATTGTCAACACATTCTGTAATAAAATCGCCGATATCTTCAATAAACAAAGTGGCTAAGAATCTTGCTTTATCCTGAATGCCATCAGCTCCAAAATGCCATTCTAAATCCTGCTGGATGTTGAACCTTTTAGCTTCGGGTAAAGCTCCATTGTTGATAGCATAAGCATAAGTATTGTCTTTGCCTTGTAAAAAAGCAATCACAGCATCGATATGCCGAATATATTCATCTCTGAATTGTATGATTTTTTTTGCATTGGCTGAACAGTTTATATTCTTAGCAAAATCAAACATTTTTCTTAATCCATCAGCAGTAAGCATTTCCAATATACAGGCTAAACTTAAATCAAATTGAGCAACCTCAAATCCTTGTTCTTGCAAAAAGCCTTTGAGGCATGCAGTAGCAGGATAAGGGGTATTTAACTGAATAAAAGGCGGAGTAATAAGTAATAAATCAGCTTGAAGCACAGTTTTTGAATAATTGTTTTTGACAAAAGTAGGATAAATTTTCTAATGCTTTTTATAATTTATAAATTTTCATTCTAACAAACACAAAACCCTGATAATTTTTCGACTACCTTTGCAAATATTTTAAAAACTTTATGTAGATTTGTAGTATGCAATTATTCTATACACCAGACATTAATTCTGATACTTATAAACTTGATAAAGAAGAATCCACCCATTGTGTAAGAGTTTTACGTTTGAAAGAAGGCAGTCAAATACATCTAACTGATGGTAAGGGAAATTTATATAAAGCTCAGTTATTGAGTGCTGACCCAAAGGAATGTATTGCAGAAATTATTGAAACTATTCCTGATTTTGGGAAAAAGAATTTTTATTTACATATTGCCATTGCACCTACTAAAAATATCGACCGTTTTGAATGGTTTTTAGAAAAAGCTACTGAAATTGGCATCGACGAAATCACACCTATTTTCAGCGAACATTCCGAACGCAACATTATTAAACTTGAGCGTTTGCAAAAAATAATTACCTCTGCCGTCAAGCAATCTTTAAAGGCCTATCATCCTATTTTAAACGAAGCCATTAAGTTCAACCAACTTCTAAATTTTGCTTTTGATGGCAAAAAATATATTGCCCATTGCGAAGAAGGTGAAAAAATATCATTGCAATCAGCTTATGAGAAAGCTGAAAATGCACTGATATTAATAGGTCCTGAAGGTGACTTTAGTATCGCTGAAATAAAAAAAGCTATTGAAAATAACTACTTGCCTGTTAGCTTGGGCAATTCGCGTTTACGCACCGAAACCGCAGGAATTGTTGCCTGCCACACCATTAATTTATTGAATGAATTATGATAAAAAGATTTTTTTTATATTTGATAATAATAGTAGCATTTAGCTCTTTTACACCACCAACCTATCAGATTGCTTTGCTTAAATATAATGGAGGAGGCGATTGGTATGCCAATCCTACTTCATTAACTAACCTTATTCAGTTTGCCAATCAAAATATTGGCACCAACCTTAATACAGATTATGCAACAGTAGATGTTGGAAGTGCTGAGCTATTTAATTATCCATTTATTCACATGACTGGGCATGGAAATGTAGTTTTCTCTGACAGAGATGCTGATAATTTAAGAAATTATTTAAAAGGAGGAGGTTTTTTGCATATTGATGATAATTATGGATTAGACAAGTTTATTAGACCGCAAATGAAAAAAGTATTTCCAGAATTAGAATTTGTAGAATTACCTTATAGCCATCCTATCTTTCATCAAAAATTTGACTTCCCCAATGGTTTGCCAAAAATTCATGAACATGATGTCAAACGACCACAAGGATTTGGTTTATTCTATAATGGAAGATTGGTATGTTTTTACAGCTACGAATGCGATTTAGGTGATGGTTGGGAAGATCAGGATGTGCATAAAGATTCTGAAGCAATCCGTATAAAAGCTTTACGAATGGGAGCAAATATATTGCAATTTGTTTTTAACCAATAGTTCAAGGGAAGTTATAATAACAAAGTTCTGAAAATAAAAAAGCCCGATTTCTCGGGCTTAGTGTGCGGATGAAGGGACTCGAACCCCCACGTCGCAAGACACCAGATCCTAAGTCTGGCGCGGCTACCAATTACGCCACATCCGCAAATTGGAGTGCAAAGATAATACTTTTTTTGTTACAAATAGATTTTGCTGGTAAAATTTATTTAAAAGATTGCATATCGTGTAACTTCTTATACAATCCGTCCTGAGCTATTAAGCTTGCATGGTTTCCTCTTTCTACAATCACTCCTTTATCCAAAACAATAATTTCAGACATATTGTAAATAGTAGAAAGCCTATGAGCAATTGCAATAGTGGTTCTTCCTTTCATAATCTTTTCCAAAGCATCTTGCACCAATCGCTCTGATTCCATATCTAATGCAGAGGTGGCTTCGTCTAATATTAAAATAGGTGGATTTTTTAATACCGCTCTGGCAATATTTATCCGTTGTCGTTGCCCTCCAGAAAGTAAACTGCCTCTATCTCCAATTATGGTATCATAACCGAGTTCCATTTGCAAAATAAAATCGTGTGCATTTGCAATTTTTGCAGCTTCTATTACTTTATCTTTGTTTATATTTTCATTTCCAAAGGCGATATTGTTATAAACCGTATCGTTAAATAAAATAGTATCTTGAGATACAATACCACATAATCCTCTAACATCATCAATGACAAGATCTTTGATGCAAATTCCATCAATCAATAATTCACCTTCAGTACAATCATAAAATCTTGGTATCAAATCAACCAAAGTAGATTTTCCTGCACCAGATGGTCCAACAATAGCAATGGATTTTCCGCATTCAACTTCAAGATTAATTTTATTAAGTACAATTTTATCTATATCATAAGCAAAGCTAACATCTTTAAATACTATACTTTCTTTAAAATCGCTGATTTTTTTTGCATTTGGTTTCTCCTCTATTACTTCTTCGGCATCCAAAATAAAATTAATTCTTACTATTGATGCTTTCCCTTTTTGTATAAAATAAAATGCTGTAGTTAAACTTTTTGCTGGAGGTATAACCATCGTAAATATCAATAAATAAAGTATAAACAAGCCTGCATCTAATGAAGAATCTTCACTTAAAATCATTGAACCTCCATAAAGTAAAATTATCATAACAATAACTGTACCCAAAAATTCGCTTAATGGAGAAGCCAAATCTGTACGACGGTAAATTATATTTTTGATATGGGTAAAACTATCATTGTTTTTTCTAAATCTTTCATTTGAAAAGTCGATAGCATTAAAACCTTTGATGACACGTAAGCCAGAAATAGATTCTTCAATTAAAGATAAAATAAACCCTTGTTTTGTTTGTAATTTTGAAGCTGTTTTTTTTAATTTTTTTGAAACTCTACTAATAGCGAAAGCTCCTACAGGCAACAAAATCAAAGCAAATAGAGTAAGTTTATAATTGATAATAAACAAAGTAGTGAGATAAAAAATAATTGTAAGTGCTTGTACAAAAAGTGCTTGCAAAGGCTTCATGATGGATTCGTCTAACTCCTGCACATCGTTAGTAGCTCGTGAGATGATATCTCCTTTTTTATTATAACGATAAAAATTTAATGGAAGAATTAACAATTTGATATAGATGTCATTACGAATCTTTCTCAAAACACCATTGCGAACTGGAGCCAAAAAATAAGCCGCTGCATAAGTAAATAAATTTTTGAAAAAATATAAAGTAACAGCCCCTAAGGATAAGTACAATAATGTATTACGTTTGCCTTCATTTCTAATAATTTCTGAAATAAAATAATAGAAATTGTTTTTTATAGTTTCTGAATTAAAAGAAAAAGGCATTGCGCTATCAACCATTTGTATTTTATTGAATAATAAGCCTAAAAATGGTAATATCATTGAAAACGTAAAAACTGTCAATACAACAGCAAGCAAACTCAACAAAATACTGAATGCAATTCCGAAAATATAATTTTTAAGGTATTTATAAATGAAATTCAGTTTAAACATTCGATAATAGTTATTAGTTTTAAAATTATTGGTTCTTAAGTCGGAAGACCGAAGTCAGAAGTATTTTGCGATTGATTCCTATCCCTCAGAATTATTTATGGCTTTGCATTCATCATTGACAATTAATAATTTATAATTCCTACATAGTTTTGAGGAGTAATTTTCTTTAGTTCCTGTTTTATTTTATCCGAAATATCCAAACTGTCAATAAAATCCGAAATTGTTATCTGAGTTACTTTTTCATTCACTCGTGTTAAAGATTTCAACGCTTCGTAAGGATTAGGATAGGCTTCTCTTCTTAAAACTGTTTGAATAGCTTCTGCCACAACAGCCCAGTTATTTTCAAGGTCGTTATTTAAAGTATTTCCGTTTAATATTAATTTATTCAAGCCTTTTTTCAATGAGTTCAGAGCAATCAAAGTATGAGCAATAGGCATTCCAATATTTCTACTTACGGTTGAATCGGTCAAATCGCGTTGCAAACGCGAAATTGGCAGTTTAGCTGATAAATGCTCAAAAATTGCATTGGCAAATCCTAAATTTCCTTCGGCATTTTCAAAATCAATCGGATTTACTTTGTGTGGCATAGCCGATGAACCTACTTCCCCTGCTTTAAGTTGCTGTTTGAAATAATCCATTGAAATATAAGTCCATATATCACGGCAAAGATCAACGAATATGGTGTTGATTCTTTTAAAGTTATCAAATAGCGCTGCAAGATTATCGTAATGTTCTATTTGAGTAGTTGTTTGTGAGCGATGTAAACCGAGAATATCATTTAAAAAATGATTTCCAAATTTTACCCAATCAATCTCAGGATAAGCTACATGATGCGCATTGAAGTTTCCTGTAGCACCTCCAAACTTTGCAGAATAGGGGATGGTTTTTAATAAATTTACCTGAAATTCCAGCCTTTCAACAAAAACCTGAATTTCTTTCCCTAAAATAGTTGGTGATGCAGGCTGCCCATGTGTGCGAGCCAGCATGGGTATTGTTTTCCATTCTGTTGCTCTGTTTTTTAACAGCAAAATGACTTCATTGATAGCAGGAAATAAAACTTTTTCATTGGCTTCTTTGATAGCAAGCGGCTGTGCAGTATTATTAATATCCTGAGATGTTAATCCAAAATGAATAAATTCCTTATAATGTTCAAGTTGCAAATTATCAAATTTCTGCTTTATAAAGTATTCAACCGCTTTTACATCGTGATTGGTAGTTTTTTCTATTTCTTTAACCACCAGTGCATCATCGTCTGAAAAATCGATATAAATCTTCCTTAAATCCTTAAACAGATTTTTATCAAACTTGCTTAACTGAGGCAATGGCAGTTCGCATAAAGCTATAAAATATTCAATTTCAACCAAAACACGATAACGTATCAAAGATTTCTCAGAATAATAAGCAGCAAGCACTTTGCATTGATTGTGATACCTACCGTCAATCGGCGAAATGGCATTCAAAGAAAATAAGTTATTCATCTGTCTGAATTTAGAATTTTATAAATACGTCACAAAATTAATGATTTTGACAATATATTCTGATTAAGTTTTTTGTATTTAAATTGATTTGTATTTTTGCAGCAGAAAAATAAGATCGAATGAGTGAAACTTTATTATCAACTGCTTATCTTCCTCCTATTGAATATTTTGCATTTATCTTACAATCAGGTGTATGTAAAATTGAAAACCATGAGCATTATATTAAACAATCGTATCGTAATCGTTGTAATATAATAACAGCCAATGGCTTATTGAATTTAAGCATTCCAGTCAATAAAGTGGACGGTAATCATACATTAATAAAAGATATACGTATCTCTTATTTAAGTAATTGGCAATCCAATCATTGGCGAGCTATTGAATCAGCCTATAACAAATCTCCGTTTTTTTTGTATTATCGAGACGAACTTGAAAAATTTTATAAGCAATCTTACGAATTACTTATTGATTATAATACTGAATTGCTTAGATTTATATTAAAAAAATTAGGAATTTCAACTGTAATAAATTTTACAGAAGATTTTTTACCTATTGATCAGTTAGAGAATGACGAAAGATACAGCATTCATCCGAAATTATCTAAGGGGAATGTTATTTATCCTCATTATTACCAGGTTTTTGAAGAAAAACATGGTTTTATACCCAATGTAAGTATTATAGATTTGCTTTTTAACGAAGGACCTGAGAGTAAATATTATCTAGAGGGTTTAAAATAACGTAACTAATCAGTTTGATTTTCATTATTATTTTCTCTCTTTATAATTATCGTTTATAGTTCTGAAAAATATAGTAACTTATTTATATTTAACTTTTTGCTTGAACAAAAAGTTACAAAAATTCAAGACTGAAAACAATTTACTTCAAAACTACGCCTTTAAAAATCCAACGCAATACAAATTATAGCGAAATATTAATATGCCCACTTATTTAGCTGATTGCCTTCGCTATACTGTATTGCTTACAAAATGCTACTGCTATTTTTAAACGCTTGTTTTGTATCGTAATTTGTTTTATGTCAATCCTTTCTTCATAGCAAGATATAGTAATATAACAACTTATAAGAATATAAATGGACTGATTTGTTACAAAATAACTAAATCCTTAGAAGTTGATTAATTCTTTGTAAAGCATCTGTGTAGGCAAACCCATCACATTAAAATAAGAACCTTCTATCCGTTCAATTCCTACATAACCAATCCATTCCTGAACTCCATAAGCGCCTGCTTTGTCGAAAGGTTTATAATTTGTGATGTAATAATTTAGTTCTTCATCACTTAAATGCCTGAAATACACATTGCTTTCTGCAAAAAAAGATTTTTGTTTTAAAGAGGTTTTCAAACAAACTCCAGTAATAACTTTATGCATTCTCCCTGAAATTTGTTGTAAAATATCGAATGCATCAGCCTCATCTCTTGGTTTGCCAAGCACCTTGTTTCCAATTGTCACTATGGTATCTGCAGCTATAATCAAAGTGTTTTCTTTTAATTCGTTTGCAATGGCATTTGCTTTTATTTCAGCCAAATACACAGGGATTTCTGAAACCGGCATTTCTTGTGGATAGATTTCATCTACATCAGTAACAATTACTTTAAATTTGAAACCCATATCTTTCAGCAGTTGCTGACGACGAGGCGATTGAGAAGCAAGAATAATCTCGTAATGATCAAAATTTATCATGACTGTAAGCTATAAAAAACGGCAAACATTGTTAAAATGCCTAATACCATAATTATTTTTGAAAGATTACTCGTAAAATGAAAATCAGCTTTTTCTTTGGCAGACCATATTTTAATGCCCAAATAAGCAAAAGGAACTTGAACAACTATCATCAATATGCCAGCAAAATAACCTAAATTGACACTTTTAAGTTTTATTTGAAAAAAGGCCACTAAAAAAACACCTAAAAAAGATAGGATTGAAGCAATTTTCTTTGCCTTTTCAACGCCAATAACTACAGGTAATGTTGTGCATCCCCATTTTGAATCTCCTTCTAAATCTTCAATGTCTTTCACAAATTCACGAATAAGTGAAATTAAAAAAGCAAATAAGGCATAAGCCAATACAAAATAAGTAATGGTCCAATATGCTTGTATTCCTTCAGTAAAAACAATTCCATTTTTTCTGATTGCAAAAAATTCAAATAGCCACACAATTATAAGTAGAAAAGCAGTTAGAAAAGCTACAACGAAATTACCCCAAAGAAATAGTCTTTTATATTTTAAAGAATAAAAATAAAAAAAAGCAATACATACAATAAACGAAAATCCAAGACTAAGCGAACCAACTTTTATTCCTAAATACATACCTATAATAATAGCAATTCCATTCATAACATAATAAACCATATTCGCTTTCTTTTCTGTTATCAGGTTGCCAATAATCATTTTGTCGGGTTTGTTTATTCCATCTATCTGTATATCAAAAATATCATTAATTATATATCCTGCACCTGCAAGCAAAACAATGGTTAAAACAAGCAAAAAGAAGTCAAGATTGCTCATTTGTAATGCTATTTTTTGTAAGTTGTAAAAAGGTTCAATTAAAAAATATCGGACAAAATATTGTGTAACTGCAATAATAATAAGATTTTGCCAACGAATAAGTTTAAGAAAATTCATAATTTGTAAGTATTGTGAATGGCAAAATTACAAATTTATCCATCAATTAAGCTACAGAAATGTTAGATTTGCAGTTTATTAATCGGAAGACGAAAGCTCAAATCTATCTTTATATTCAAGCTTCTGTCTTTAAACTATTTTGTATGAACTTCCTTGCACATATATATTTATCGGGCAATAATGAGCAATTGATAATTGGCAACTTAATTGCCGATGCTGTAAAAGGCAAACAAATAGATAATTTTAGTAATGAAATCCGCAAGGGTATCGTATTACATCGTTTAATTGACTCATATACTGATAATCATATTCTTGTTAAAAGAAGCATACAGCGGCTCGAACCGGTTTATAAAAAATATGCAAGTGTAATTGTCGATATTTTTTATGATCATTTTTTGGCAAAAAACTTTTATAAATATTCCAGTATTTCATTAACACAAACAGCTCATACAGCGTATGATATTCTGATAAAAAATTATAATATTCTTCCTTTGAAAAGTAAAAGAATGTTACCCTATATGGTTACACAAAATTGGTTGGAAGGATATGCCAATTTAATTGATTTGCAAAGAGTTTTTAACGGAATGTCAAGAAGAGCAAGTTTTGTTTCGGGTATGGAAAATGCAATTTCTGAATTAAAAAAAGATTATTCTGAATATGAAACAGAATTTAGTCTTTTTTTCCCTGACATTATGAATTATACAAATAAGATAATGGTTTCTAATATTATATGATAGGTATTATGTAATTTAAATAATTTATCAATCCCTATTCACTTTATTTTTTTAATTTCGTTCTTGAAAATCTACATCAATTATGAGTAAAAATTTTTGGAAAATAAGAAACAAATATGCAAGCATTTATAAATTATTTCTTTTTTTAACAAGTATTTTCCTTTTGGTATCAATATTTCCACGAGAAGGTACTTTCAAATATGAATTTCGTAAAGGGAAATATTGGATGCATGAAGACTTGATTGCTCCTTTTGACTTTGCCATAACTAAATCTGATGAGGAATTATCATCAGAAAAAACGGCATTACTTCGTAATATTAAACCTTATTTTAGAAAAGATGTAGTTTTGAGCATACAAAAGCGAGCCGAATTCAAATCTCAACTCAATAAAAAATGGGACGAAAAATATGCTTTACTTAAAAATGAAACGAACAAAAAACGAGAAATAGTTTCTTCAATATTAAGTATTTATGACTCTTTAATTAACATAGGTGTTGTAGAAATAGTCCCTGAAATTGAAAATAAAGCTGTTGATTTTTCAGTAGTATTGATTAAAAATAATATTGCAGAAGAAAAGGAGTTAAGTAAATTTTATACTATTAGCAAGGCAGATAAATATATCAGAAACGAAATTGAAAAACTTAACTTAGTAGATGCAGCCTTTTTTATTGAAATTATCGAAAATTCATTATTTCAGAATATTAAATACGACCAACGTACTACCGAAAAAGAAAAACAGAATCTTATTTCTAATATTTCTTCAGCAAAAGGAATGGTAGAAAATGGCCAACGTATCATATCTAAAGGAGAATTGATAACTGCCGAAAAATATCAAATTTTGCAATCTTTAAAAAATGAGCATGAAATACAATTAGGCTCTTCATCAAAGTATTACTTAATATTATTAGGTCAAATAGTATTGCTTTCTATTTCTATTATCGTATTAATATTATTCTTGCAAGCATTTAGAAAAGATATTTTGGCTGATAATAAGAAAATTCTATTTCTATTATTAGTAATTTTTATTATGGTATTTATTACCAGTATTGTTATTAAAACAGATGCAAGTTATATCTATTTAGTACCGTTATGTTTGGTGCCAGTAATAATTCGTGTTTTTTTTGATACCAGATTGGCGTTATTTGTACATTTGGTAACAATAATCATCATTGGATTTTTGGTTCCCAATAGCTTTGATTTTGTATTTATTCAGATGATAGCTGGTATTATCACTATCATTAGCGTTGTAAATCTTGAGAAAAGAGCTCAGTTTTTTATTTCTTCTTTTTTAATATTTATCACCTATTCTTTAATTTATATTGGTTTAATACTCATACAAGATAGTAATTTTAATCAGGACTCATACAAGGTTTTTGCGATGTTTGCCGGAAGTGCAATGCTTACACTTTTTTCATATCCTTTAATCTTTATTTTTGAAAAACTATTTGGATATGTTACGGATGTTTCACTTATGGAATTGTCAAATACTAATTCTAAATTGTTGAGAGATATGGCATCAAAAGCACCGGGGACTTTCCAACATTCTATGCAAATTGCAAATTTAGTAGAAGAAGTTATTTTTGAAATTGGTGGCAATGCACTGCTTGCTAGAGCTGGAGCATTATACCATGACATTGGGAAAATGGAAATGCCAATGTATTTTATCGAAAATCAAACTACCGGCATAAATCCTCATAACGAGTTATCTTATGACGAAAGTGCTGAAATCATTATTAGTCACGTTAGCAAAGGAATAAAACTTGCCAGAAAACATAATATTCCAGAACAACTCATCGATTTTATAAGAACTCATCATGGCACAAGAAAAACAAGTTTTTTTTATCAAAAGTTTAAAGTTGATTTTCCGGATGAAGTAATAGATGATGCTATTTATTCATATAAAGGACCTATTCCTTTTTCGAAAGAAACTGCAGTTTTAATGATTGTTGACTCAGTGGAGGCTGCATCTAGAAGTATTAAATTTCCTGACGAGCAAAAAATTAATGATTTGGTTGAAAATATTGTAAACGAACAAATCAGTTCAAAACAATTTATTAATTCAAATATCACTTTTCGTGATATTGATAAGATAAAAGGTATTCTAAAAAAGAAATTAGCAAATATTTACCATACTCGTATTGAATACCCTACAGTTTAAATTCATAATATTTGTAAAAAAATACCGTGATTTTTTTATTTACAACTATAGCTTTCTTTTTGGCTTTACTAAAACAAAAA
>CAZUCB010000059.1:4253-15334 GCA_964618755.1 uncultured Bacteroides sp. | reverse complement strand
GGCATTTTATCAATAATACCTAATTTTAACAAATCTTCAAAACCTTTGTAAACACCCGAAATAATCACGCCATCGCCCACAGAAACAAAAATCCTGTCAGGAATCTGCTCCTGTAACTGAGCGAACAATTCATAAGAAACCGTCTTTTTCCCTTCGATGGTAAACGGATTGAAAGCCGTATTGCGGTTGTACCAGCCAAAATGCTTGCTTGCCTGTATGCTCAGATCGAAAGCTGCATCATAATTACCATCTACAGGGATGATAGTTGCACCGTACATCACAATCTGCGTAAGCTTTGCCAAAGGAGCAGTGGAGGGCACAAATATGATGGCTCTTTGCTGTTGCGAAGCACAGATGCCGGCCAGCGAAGAGCCTGCATTGCCGGTAGAAGCAGCAGCGATGGTATCAATATTGTTTTCTTTAGCATATGCAGAAACCAGCACCGAAGCCCTGTCTTTAAAAGAAGCGGTTGGATTCTGGGCATCGTCTTTGAGTAGTAACGTAAAATCTAAGTGTTCGTTTTCTAATTTTTCGATGGTATAAAGTGGAGTTTGCCCCACTCTCAAGTAACCCATGCCTTGCAGTGAAAGTATGGGTAATAAATCAATAAATCCCAGCTTCAACAGGCTTTGGAACAAATCTTTTTTCCCATGCTTCTCAATGATTTGATCAAAATGATAAATGGTTTTCAATACACCTTTGGGAGGGTGTTGGTCATCATTTGTTGCATCACATTCAGGACAAAGATATTGTACTTCATTATTCTTGTATATTTTACCACAATTGGTGCATTGGAAATAATATTTATTCATAAATAAATGTTTGAAAAAGGATTTAATTTGAATATTTTGCGATATTGTTTTTTTCTCATTCCGTATATGTTTTGTCATTCCGAACGATAGTGAGGAATCTCATAAAATAAATGAGATGCTTCCTACGTCAGCATGACAAAAGAAAGAGTTATCAAATAAAAATAATGAAAACTATTTCTTCACCATTTCGTTAAATTCCATTATCATTTCGTCCCATCTATCTACCTGATGAAATAATTTATTCCAAATCTCTCTATCGTACCACAATTGATTGAGGTCTTCTATTTCCTTTGCCTGTTGTTCAACCCATGTGAAATATTTTAAATTATGAATTGCTTTTCTGTCGTTATAGGTAAGCTCTTTCATATTATCAGTCTTCTGACCCAACATACATTTTTCATAATCTTTGGCAGCTTGCAATGGCGAGTAATCACCTTTTTCTGCCTGTAATTCTTCAATCCTTGAAGTGTACATCTGAGCAGAATCGGTGGCAATGGTGAAAATTACATCATCGCCTGTCATTTCAAAATGTTTAGCTGTTTTAATAGCTGAAAGAATATTGCCAATGCCTGAAATTCCTATCATATTTAAATCTTCTATGAATTTATCATCAAAGCCTTCTGCTTTTAAGAATGCTTTACCATCTTTTTCGTTAAACAAACGAAGCAAACGCATACAATCTTCATCATCAATGGCTGTAACAACATCGGTATTTTTTACATTGTGTACCCATGGAACATGTTTGTCGCCAATACCTTCAATACGATGTCCACCAAAGCCATTCATCAATAGGGTAGGGCACTGTAAGGCTTCAGAAGCTACTACTTTTAACTGAGGATGTAGCGTACGCAAAAAATCACCTGCAGCAATTGTTCCAGCAGAACCAGTAGCTGAAACATAGCCAGCCAAGCGGGTTTTCTTATCCGCAATCTGCTGATAAACTTCCTGAATGGCTTTTCCGGTAACATTATAATGCCAAGCAGGATTTCCAAATTCGTCGAATTGATTAAAGATTACACAATCTTTGCGGTTTCTTCGGATATCCCAGCATTTATCGTAAATTTCCTTTACATTTGATTCGCAACCGGGAGTAGCAATAACTTCTGCTCCAATTTCTTTGAGCCATGCAAAGCGTTCTTTGCTCATTTCTTCCGGTAAAATGGCAACTGCAGTAACACCCATTAAATCAGAGTCAAAAGCACCGCCTCTGCAATAATTTCCGGTTGAAGGCCATACTGCTTTGTGATAACTCGGATCAAATTCACCGGTAATGATGCGTGGAGCCAGGCAACCATAGGCAGCACCCACTTTATGTGCACCTGTAGGAAACCATTTGCCGATTAGCAGAAAAATACGGGTATCAATACCGCTTAATTTCTTTGGGATTTCTATATAGTTTACATTACCATACAAGCCACCTTTTTCTTTTGGTTCGTTTTTCCATGATATCCTGAATAAATTCAATGGATTCAGCTCCCATAAACCGATGGTTTTTAGCTTTTCTTTGATAGTATCTGGAATTAAATCGGGATTGTTCATTTGGGCGAAAGTAGGCAATACAATGCCTTTTTCTTTAAAACGTTTCACTGCATTGTCTCTCACTGCAGGATTTATTACTTTGTCAATTATTTGTATCATTTTATTAAGTTTTTAAAGTTATAAAGTTTATAAAGTGTTGGAAAATAATATATTCAATTAGCCTTTTCCCTTTTATTCATAATTTATTATTCATCATTTATCATTATTTCAACTCCTTTCATTAGAACATACATTTCTGCTGCGAAGTCAAAATAAGCTTCTTTTACGCAAGCAGCTTTAAAAACTACTTTTCCAACTTCAAATCTTTCGCAGTTGATTTCTGCGGATATTTGGTCGGTTTCGTAGATATATGTATTATTAGTAAAAGTAAGTGTTTTTATCGATTGTTTTTCTTTGTATATCAATACATTTCTGTCTTTTAATTTATTTAAAAAGTAACCTGTTTCGGCATCTTTAAAACTCTTTATTGTCAGATAAAAATGAGGTTTGTCTTTGTATGGAGCTCCAGAAGTCGGGCAAAAGGTTTGGCAATTACCGCATTCATTGCAAAAATCAGCAATATTTATTATTTGATATTCTTGTTTGATTTCAATGCTTTTGTCTTCTTCCAAAACAATTCCCCTTTCTGTTGCAACCGCTTTGGGTAATTGAATAGTTTGTGGCTTTAAGTGATAAGCATAGTTTGCAAAATTAGGACAAACGGTTACACAAATATTACAAACTTCGTCGCAATATAAGCAGCGAGAAGCTTCAGTAATGGCCTCGTGTTCGGTTAACGGAAAATCAACGGCTTCAAAGTTTCGTCTTAGTTCAACTGGTTTTTCGTGGCTTGGCTCGCTTTTAATACGTTTCGACTTTTTAATCATCAATTCGTGATAGCTTACGCCTTTTTTTGTAGTATTATCAATAGTTTCATTTGTGATTTTTGCAGTTTTAACAATAATTTCTGCAGTTTTTCTGCCATCGCCAATAGCATTAATAGCGGTTGCAGCACCTCTTAGTGCATCACCACCAATATAAATACCGGGAACTTTAGTTTTGTATTCTCCTGTAGTTGCTTTCAACATTGTTTTATCCAAAAAATCAATATCCAAATCCTGACCAATAGCAGGTATAATGGTATCAAAGTTAAGATTAAAACTAGCATTTTCAATTTTTATAGCTTGTAGTCTGCCATCAACTCCTTTGTCTTTCAATTCCATCGGAGAGCAAGTAATACCTTTTACAATACCATTCTCAATAATTAATGATTCTGGAAGTGTAAGTTCAAGTATTTTAATGCCTTCTTCCATCACAGCTTTAATTTCTCCTGCATCGGCAGGCATTTCGGCAATAGTTCTTCGATAAATAATGGTAACACTGCCATCTTGGCCTACCAAACGCCATGCTGTGCGGGCTGCATCCATAGCTGTATTGCCCCCACCGATAATGGCTACATGTTTTCCAATACCACTTTTCTGTTTAGTTTTAGCTAAATGTAGAAATACCAATGGGTCGAGTAAACCTTGAACAGGCTCTGTTGGAGCAAAGTCCACTTTTTTCGACAATTGAGCTCCTGTGGCTATATAAATATATTCGTTTTCTTTGCAAAGTGTATTAAAAAAAGCTTTATCAACTTTTTGATTGTAGTTTAATTGTACACCAATCTCTTGAATTCTTTTAACATCGATGTCAATGGCTTCGTCTGTTAATCGAAAAGCAGGTATTACAGATTGAACCATGCCGCCTGATTGCTGTTTTTCTTCATAAACATTTATCTGAAAACCAGCCAACGCCAAATAATACGCGCAACTCAAGCCCGAAGGTCCTGCTCCAATCACTGCAACCTTAATTCCATGTTTTCTTTCTTCCTTTTTGTTTGAATAATTAACATTTTCTGCAATATATCGTTTTATTCCTCTGATTTTTAATGATTCATCATAATTCATGCGTGTACATTTCAATTGACATGGATGATCGCAAATCATACCTGTAACTGTGGGAAAAGGATTGGTTTTTATGATTTCCACATAAGCTAAATTAGGGTTTTCAGTAGCTGTATGATACATATACGATGGAATATTCTGATTAGTAGGACAAGTATCCACACAAGGTGCAGCAATACAATCGAAATAGCCTAAACTACGATTAGTCTTAATAGAAAGGTCTTTTAAACTTGTTTTTTGATATTCAGAAAAGTCGCTTACTTTAGCTGCATAGCGTTTTAGATTTTCGAGTGCAGCCAATGCAACATTATCTGTTTGATTATTATTGTATTTAAAAATAAAATCGTTAATGCATGTTGCATTGTAGTTATCAAAAGTGTGTGAAAGTTCATCTGCATATTGTTTTAACCGCATATAACCACCTGGTTTCAATAAATCAGTACAAACTGTAACCGGTTTTAAGCCACAGGCAATCAATTCAGGGAAATTATAGCAATCGGCACCAGCGGAAAAGGATATATCTAATTTACCTTCAAAATCATGTTGCAAACGAGCCGCCAACTTTACACTGATAGGATGCAATGCCCTTCCACTCATATAATTCATACTTTCGTGTTCAGGTAATACACCACGAATATTGATAGATTCTAATGTATTTGTAAGTTTTATGTTGAAATCAACTTTGTTGTTTGCAGCTTCTGTGATTAATTTTTGAATAATTTTGATAGCATCAGGATATTTTAAATCATGTTCAAAAGCTTCGTCTGGTACTATGGTTTTAAACCCCAAATCCACATTTAATATTTTACGTAACTGTTCTTTTCCTATAAGTGTAGGATTTAGCTTAATGGTGGTGTGAAGTTTCTTATCTTTTATCAGATACAGTCCGATTTTCTCAATTTCTTCAGGTGGGCAGCCATGCATAGTGGAGAGTGTGATATTATCAGAAATACAATCAGGAATATTAACATCATTTGCCCAAGGGAAAATACTGACGATTGATCGTATCTTTTCTGCCTTTTCTATGCTGCAATCATTCATTTTATTGAAAAACCACTGTACATTTTCTTGTAATAGGCCTTCCATATTGTATCCTGCACTCATGTTAAAAATACAGCCTCCATTTTCCCATCCAAATTTATGTTGCAATAAATGAATGATAATCCAAGCATTCAGGTATTGATCGTAAGATTCTGCCACCTTCAGTTCTTGCGACCATTCGCAATTATAACCTTCGTCTGCAGCATCAATGCAGGGTTTGCTGACATTGAGTTCGTCTAAAGTTTGAATGGTTTTTAATTCGATATACCTTGCACCGCAAAGCCATGCACCGACAATATTTTGAGCCATTTGACTATGAGGACCCGCAGCAACACCTAATGGTATATCAAGCAGTTGATTATAGCGTTGTAGCTGAAAACGGGTATCGGTAGGTTGATAAAAAACTTCTTTTGGAATACCTAATATTTCGCCTTGGTTTTCTTTGTGTAATATAAATTGTATGAGTTCTTTAAGAGGTAAAATAGCAAATTTGTCTGTCATATTTATTTGGTTATAAATTGTATTTATGACCTACAAATTTACAAAAAATAATAAAACACAATATATTTAGCATGTTAAAAAACAATTCGCCCTGTGATATTAGTTAAAAGGAGTATAAAATCAAGCTGATTTATTACAAATAATGTAAGTTTGCTGCCTTATTATAAAAATACAAATATGAAATCCGATATTGCTGTTCTTATCACTGCTGCTGGTTTATCCGGAAGAATGGGTATCCCAAAAGCATTGTTGAAATGGGACAGCGAAATGAATTTCCTTCAAAAAATAATAGCAACTTACACTGATTTTGGTTGTAGAGAAATTATTGTAACTTTAAACGAAGATACCTTCGATTATTTCAAAGCATTTTCAACATCTTCTGTTCGTTTTATTTTAAACCAACACCCAGAACTTGAGCGAATGCATTCCATTCAATTGGGATTAAAAGCTATAAAAAGCAGTTCATATTGTTTTATACAAGCTATTGATAACCCTTTTATTGAAACCAGACTACTCGAAGAAATTTATTTATATAAAGCTACTGATACTTATGTTGCACCCACGTATCAGGGCAAAAGCGGGCATCCAATTTTAATCAATGAATCTATTATTGAAACTATTTGCCAAATGGAAAAAAAACAGCAGTTAAATGAAGTCTTACAACAATTTCGACGTAAAGCTATTGCTGTTGAACATCCTGAAATATTGTATAATATTAATACGTTGGAAGAATACCAAAAATTAATGATTGGGTTTTAGGTTATCGGATTAAAACTCTTAAGGTGTATTTGTATTTAAATAGAAGTTTTTATCTTTGTTGTTGAAATCCTACTTACTAAAGAATGACAAATAAAATTGTTTGAATAGGAAGTAAATTATAAGCTCATTATCAAATTAATAAAACTCCTCCAACTTTATGCTTCCCAAAAGAGAACATCCCAAAGAAAAATCTAATTTGCATCCACGGAATAAGCATCGTGAACGCTATGATTTCAAGCTATTAGTTGGGACTTGTCCGGAATTGGCGAAATATGTTCATTTGAATGCCTATAATGACGAATCCATAGATTTCTTTAATCCTGCAGCGGTTAAAATGCTGAATAAATCATTGTTAAAGCATTATTATAATATTGATTACTGGGATATTCCTCAAAATTATTTATGTCCACCCATACCAGGAAGAGCTGATTACATTCATTATATTGCTGATATATTAGGTAGTAATAATAATGGGAATATTCCCATTGGTCATCAGATAAAGTGTTTAGATATCGGTGTTGGTGCAAATTGCGTATATCCTATTATTGGAAACAAAGAATATGGATGGTCATTTGTTGGCAGTGATATTGATGCGATTGCCATCGCTTCGGCTGGCAAAATCATTGAACTAAATCCTTTATTACAAGTGAAGATAGAATTAAGATTTCAATCTGACCCTAAAGAAATATTTCGTGGGATTATTAAAGCTGACGAATTATTTGACTTGTCGATTTGCAATCCACCTTTTCATGCTTCATTAGCAGAAGCCCAATCGGGTACAATGCGAAAATTAACTAATTTAAACCATAAAAAAATAAGCAAACCTATCCTCAACTTTGGTGGTCAAAACAATGAATTATGGTGCGAAGGAGGGGAGGAGCATTTTGTTTGTGAAATGATAAACCAGAGCAGAGAAATTGCTAACTCATGTTTTTGGTTTTCAAGTCTGGTTTCCAAATCTGCTCATCTCAATAATATTTATTATGCACTTGAAAAAGCAAAAGTTGTTGAGGTAAAAACCATTCCAATGGGACAAGGAAATAAAATAAGTCGGATTGTTGCCTGGACATTTTTAAATAATGCTCAACAGAAGAAATGGGCAGAGGAAAGATTTTTTAATTTTTAATTATAATCATTAATTATGAATGGAGAATATAGCTTCCACTTTCAAACTTCCTTCTTCTTTCTTTCAACTTCCAATTTTATAATTCTATACAATCACTAAGGAATTATGAACTAAATTCCGTACTTTTGCCGCTCAAAAAAAAAGCATGATTTCAGTTGACGGGCTTACAGTAGAATTTGGGAATACCACACTTTTTAAAGATGTATCATTTGCAATCAATGATAAAGATCGGATAGCATTAATGGGCAAAAACGGAGCAGGGAAATCTACTTTGCTTAAAATATTGGCAGGTGTAAAAACAGCCAGCAGAGGAAATATTTCTACACCCAGAGATGCCATAGTTGCATATTTACCCCAACATTTAATGACTGAAGACAACCGCACTGTTTTCGAGGAAGCCTCACAAGCATTTGCACATATTTTTGAAATGGAAAGTAAGATTGCAGAACTAAATCTGCAACTATCTACCCGAACCGATTACGAATCAGAAAGCTATTATGCCATTATTGAAGAAGTTTCGGCTTTAAGCGAAAAGTTTTATACCATTGAAGAGATAAATTTTGATGCAGAAATAGAAAAAATATTATTGGGATTAGGTTTTTTGCGTCAGGATTTTTCACGTCCTACCAGCGAATTTAGTGGTGGATGGCGTATGCGTATTGAATTGGCAAAAATACTGCTCCAAAAACCCGATTTAATCTTGCTTGATGAGCCTACCAATCATCTTGACATTGAATCTGTACAATGGCTGGAGGATTTTCTGATAAACAATGCTAAGGCAGTTATCGTTATTTCTCACGATCGTGCTTTTATTGATAATATAACTACTCGTACTATCGAAATAACTATGGGTAGAATTTACGACTATAAAGTAAACTACTCAAAATATCTTGAATTGCGATTAGAACGACGTGAGCAACAACAAAAACAATTCAACGAACAACAAAAATTTATTGCAGATAACCAAGATTTTATTGAACGTTTTAAAGGCACTTATTCCAAAACCAATCAGGTGCAGTCGCGTGTAAAAATGCTAGAAAAGTTAACGATTGTGGAAATTGATGAAGAAGACAATTCGGCACTTCGTCTTAAATTCCCACCTTCACCCCGTTCGGGAAATTATCCTTTAATTATCGAAGATTTATCAAAGAACTATGACGATCATGTAGTTTTTAAAAATGCATATCTCACTCTCGAACGTCAACAAAGAGTGGCTTTTGTAGGCAAAAATGGCGAAGGGAAATCAACTTTGGTAAAAGCCATTATGGGTGAAATTGATTTCAATGGAAAGGTGAGTCTAGGACACAATGCTATGATAGGCTATTTTGCACAAAACCAAGCTTCGTTGTTGGATGAAAATATTACTGTTTTTCAAACTATAGATGATGTTGCCAAAGGTGATATACGCAATAAAATCAGGGATATGTTGGGTGCTTTTATGTTTGGTGGTGATGATATCAATAAAAAGGTAAAAGTGCTATCGGGAGGAGAACGTACTAGGCTGGCAATGATAAAACTATTACTCGAACCTGTAAATCTTTTGATTTTGGATGAGCCTACCAATCATCTTGACATAAAAACCAAAGAAATTCTGAAAAGTGCTTTAAAAGATTTTGATGGTACGCTGATACTCGTTTCTCATGATCGTGATTTCTTAGATGGATTGGTAGAAAAAGTATTTGAGTTTGGCAATAAAACCATTAAAGAACATTTGGGCGATATCCAAAGCTTTTTGCAAAAAAAGAAAATGGATAATCTGAAAGAAATTGAAAGAAAGATAGCATAAGTGTTATAATTGTCAGCTATTGAGCTGAAATTAATGAGCTAATTATGAACTTTATTAACTCAACTAATGTTATACTATTACATTTTAGCGTAAATGATAACTGAAAATAACAAAATCCTTCTGATACCCATAGAAGGAATGAAAAGCGAACATTGTACCTTGATTATTGACAATGAGCTTAAGAAAATACAAGGTATCTTATCTCATAAAGTTGAACTGAATAATCATCGGGCTGTTTTGGAAGTTAGTGATGCAATAAAGGCATTACCCCAAGCGATAAAAATCATTCAAGATTTAGGATATACTGTAATTATAGTAAAGAAAATATTTCCTGTTTTAAACATGAGCTGTGCACACTGTGCAATGAGTGTTGAAACTATGTTGAATTCTCAAAAAGGAGTATTGAATGCTGTAGTAAATTTTGCCAATGCTACTGTAAGTATTGAATTTATTCCAACTATAGTAAATGCAGACTTTTTGAA
This sequence comes from uncultured Bacteroides sp., assembly GCA_964618755.1. Taxonomy (GTDB): domain Bacteria; phylum Bacteroidota; class Bacteroidia; order Bacteroidales; family JACABE01; genus JACABE01. The sequence goes on along the minus strand of CAZUCB010000059.1, from coordinate 5,363 downwards.
ACAAGCTGTTCAATCTATCGGTTTTGATTTGATGATTGAAAACAAAAATGATGCGAACGAAAGTATTGAAGATATTCACAATAAGAGTTTCAGGAAATTAAAGTTCCGCACTATAGGTGCAGTATTGCTGTCGCTTCCATTAGCTGTGATTGGTATGTTTTTTATGGACATTCCTTTTGCAAATTATATTATGTGGATGTTGGCAAGCCCTGTTGTGCTTTGGTTTGGCAAGGATTTTTTTGTAAATGCATGGAAACAAGCAAAACACCATACTGCAAATATGGATACCTTGGTTTCGTTAAGCATTGGTGTAACTTATATTTTTAGTGTATTTAATACACTTTTTCCCCAATACTGGCATCAAAGAGGTCTTCATGGACATGTGTATTTTGAAGCCGCTGCTGTGGTAGTTGCATTTATACTGCTGGGCAAATTGCTGGAAGAAAAAGCCAAGGGAAATACTTCTACGGCTATCAAAAAATTAATGGGTCTCCAACCTAATATGGCAAGTATTATCGATAAAGATGGAAATCAAATAGAAATTTCCATTGATAAAGTATGTATAGGCGATATTGTTGTAGTAAAACCGGGTGAAAAAATTGCTGTGGATGGCATAGTGCTAAATGGAAATTCTTTTGTGGACGAAAGTATGCTGAGTGGTGAACCTGCTCCTGTTTTAAAAACAGAAAATGGAAAAGTATTTGCCGGCACTATCAATCAAAAAGGAAGTTTTCAGTTCAGGGCTGAAAAAGTAGGAAGTGAAACCATGTTGGCACAAATTATCCGTATGGTACAAGAAGCACAAGGCAGTAAAGCGCCTGTTCAAAAGCAGGTTGATAAAATTGCTGGCATATTTGTTCCTGTGGTGATAAGCATTGCATTTCTTTCGTTTTTTATATGGATGGTGTTTGGAGGCGAAAACGGATTTACGCAAGGATTGCTGGCAATGGTTACCGTTTTGGTAATTGCTTGTCCCTGTGCTTTGGGATTGGCAACGCCTACTGCTATTATGGTGGGTATGGGAAAAGCTGCCGAAAAAGGCATTTTGATTAAAGATGCCGAAAGTTTGGAGTTTGCAAAAAAAATAAATGCCATTGTCATGGACAAGAC
>CAZUCB010000059.1:0-4153 GCA_964618755.1 uncultured Bacteroides sp. | reverse complement strand
TGGATGCTGAATTATTGGATAAAGCAAGGGTTTGGAAAAGACAGGCCAAAACTGTAATTTGGTTTGCCGATCAGCAAAATACATTGGCAGTAATTGCAATAACTGATACCATTAAAAAAACATCGCGTGCTGCCATTTATAGTTTAAAGCAGATGGGAATTAGCATTTATATGCTTACCGGTGATAATGAGAATGCGGCTGCAGCTGTTGCCCAAAATGTAGGAATTAATCATTATCTAGCCGAAGTATTACCTGATAAAAAAGCCGATTTTGTAAAACAGTTACAAGCTGAAGGTAAAACGGTAGCCATGGTAGGCGATGGAATCAATGATAGTGCTGCTTTAGCAAAAGCCGATGTGAGTATTGCCATGGGCAAAGGAAGCGATATTGCCATGGATGTTGCCAAGATGACCATCATTTCATCTGACCTCAATAAAATTGCAGAAGCAATCCATCTTTCAAAACAAACAGTTATTACAATTCGTCAAAATCTATTTTGGGCATTTATTTACAACCTCATCGGAATACCGATAGCAGCCGGCATACTCATCCCTTTTACAGGATTTCAGCTAAACCCAATGATTGCTGGTGCTGCCATGGCTATGAGCAGTGTAAGTGTAGTGAGCAATAGCCTTAGGCTGAAATGGAAAAGATAGCGATAAGGATTGCTTACTTTTTTGCATTTTATTCTTTACTAAAACCCAGGATGTGAATACGTCCTGGGTTTATTATTAAATAAAATAATAGAATAATAGAATATTTGTAAATTTGTCGCATAAATAATGATAACACTTATCAGTATTATACACTTAAATATTGAGGTAAAGTTTTGATTTCTTTAAACGTATAATAATATAAACCCTCAACATAAATAACAATATTAAATCAAAACCCCGGCAACATGAAAAAGAAAATAGTATTCATTTTATCATTGGTATTGACATTCGCTCTTGGTTACGCTTTTAAATCAATCACAACCAAAGGCAGCAACAGTGGGCAATCCATAGGAAAAGTTACTGGCATTGGTGGTGTTTTCTTCAAATGCAAAGACCCCAAAAAAATCAGAGAATGGTATCAAACCCATCTTGGCCTCAATACCAATCAATATGGTGCTGTTTTTGAATGGCGACAAGGTGCTGACACCACCCAAAAAGGTTTTACGCAATGGAGCCCGTTCAATGAAAAAACAAAATACTTTGAACCTTCTACTAAGGACTTTATGATTAATTACAGAGTTGAAAACATTCAAGCATTGGTTGCAGAGCTTAAAAAGAACAACGTAACATTTCTCGACACAATAGAAACATACGACTATGGCAAATTCGTTCATATTCTTGACATAGAAGGAAACAAACTGGAACTTTGGGAAGCCAATGACATTGAATTTGAAAAATTAGGAAATCAAATTGGAAGCAAGACTACTAAATAATTAATCTAAATGCTAAAATATAATTTATCTATATTTTTTTTCTTTTTGCAATTATCTATTTTTGCTCAGGATAATACCATTTTGGGCCAAGTTATAGATTTTTTAGGTAAACCTGTGGCTAATGCTGTAGTTTGTCAGGCAAAATCAGATAATTGTGCATTTACTGATGTTAATGGTTTATTTCTTCTGCTATTAAATGAAAAATACACTAAAAAACTTAATGTATCTATTTACATCGGAGATCAAACCCTTGAAATATTAAGGCTTGATACATTAAGAGGATTAATTACAATAAATTTACCAGAATCAATGGATTCTAAAAAATATCTGATTCCGAAATATTACAATAGCTATCCTGAAAATAAATCTGATAATAATTATCCCGAAAATAAACATAAATTAGTCTTTATTCCGCTTTTGCAAGTTGATTTTGTTTTTAATGATTTCAGTAGTTTCAAACCCTTATTAAATGATTACAATGTTGATTTTATGAATAAATCAATAGCGATAATAAGTTTTGAATTAGCAGCTACTTATAAAAATTACTATGCAGGATTCAATGTTGGTTTCTCGCATAATGCAGATTATAAGCATGATTCATTAGATATTATTTTTAATTCAACGCAATATGGATTGCACTTTGGATACAATTTGTTGAATACAAAAAGGATATTTTTTACGCCTGAAGTTGCGATTAAATGGAATAAATACAGATTGCTGAATTATAATAAAGAAGAGGATATTCCGATGGCACAATATATTGCTGAACGGGATCTAGATATAAGATTTAACCAACTGACAGGATATACAGGTGTTAATCTGGCTTATAAAATGTACAATTATAAATTCTTATCAATAGATTACTGGACTGTGGGGATTTATGCTGGATATTTATTTAAACTTACTGAACAGCCATGGATTTATTCTAAAGGCAATAGATTGAGAAGTAACGAAAAAATCGGGATGGAAAATTATAACTTCGGCATACAATTTTCAGTAAATTTTTAAAGACACTAATTTACATAGCCTTTCATGGATGATATTTGTATCTTTTATGAGTTTAAAAAAGAAGTTTATATTAAAACCATCATTTATTGAAACTTAAAATAAATATGGAATGTTTGCAAAAAAATAGTTGTAAACAGATAAGTTTTATAGGATAGGGGATATTTTAAATATAACAAAAAATATTGTATTGTTAAGATAAATTGAGCATCTACTAAGTTTATTTATTTAATAGTGAATATATTACTAAAATAATCTGCGTGCTTTTAAAGAATTAGATAGTTGTTGTATTATAAGGGTAAGAAAACACCATTCAACACAAAGAATACTTGTTTCATAGAAAAAATTAAGGCATTTGCTGTAATTTTGTTTTTTAATAAAAGATAAACTGATAATTTTGTTTCAAAAAAAATGGAAATACATATACAAAGCGCAACTCAAAATGATTTCAATAAAACCGAAGTTATTACCAGAGAAGCATTTTGGAATATATATAAACCAGGCTGCGATGAACATCTGGTTTTACATAAACTTAGAAAAAGCAGTAGCTATATACCTGAACTTGATTTAGTTGCTATATTTAAAAATGAGATCATCGGACATATTATTTCTACCAAAGCAAAAGTTGCAGATTCGTTGAATGAACATGAAATTTTATGTGTCGGACCAATAGCTATTTTACCCGATTTTCAGAAAAATGGAATTGGTTCAAAACTTATCAAAGCGTCAATCAAAATAGCAAAGAACTTAGGTTATAAGGGGATGATTCTTTTTGGAAATCCTGAATATTATCATCGTTTTGGATTTGAAAATGCAGAAAAATATGGAATAACAACTAAAAATAATCAAAACTTTGAGCCATTTATGGTGTTTGAAATTCTTGAAAAGGGATTGGGCAATGTAAAAGGTAAGTTTTATGAAGATGACTCATTCTCAATTGATGAAGCTGAATTGGTTGAATTTGAAAAGCAGTTTCCATTTAAAGAAAAACGGGTAACCGATACACAATTTAAACATTAAAACAAACCAGGTAACATAATGAAATTAGAAGACCTTGGATTTAACAGCAATCTTGAAAAATTCAGGAAAGACAATAAGCTTGATAGCTTTGAAACAGGCAGAGTGATTGCAGAACATAAGGAAAGATATATTATAAAGACTGAAAAAGGAGAATTTGAAGCTGAAATTACAGGCAACATACGTTTTACGGCCAGAACACGAGAGAATTTTCCTGCTGTGGGCGATTGGGTTGTATTAACAACTTATGATACTGATTTTGCATTAATTCACAGGATTTTCCCAAGATTCTCAGTTATTAAAAGACAAGCAATCGGCAAATTTGGGGAGATTCAGATTATAGCCACTAATATTGATTATGCTTTTTTAGTTCAGGCTGTTGACAGAGACTTTAATATCAACAGACTTGAAAGATACCTGACCCTTTGCAATTCATCTGAAGTAAAACCCATTATTGTACTCACCAAGACTGATTTAATTGATGATTTCCATCTTACTGAAATAATTGAACATATAAAAGTCCGGATTAAAAATGTTCCGCTTATTGCCATAAGTAATGAGTCGCAGCAAGGTTACGATAGCATAAAAATGATGATTGAAAAAGGAAAAACATATTGTATGCTTGGCTCTTCAGGTGTTGGAAAATCTACACTTTCAAATAATCTTTCGGGTAAAACCATCATGCGGACCGATGCAATAAGT
>CAZUCB010000058.1:13863-15652 GCA_964618755.1 uncultured Bacteroides sp. | reverse complement strand
GGTTCTTATGCTGCAGCATGTTGCTTTTATGCAAGCCTTTTTAAAAAAGATCCCACATTAATTACTTATAATTTTGGATTAAATGCAAGTGATGCTTCCATCATAAAAAATGTGGTCAAAACACAAGTGTTCGACAGTTTACAATTGTGGAATTTTAAGAAACTACCAATATCTGACTTTAGCTATCAGATAGGCTCTGGTATTAATGAAGTAATTTTTAGTCCAATAAACCATGCTGTACAGCAAAAATATTTTTGGGATTTTGGAGATGGCGATACATCTTCCACATCAAATCCAACACATTCCTATTTGACTAACGGAACATACACGCTCTCATTAACTACAACAAATTGTGATTTGCAAGGATTGCACTCCAGTTTTACAGATACAGTTATTCAATTTTGTAATCATACGCCAACCATTTTTATATCCCATCCTTGGCTCTGCAATTATGATACACTTTGGACACAAACTGCAGATTCCTATCAATGGTTTGCTTATGGAGTTCCTTTGCCTGAAACCAATCAATACTTACCGAATTATTCTCAATATTCTATTTCGGGATTTTCCGTTATTTCTACTTTAAATGCATGTTCTGAATTATCAAAAGTATTTGCAGAAAATGCTGTATGGTCCGGTTATTACTTTGATGCATTGGGTGACCCTTGCATAGGTGACACTGTGCCATTTGCCGTATTACATATAAACGGTTTCTTATCTGGTTCAGAAAACATTCAATGGTTTAAAAATGATACGCTTTTACCATTTATGACCAATGAAGACACGTTATTTATATCTACAGAAGGAAAATACGAATGTAAAGTCATTAACCCAAACTCCAATTGTCCTTTAGACACTACTTCTTATGTTCTTGAATATGATTGTGGCGTAGTTGGTATTGAAGAAATAAATAAAGAATTATTCTGGGTTTTATTTCCAAATCCCGCATCAGAAACTATTACTATTAAATTTACTAAAGACCCTATAAAGGAAACAATTCAAATTTATAGCACAATTGGAAGTTTAGCAAAAGTAATGGATGTATCAGGAGCAACAAGCCTTAGTATTTCGGATTTACCAAATGGGATGTACTTTATTCGGCTAAAAAACAATGAACAGCATCCGTTAAGATTTATTAAACAGTAAGAAATATCAATGGGTAATTATGACATATTTAATATGTACATAAAACAAACAAGCAGTAGCACGAATGCATAACATGGAGTTTAGAGAAATGGCGTGTGACGTGCAAAATCAAACGGTTGTGTTTCTAATAAAGTGTAGTGGGAGGTTGATCGTTTGTGCTTCTAAATCCGCCACCTCTTAACAGACTAAATCGTTATTCCCTCTTTATCGGCGGAGCCCACACTGCCAAATGAATGCCTTCAATACTTACCTTAGAGTTTTCGAGTTGCACCACCACACCCGAATGCACTTTTTGCATCATACAATGCGAAGGTAAAAACCTCACAGTATCGCATACCTGAGGCAGTTTCCCTTTAATAATACCTTCAAAACCGCCCACCATACAAACACCCACATCTTTAATATCCGTATTACCATCAAGTCTGTTGCAAGGACCAATCATCGATACCGTTATTAAACCTTTTTCGGCATTCAGCACCTTTGCAAAATGTATCATCGGGCATGCCAGCGGTCGATAGCGAATAATATCACCTGTATTAATTTCTTCTTTCGAGAAAGGGTAGAGGGTCTCCCTGCACGAATGTTCGCCGGGCAAAGGCTCTAAAATAAAATCAGCTTCATACTTATCTACCAAGCCATAAAT
>CAZUCB010000058.1:0-13763 GCA_964618755.1 uncultured Bacteroides sp. | reverse complement strand
CAATTGTTTGCATTGCCTTCTTTGTCATTCCGAACGATAGTGAGGAATCTCATAAAGTTTAAAATGAGATGCTTCCTAATTTGGCATGACAAAAGAAAGCCTTAACAAAAACAGAAATCTAGATTATATCCTCAGTCTATCATCTCGATTCCTAATTCATCATTCCTAATTCCTAATTATTTTACTCTCCTTCGTAAAACTGAAAACCATCAATTCTTCGCAAAATTCCTCTATGATATGCTTTGTTAACTCGTGTTTCACCAACACAAAGCGTGCAAATCGCCAATGGAGCATTGTGTCGCAACACATCATCTTTTGATTCAACCGCTTTAGCAAGGATTATTTCTTCGGCCAGTTCGGAACAACCTTTGCCACTTAAACCATTTATTTCAATAATTTTAGCATTCGGATTCATTTCCAATACACTTTCCCTGAAAATCTCTCTTTCGGCTTGCGAAATTACATCGCCTTTGGTAATAGCTACAATATCGGCAGTACTTAAAAAAGGACCTACTTTCATAGGTGTGTTGGGTCCGCTGGTAGCATCAATTACACAAATACCAAGACTTCCTTTTGTATAAGGCGAGCAACGATGACACAATCCTGCTGTTTCTACTATCAATAAATCCGATTTGTTTTTTATAGCGAAAACCAATAATTCTTCGGTATTATAAATCCCGAAATGATCGGGACACATATCTTTGGATAATCCAACCAAAACAGGCACACCTGTTTTCGCATATCTTTTATCATCATCGGTATATAAACAATCTATTTTGGCTACCGAAGGCTGTATTGATTTATTCTTTAAATGATTGATTACATGAAGCAATACAGATGTCTTTCCTGAACCCGGTGTTCCTGCAACAATTACAAACTTCATCATTATATTGCCTTTTTAAGTAAAAATTCTTCATCAAAATCAAGACTAAACTCTTCAATCAATTCGCCATATCTTACCATTTCGCGAAGCTTCATAATTCTTCTATCCAGCAGATTAATATTTTTTGAAACCATTTTTTCTTTGGTTGTAGTAGTGAGTAGTTTTTGCATAGAACCATCCTGCATTACAATTCTTTTTTCTGTCATTAATGCCAGCACAGGGTCGTGGGTTACCACCAATATTATTTTACCATGTCCTGATAATAATTCCAATGCTTCGTGTTTTTTGATACCGGCATTTTCAATTTCATCAATCAAAACTATTGGCGAATTACTTATAATTGCTACATCTGCCACCATTAATGCTCTCGATTGTCCGCCACTCAATATAGTTAACTGATGATCTTTATGAATAGGTTCTCCTGTTAAGCGATTGGCATTTTCTATCACTGTATTTACACAATCCTCATTTTTTCCGCGACACTTAGCATGCTTTTTCAAAAATTCTACCACTGTCATATCTGCTAAAAAGTTCATGTTTTGGCTTAATTCAGCCACCATTTTCTTTTTAGGATTGGTTCTTTCTTCATAAGATGGTTTAACACCATTAATCAAAATACATCTTTTGGAATAAGTATCGTATTGAGCCATTTGCTCAATATCTCCTATTAGTGAGCTTTTTCCACTACCTGTAGGACCAACTATACCGATTATTTCGCCTTTATTGATTTTTATGGTTTGCAAGGGCTCTTGTTCTCCTGTTTTACCATAACCGCCTATAATTGTGATGCTCTCAATCATAAAATATATTTTAGTGATAGGTTCATAATTATTTGCAAAATTATACATTAAGTTCACAAACTTAATGTACATTTGCATTAAATAAGTAATCAAAAAACATTAAATAATTCATATTGTAAGCTTAAATAGAATAGCTATGTTCGAAAATCCATTACCCTTATACAATTGCGATGCGTGTTTTTTTAAAACAATCAGTTCTTTGCATCTGTCAGTTGATGAGTTTGATATAATTAGAAAAATGACCACACAATTGCATTTTGAAAAGGGTGAAACTATATTTAAACAAGGAGCCAAGGCAACTCATGTGGTTTTCTTGCACAAAGGCATTGTAAAGTTTAACTATCAGAATGAAACAGGTAAGAATTTTATTATGACCATTGTTTCCGGTCCTAAGATATTAGGAGGCGCTAATTTATTTTTCAAAGAAATAAATGTATTCTCATTGATAGCAGTCGAAAATTGCGAAATTTGCCTAATAGACAATATGGCATTTGCAAATGCCTTAATGAACCATGGTGCTTATTTAATGGCTTTGTTCAGAGAATCTATTGAGATGTTCCAAGTGCCGATTTTTAATTTTATAAGCTTAGCACATAAACAGGTAAATGGCCGAATTGCTGATATTATCCTATATTTATCAGAAAATGTTTATAAAAATAATGAATTTCAATTAACATTAACGCGCAAAGAAATTTCGGAATTTGCAGCATGTTCTCACGAAAATGTAATTACAACCCTTTCGAAGTTAAATAAAGAAGGTATTATAACATTAGAAGGTAAACATTGCAGGATCAATGATGTTAATAAGTTAAAAGAAATCAGTAAACACGGTTAATTATAGCAATTCTATATGATAGTATCTAAAAAAACACGTTATGCAATGCTTGCACTAACCCGATTGGCCAAAGAGTATGGAAATGGTGCTATATTAATTAGTGATATTGCAAAAACTGAAAAAATTCCTCAACGATTTCTCGAAAATATATTGCTTGAACTAAAGAAGCAAGGTTTGTTGGGTAGTAAATTAGGAAAAACAGGTGGTTATTATTTGCTTAAAAATCCTAAAGACATTGCTCTTTCGGAAATTATAAGACATTTTGAAGGAACTGTTGCTTTATTACCCTGTGTTTCGGAAAGAGCTTACCAGGCTTGTGAATTTTGTAAGGACGAAAACACTTGTAAAATAAGAAAAGTGTTCAAAGAAGTAAGGGATGCTTCCTTTGAGATTTTCAAAAAAGCAACATTAGATACATTAATTTAAAAGAAATTTAAAAACCAACTTCTTCTGCTTTTTGTTTTAAACGAATATTTAGCATATTCACAAAATTTTCTAAAGGTTTACTAGCCATCATGCTAAGCATAGGATTCAAATCGGCAAAAAATGTTAATTGAGATTCTGTTTTATTGGATTCCAATGCAACAAATGAACATTTTAGTTCAAATTCAAAGGGTGTTTTGCCATTAGGTATAATCATAATGGTATGAAACGGCATTTTTTCTTTAATTTGCATACTCAAGTCTGTCATACCTTTAATGGTAAAAGAACAAGTATTTTCAGTTGATTGCCAATTGATAATTTGTTCAGGCATTAACTTACCGAAGTTGTTAAAATTGCTCAAAAAGGAATATATTTTTTCTTGCGAGTTACTAATAATTAGTTTTTCGCTCTCAATTTTTTTCATCAAAAATAGGTGTAAATTAAAAACCTTCTTTTATTTTATTTTCTGACCACAACTCAGGATTTTCTCTCCATTCATTCAAAGAAATTAAGTCGTCATCTTTTATATACTTTTGTTCAACAGCTACTTTAATCAAAGTATTATAATCAGTTAATGTGATTAATGGGAGTTTTGCTGTTTTAAAACTATCTTCGGCTACTTTTAATCCATACGTAAAAATTGCAAGCATTCCTTTATTAACACAACCTGCATCATGCAATGAATTAACAACATTTAAGCTGCTTTTTCCTGTAGAAACCAAATCTTCAACAATCACAACAGATTGACCCGATTGAACAACACCTTCAATTTGATTGCTTAAACCATGTTTTTTTTCTTCAGATCTTACATAAGCGAATGGTAAACCTAAATCTTGGGCAACTAATACACCCTGAGCAATACCACCGGTAGCAACTCCAGCAATTAAGTCTATAGTTCCGAATTCTTCATTTACTATATGTGCAAACTGTTGGCGAATAAAGGTTCTTACTATAGGATATGATAAAGTAATCCTATTGTCGCAATAGATTGGCGATTTTCTACCTGATGCCCATGTAAAAGGGTGTGAATTATTCAATTTTATTGCTTTAATTTGCAATAAAAATTCTGCTGTTTTTAAAGCTGTTTCTTCATTAAATTTCATAATGCAAATGTATAAAGTTTTTGTAAATAATCAATCAATTCATTTCGTAAAAACTATCAATATTCATTTATTTGATAGTGAAGATATTGAATTTTATCAATTTCAATCAAAAAAAGCATTATTAGCTGTAATAGCCGATTTTATTGATAAGAAACTAACGCAACGTTTATATATCTATTGTCCACTAAATTTAACAGAAATATTTTCTTTTTTTAAAGCTCAATATATTGAAATTAAGGCAGGAGGTGGCTTGGTTTACAATTCTGATAATGAATATTTGTTTATTTATCGTCTTAACAAGTGGGATTTACCAAAAGGGAAATTAGATAAAGGGGAAACTATTAAAGATTGTGCCAAACGGGAAATTGAAGAAGAAACAAGGATAGATAAGCTTAATATTATAAAAAAACTACCGGACACTTATCACATTTATACAGAAAAAAATAAAAATATTATCAAACATTGTTATTGGTTTTTGATGAAAACGGAAAATAATAGCAAACCACAGCCTCAAACAAAAGAAAATATTACAGAAGCTGTATGGCTTAAAAAAGAAGCTTTAGGAGAATTATTGCTGAATACTTATCCTTCGATTAACGATATTGTTTTAAATCATTTTAAAATAAATACTTAAAGTTATTCTTTGGAATTTAAGCTTTCTTTTTCTATTAATGATTTGAATACATTTTCTATGTTTTCGCTTGGTTTTAGAGCAGGATAGTTTAAAATGTTTCCATTAGTATCAATTAGCATAAATATCGGGTAAGTGAATACTTCGTATTCTTCGAGCAAATCGATATTATTTCCCGAAAATAGGAAATACCAATCATATTTATGTTTTTCAAGGTAATAATGAAGGTTTAAAAATTGTTTATCAGCTGAAATTGAAACAAAATTAATTTTATCACCGAATTTCTTTTTTAACTCAATAATTGCCTCATTTTCTGACATACAACCTGCACACCAAGTAGTAAAAAACCCGATATAAGTAAATTTGCCTTGAAAGGAAGCCAAGGAAAAAGTTTCATTCTTTGTCGTTTTTAAATTAAAAGTTGGAGCTTTATTACCAATTTTAAGTTTATTAAATGATGTTATTAGATTTTGAGCTATTTGCTTATGCTCTTTTGTTTTAGTTTTGACTAAAAACTTAGCAAGCATATCAATAATATTATCGTTTTTGTATGCATTGGAATAATATAATTCTTTCATTCCTTTTAAAAAGACTAACTCTCTAAGGACTTCACTTTTTACCAAAGTATCTCTACCTAAGGAATCAAGAAGACTAATGTAATTTTTTTCCGTATTTATTAATTGTTTATAATCGTCTGTTTTTAATAAATGCTTTCCTATGAAAAAGAATTTTTCGTAAAATTGATTAAAAAAATACATGTATTCTATATGATTATAAAGAATTGGTTTATTTAGAATGTATTCTTTATATAGTTTTGTTGTATTTTTAAAACGTCCTGATTGTTCGAGTCCTGCGATTCTGTATTTTATGTAGTTATTTAGAAATGTATTTTTTGAGTTTGAGAATTGTGAATTTATTTCTAATTGAAATGAATCAATTTTTGTTTTGTTTCGGTTTCTAAGAATATCATTAGAATTTCCCATCAGAAAACCATTGTATAGACTGTTAAATTTGCTTATCTGATGATTTAATTCAATGCTGTCAGTATTATTAAATACGATTTCAAGTTTCTTTCGGTTTAAAAACGGGCTTTCTTTATTGTCTTCTTTGTAGTTTAAAGCTAGTATTTTGATTACATAAGATTTACCTGGTTCTAAGTATATGTCTCCTTTGTAAATATCAATTTGTAATTGGGCAAGAATGGTTTCGTTTATTGAAGTTTTAAGTTTGAAATTACCTAAAGAATCGACAATAGTTTCGTCTATTTTTCTGGGAAGTTCCGAAATATAATCAGAAACAGTAATTAGTTTGATTTTCAATCCTTCTGCACCCAATGCATTACCAGTAATATTTGTATTTTGAGATTGCAATCCAAAAGATACAAATAAAAAGATTATGAATACTAAGAATGATTTATACATATTTTTACAACGCCTTGTTTTGCTTAAAATTGTGTCAAAGATAAACAAAACTTTGATAACACATAATAGAAATTGGGCTTATTAAGCGATGGAGTTGCATAACATTAATTCATAAAAAAAGCTGTCAATAAAATACTGACAGCTTTTTAATTATGAAAGTTCGTTTTATAAGTTCTTTAATATAAACTCTGTCATGCGGGTGTATAAATGAAAGCGAGTAGTTCCTCCATATATACTGTGATTTTTATTAGGATAAAATTGCATCTCAAATTGTTTGTTTGCATTTACCAAAGCTGTAATTAAATCCATTGAATTTTGTAAGTGTACATTGTCATCGCCTGTTCCATGAACCAATAAATATTTTCCTTTTAATTTTTTTACATGGTTGATAGGAGAGTTGTCGTCGTATCCTGATGGGTTTTCTTGTGGAGTGCGCATGAAGCGTTCGGTATAGATGTTATCGTAATATCTCCAATTTGTAACAGGGGCAACTGCAATGCCAGCTTTAAAATAATCAGCACCTTTAGTCATACACAAAGTTGACATATACCCTCCATAGCTCCAGCCAAAGATTCCGATTCTATCTTTATCAATATAAGATTGATTTCCAAAATAAATGGCTGCACTTATTTGGTCTTCTGTTTCAAGTTTTCCTAATTCTTTGTAGGTGCATTTTTTAAAGTCTTCTCCTCTGAATCCAGTACCTCTGTTATCGACAGAAACTACAATATAACCTTTTTGTGCAAGCATTTCAAACCAGCTTAAATCGCTGTATCCGTAGCTATTGGTAACGGTGTTGTGACCAGGTCCTCCATAAACGTACATGAGTAAAGGATGTTTTTTATTGGGATCAAAATTAGCGGGTTTTATTATCCAATAATTTAATTCTATGCCTTCTTCGGTTTTAAGTTTGCTGAATTCTTTCTTTGTAAAACCGAATGTTTTTAATGCTTTTGAAAGTTTCTCGTTGTTTTCTAATAATTTAATTTCTTTTCCATTGACTGTGTTGATAGTGTATATCGATGGGGTATTAGCATCAGAAAATGTAGCGATATAATATTTATAAGTGTTGCTAAAATTGGCAGCATTTGTGCCTAATTTTGTTGATAATCTGGCTTTTTTGCTGCCATCTAATTTAATAGAGTAAAGATCTTTATTAGTAGCTGCTGATTCAGCTGAAGTGTAGAATATCGTTTTATTTTTTTCGTCAATTCCATTAATACTAACTACGTCCCATTTACCAGAGGTAATTTGTTTGATGAGCTTTCCTGAAAAATCATATAAGTAAATATGATTATATCCATCTTTTTCGCTGCATATTACAAACTGATTATTACTTAAAAACTTAGTGTCATCATTGATATCAACATAGTATTTGTTAGTTTCAGTATATATTATTTTGAATGTGCCATCGTTTGCATTATTGAGTAGAATCTCAAGTTTGTTTTGTAAGCGATTCATCCTTAATATTGCCAGTGTGTTTGTTTGTGCAGTCCAATAAATACGAGGTATGTATTGATTGGTTTCTGTGCCAATATCCATTTTAGTTATTTTGGTTGTATTGGCATCATAAGCAAAGATATTTACAATTGAATTGTCTTCACCTGCTTTAGGATATTTATATTCGTATTGTTCTGGATATAAATCACCCCAAGTTGTCATTGTGTATTGTTTTACTTTGCTTTCATCGAAACGGTAATAAGCCAACTTATTGCCATCGGGTGACCAAATGAATGCTTTAGTAAAGCTGAATTCTTCTTCATAAACCCAATCAGTGCTGCCATAAATTATGTTATTAATTAATCCATCATTGGTAATTTTAGTTTCTTTATTGTCAATTAAGTTTTTTACATAAAGATTGTTGTCTCTTGTGAAGGCTATCTTATTCCCATCCGGTGAAAATTCTGCAAGACTGATTTTCCCAGTATTGGAGAGTTTCGTAATTTGCTTTGTTTTTAAATCCCAAATATAAAAATCTGCTATTGATGAGTGACGATAAATAGGTTCAGTATTTGTAGAAATTAATATTTTGGTTTCATCGTTACTAAATTGGTAGTCCTCAATGCTGAGTGTTTTATCTTCATAGGGCAGTTTTATATTGGAAGCATCTAAGATAATGGATATCATTTTACCTTCTTTGTAGCTGAATTTTTTAATATTATTGCTTTCAAGAATACAATAATGTTCACCATCTTTCATTGAACTAATTTCATTGATATTTGATGGGCGAAAACTTCCTTTTGACCAAATATCTTCCAAGGTAATTTTTTTTGAGTTTTCCTGCGAAAAACCTTTGGTAGAAATCAGTAATATGCTAATGAGTATAAATAAAAATAGTTTCTTCATTGATAAAATTATTAAATGTTTAAATGGAACGAAAGTACAAAAGTAAGATTTTTGGCAATTTATAGGATATAAAAATTTAATTTTTCGATATCTTTAATGTATATACTGATGTTTAATAAAAAATTCAGGTTGAATGAGTGATTTGTCTTTCAATTATTTTATAGCTGTTAAAATTAATAATATATCATTTAGAAGAAAGTTTTCTAATCAAAATTAAATACTGTAAAAATGAAAAATTGTTATAATTTTGACATGTTGAATAAGCAATTCTCATAAAAAAATTACTTATCTCTTTTTTAGCTATTCTTCTTAATTTTTAATACAGTGCAAAATCATAGTCTTCAACAAGCCGAACTGGCTGCTAAATTTGTAAATCAAACCGACCGCCATGTTTTTTTAACAGGTAAAGCAGGCACAGGGAAAACTACTTTTTTAAAACATATTATTGCAAATACACATAAAAAAGCGATTGTTGTGGCTCCTACAGGTATTGCTGCTATCAATGCGGGTGGTGTTACAATTCATTCATTTTTTCAACTACCCTTTGGTAACTTTGTTCCTGCCAGCTTAGGTGCAGCTACTCCTTTATATTTCAAAGTAAACGATGCACAATCCATTATCAAAAATATGCAAATGCGTGATAACAAACGCAAGCTGATACGCGAAATGGAATTGCTGATAATTGATGAAGTTAGTATGTTACGTGCTGATTTGCTGGATGCAATGGATGTCGTTATGCGTTATGTAAGACGATCTTCTTATCAACCATTTGGCGGTGTGCAATTATTATTTATTGGTGATTTACTGCAATTGCCACCTGTTGTAAAAGACAATGAGTGGCAATTACTAAGCAAATACTATCATAGCATGAATTTTTTCGATGCAAGAGCCTTATCGCAGCATAAACCTTTGTATATTGAGTTGGATAAAATTTATCGTCAAGATGATACTATTTTTATTAATTTATTGAATAATTTGCGAAACAATACTGTAACTAAAGAGGATGAAGCTTTACTCAACAATTATTACAATCCTCAATTCCATGCAGCTGCAAATGATAACTATATTACATTAACTACTCATAATCGTAAAGCAGCTGAACAAAATGATAATACATTGTACAATCTCAAAGGGAAGAAATATACTTTTGAAGCTGAAATCAAAGACGATTTTAACGAGTTTATGTATCCTGTAGAAAAAGATTTGGAGCTAAAAGTTGGAGCACAAATAATGTTTATCAAAAACGATCCAACTGGCGAACGACTTTTTTATAATGGGAAATTAGGTATTGTACATGAAATTTCAGATGATAATATTCGTGTAAAGCTTGCCGAATCATTTGATATTATTTCGGTAGAACGATACGAATGGCAAAATGTTCGTTTCATTCTCAACGAACTTACCAACGAAATAGAAGAAGAAGTAATTGGTACATTCACACAATATCCAATCAAATTGGCATGGGCTATTACCGTTCACAAAAGTCAAGGTTTAACGTTTGAAAAAGCCATTATTGATATTAGCGAAGCCTTCGCTCCTGGTCAGGTATATGTTGCCTTGTCACGTTTGAGATCATTAAATGGTTTGGTATTGACTTCAAAGGTAAATTTTAAGTCATTATATGTAGATGAAATGATTGCCAATTATGCCAAAACCAAAGATCAACAAGGCGATTTACAAACCATAGCTAAAGACGAAACTCTACTTTATATGCAAAAGTATGTTATACAATGCTTTAATTATGAAAACTTATACAAAAGTGCCAGATATCATGCCGATTCATACAACAAAGAGGAAGTGAAATCAGTAAAACAAAAATATCAGAAATGGGCATTAGATTTATACGAAAAAATAGGTGAGCAACACAATATTTCAGAAAAATTCCGACAACAACTTTCTAATATTTTCCGTCAAAATACTGCCGATTCCAATCAATTAATCAAAACACGAGTAGTAGCTGGAAGAGATTATTTTATGCCAAGCATGCAAGCTATTTCAAATTATATTTTCGATCATATTCAAATAGTTTCCTGCACCAAACGTGTGAAAACTTATTTAAACGAACTCTACGATTTTGAATTGATGGTGTATGAGCAATGCAAACGAATGTATAAAGCAGCCATTTTTGCTGATGCACTTCTATATAATAAAATTATATCGAAAGAAGATTTGCAAAAAATCCCTTTAGATAAAAATCGCCTGCTCCGTCTCAATGAATTGATTACAGGTAATAACAAAGCAACAACAAATTCAGCTATACCCAAAGAACGGACTAAGAAAGAAAGAAAAAAGAAAACTACTATTGCAAAATCAGAAAGTGCTGAAATTAAGCCAAAATCACGCGAAGAATCTTATCAGTTATACCTTAAAGGAAATGATATTGAAGAAATTGCCCGCTTGCGAAAAATGGCAATAACTACCATTGAAGGGCATATTTCTTATTATGTTTCAACTGGAGAAATTGATATTCTCAAATTTATTTCTGAAGAAAAATTAAAAAACATCTTAGAAGTTTCAGCTATTGTAGAATCAGAAGGTTTAAGCCCAATTAAAGAACGATTAGGAAATGAATACTCTTATGGAGATATAAGATATGCAATGGCTTACAAAAAATCTAGAACTTAAATATATACTAAAATTTAGAAAAAGTATATTTGATCTGAAGAGGATTAAATAAATATTTAAAATCCTCATTAACTATAAGATGTGGATCTTTAAATCAATTTCCAATTGATTTCAGTCTGTCCCATTTGTCGCAATAAATCATTTGTTTTCGAAAAATGCTTACAACCAAAAAAGCCTCTGTAAACAGAAAAAGGTGAAGGATGAGCAGCTTTTAATACATGATGTTTCTTTGAATTTATCAATGTTTCTTTGGCTTGTGCGTAATTTCCCCATAATATAAATATCAAGCCTTCTTTTTGTTCAGATAATGCTTTTATAACATTATCAGTAAATATTTCCCATCCTTTATTTTGGTGAGAACCAGCCATATTAGCTCTTACTGTTAGTGTTGCATTAATCAACAAAACTCCTTGTTTAGCCCATTTCTCTAAATTACCATTAGTTGAAATTTTTACACCTACATCGCTTTCTAATTCTTTGAATATGTTTTGCAACGAAGGAGGTGGCTTAACACCATCCTGAACAGAAAAACACAAGCCACATGCTTGTCCAGCGCCATGATAAGGATCTTGCCCCAATATTACAACTTTAACTTCATCAAATGGTGTTAAGTCAAATGCTGCGAATATCTGTTTGCCTGGTGGATAAATAGTATGTGATTTTTTTTCTTCAACTAAAAAGTTTTTTAACTGAATAAAATAATCTGATTCAAATTCATTGCTTAAAATTTTTTTCCAGCTTTCATTTATTTTAACGCTCATTTCTATTCTTTTAGTTTTTTAAAACAATATTTGTTTCACAAAATCGTTTTTCACAATATATTGTTTGAAATTTGCAAAAAATATTTCTGATGAATGCAAAATTATCAGTATTTTTGCTTTTTATAATTTAAAAATCAGTTTGTAAAAATATGAAAAAACTTGGAATTTTATTGATATCATTTGTAATTGCAGTAATTATTTTTTCTTCATGTGCAACTCATCATAAATGCGATGCATACAGCTCTGTTCACAGAGATAAAGTTGAAAAAATTGGTTATTAATAGAAATATAACTTACTTCCGCATCATTTAATTTTCTTATTTAATATGAGGATGGTGCATTTATTCTTTTGGTTTTTATTGACGAAATAAGAATGCTTAAAATTAAAGTATCATTAATTGTTTCTTTCTTTTGTTTACTTTTCTTAAGTATTGATGCTATTTGTCAATCGCCGACTAATCTTGATAAAGCTGTTTTATATCGAAAAGAAAAAGCGTTTTATTTCGTTTTACATAATGAAGGTTGGGGGATAGGCTATCGAAAAGGAAATCGTCTTGCATTTAATAAAACACGTTTTTGGGAAGGCGAACTTGTAGGAATGAGTCATCCTAAAGAAACTAAAACTGAAAACCCGTATTTTGGTGATGCACATGGATTTATATATGGGCAGCTCAATAGTCTTTACAATCTTAGGGGTGGTTTGGGATACAAAAGAATGCTGAACGATAAACCTTATTGGGGTGGTGTTCATGTTAGTTATATTTATTTTGGTGGCGCCTCACTGGGATTAGCACGCCCGAAGTATCTTTATATTCTTAATATTGACAATTCAAATGTTGATGGATATTATCTTACTTTGGAACGTTACGATCCAAATAAACACTTCTTTGATAATATATATGGTGGCGGTCCTTTGCTCAAAGGGTTTGAAAGTATAAAACCTTATCCTGGTATTTATGGAAAATTCGGCTTTAATTTTGAATTTGGTGAATATGATGAAAAAATAAGAGCTATCGAAGTAGGTGGTATTGTTGATTATTATTTTGCCAAAATACCTATGATGGCTTTCAATAAATATCCAAATTATTTCTTAACACTTTATATCAGTATTCACTTTGGTAAAAGATATAATCTTTACTAAATAGCATCAAACTAACAGAAATTTCGTTTATTAATATCTTCTAACCTGTATAGTTTTTGAAATTTGGAGTTCGTTTTTTTACTACTTTTGCAATCTTATGGCAAATCAAATCAAAATAAGGAATAAAAAAGCTGGCTTTGAGTTTTTTCTTTTAGAAGACTATTCTGCTGGAATTCAACTTACAGGTACTGAAATAAAATCTTTAAGGGAAGGAAAAGCCAACCTTACAGATGCGTATTGCTTGTTTGTTGGACAAGAATTATTTGTCAAGAATCTGCATATTTCTGAATATGCTTATGGTACTCATTACAATCATGATCCCAAACGTGACCGCAAACTATTGCTAACAAAAAGAGAATTACGAAAGTTGCTAACTAAGACCAACGAAAAAGGACTTACAATTATTCCAACGGTTTTGTTTATCAACGAAAAAGGCTTAGCAAAACTTGATATTTCCATAGCAAAAGGTAAAAAGCTTTATGATAAGCGAGAAACTATAAAGACAAAAGACACGAAAAGAGAAATGGATAGGGGAAAGGCTGAGTAATTTAAAATTTTAAAAAAAGGCTCTCAAAACAAATGTGTTTTGAGAGCCTTTTTAGTTTAAATTATTTTCTAATTTAGAAAGCTAAAATAGATTTCTTAATTATTTCGATAGCTTCTCTTAATTGAGCTTCGGTAATTACCAATGGTGGTGCAAAACGGATAATATGACCATGTGTTGGTTTTGCTAATAAGCCATTTTCAGCCATTTTTAAGCAAACATCCCAAGCTTCTTTTCCGTTTTTAGGTTT
>CAZUCB010000057.1:0-16024 GCA_964618755.1 uncultured Bacteroides sp. | reverse complement strand
GAACTGCTTTTTCTATAATATTTGAAACCTGCTTATATAAAAGAAGCTGCTAAACATTAATCTTCTTGCTATTTTTTGAAATATAATAACTTAATTCGTAAAGCAAATATAGAGGTACCGAAACAATTATCTGGCTGAACATATCAGTGGAAGGGGTTATAAAACCTGCAATAATGAAAATAATAATAATTGCATACTTCCTTTTCTTTCTTAAAAACTGAGGAGTAAGTATTCCAATTTTAGTTAGAAAAAAAATAAGAACAGGCAACTCAAAAACAAGCCCCATTGATAATGAAAGAATAGACAAGGTAGAAATATAGGAACTAATTGTTATATTATTTATTATCAGTGAACTTAATTGATAGGAAGCTAAGAAATTAATAGTAAGTGGTGCAATTACATAATACCCAAATAAAACTCCTATTGTAAAAAGACTGGAAATATAAAAAACAATTCCTTTTGAGTAATGTCTCTCTTTTTCAGTTAAAGCAGGTTTGATAAAACGCCAAAATTGGTAAGTAATAAAAGGAAACGCAAGAATTATTCCAACAACAAAAGAAATCAGCATGTGATAGCTGAACTGTCCACCCAATTCGATATTGATTAACTGCAAAGGAATACTGGTAATGCAAAGATCCGGCAGATTTAGTAAAACAGCCAATTTACATAAAATCTTATAGGTAATAAAGGAAGGTTCGCTAGGAGCAAGTATTATTGAATCAAAAACAAAACTTTTATAAGAAAAAGCAATGATTGAAAATAAAAAAATAAAGAAAATTGATCGGATTACATAAACTCTAAAAACATCAATATGATCCCAAAAAGTTAAGTCTTCAGCTTTTTTTTGAATTGAACGAGCCAAAAATTTAAACATATATGCTATTTTTTTTCGTTTTTCAGCTCTTCGTTTTCTTTTTTATCATCATTGATAATTCCATCTTTTGCTTTATTAAACTCGTTGATTCCTTTACCTATACCACGCATAAGCTCAGGTATTTTTTTACCACCAAACAAAATCAGAATAACAATGGAAATTAGAATAATTTCCTGACCACCAATAATTCCTAATAGTACCATGATTTATATTTTAAGTTAATTAAGGCTCTTAAATTTTACTACAAAAATACGATATATTATTTTCTACAACAAGTGTTTTGAAAAAGACTTTCAATTAATTCGTTATGGAAGATTCTGTTTTTGTTACCTGATTAAAGTAAGTGAACCTGTTTTGTTATATTCTTTGCCTAGAAAATCTTTATAATAAACACAATATACATAAACACCCGAAGGGGCTTCTTTGTTTATATAATTGCCATCCCAACCAATATCAATATTTTGTGAAGAAAACATCATTTGTCCCCATCTGTTGTAAATAAACATTTCAAATTTAACAATACCTTCTCCATAGGCTTTAAACACATTGTTTAAGCCAGTAATAACTGGTGTAAAAGCATTCGGAATATAAATCTTTATCTCAGGATAAATAACCACTTCCATACTTGCAGAGTCAATACAACCACTGGCATTGCTAACTATTAAAGTTACATGGTAGTTTTGTGCAACTAAATTGCTATATGTATGATAAAAATCACGAATATTTGTAGTAAAACCATCGCCTGTATTCCATAACCAGGAAGTACTTCCCGAAGATCCATCAATAAAGTGAACTATTGATTCAGATATAGGAACCGGATTAGGATTTGCTATAATACTTGCATAAAGCAATGGATAAACAATTACTTTAACCGAATCGTTTACTTTACAGCCATGTGAATCGTATGCTGTAACTTTATATAAAGTAGTCCTTAAAGGCTTAACAATTGGGTTATGCAATGTATCTTGCTGAAACAATGATGGGTCAGATATATTTGATTTCCAAAGATATTTTTGAGCTCCCGTAACATTTAATTGCACAGATTCACCCGAACAAATAGCGTTAGGATTTGCAGAAACATAAATTGTAAAGCTTGGAAAAACAGAAACCAAAACAGAATCTTTTGCTGTTTGATTACATTTGTCTTTAAGTGTAACAAAATAATATGTTGAGACTAGAGGACTAACAATTCGATGGGTATTGATATCACCATTATTCCAAGTAAAAATGTAAGGAAGTACACCTCCACTCCCACTTACTGATATAGAAGCATTATTCATTCTGCAAACGATAGTATCACCAATGGCATTTGCAATCAATGGCAAATTAGGCAAAATATTAATTGTTAATGTATCATAACCACAAATAGATGTCTTGATGAGCAATTTAATAAATTTTGAAGTATTGAAACTCGCATTGTTATAAGGTGCAATGGTTAATAAAAGAGAATCAATATTAGCAGGAATAAAAACAGTATCTGGGATGCTAGGATAATCAACACCATTAATGGCAGTACCTTGTTTTATAATTTGGACTGGATAATTATAATTCAAATGATTAGGCAATTTAAGCTTAATCACAGCATTATTGCAACCTCTAATCATTGCTGTATCAGATGAATTAGGGTTTGTAAATGTTTTGCTTACTATCAGCTGAGGACTTGTAAAGCTATTAGCTTCTAAAAACACCCCAGAATCATAAATATCATTAGAAATATCGCATATCGCAATTTTAATATGATAAGTTGAACAAGGCACTACTTTTGCCCAAGCTGTTAACGGGACTG
This sequence comes from uncultured Bacteroides sp., assembly GCA_964618755.1. GTDB lineage: Bacteria > Bacteroidota > Bacteroidia > Bacteroidales > JACABE01 > JACABE01. The sequence continues at coordinate 13,364 of CAZUCB010000057.1, read as the reverse complement.
TAGCACCTAAATAGGTTAAATTTTGGTTGAGTGTGTGATAATATTGAGTGTAATTTAAATAACATGGAGAAGATGAACCCATTGACACACCACCATTCACAGTATTAATACTTACAGGAAGGTTAGTCCCCGGCACTAAAGCAATATTTTTATTTATATAATTTCCACCAGCGGGATTAGCACCCGAAATAAAGAATCCAAAAACATCGTCATATACGGTGCAAACGGCTGTAAGATATTCATTGGATGCAAAAACATATCTGAATTTTACAGTGTCTGAACTTGGGATAAAATCAAATTCAAGTCGTGCAATATCTCGAAGTGGTTTCCCTGGCTTTAATGATTGAAGCTGAGGATCTGAAATAATTTGAGTTCCAGTAATACCAAAGGTTAAAGTACCAATCGGTGCAGTAGCAACCTGAACACCTCCGGTTGCAATCGTTAAACCAGTTCCAAAACCTAAATTAGTAGGAGTGCTTCCAGTCGAAAAAGATCCAATTTGATTGGATGCTGTTATTATATTTGGAGAATCGTTAAACTTAACGTTGCTTACAATTACTCCATTTCCAACTAAAAAGTTCTGAACCAATTGCTGGGGAGTCATTCCAATCCCATTTGAAATTGCTACTTGTGAATAGGAATGCAAACAAAGTATTGATAGAAAAATATTTAAAGCAATAATTCGCTTTTTTATAAGCATAAAAAAATATTAGATATATAAAGAAACAATGTAATTCTTTATAAGTTGCAAAATTACAAGATTTTCAGTTAATGTTACAGAAATTAACAATTTGCTTTTAAGCAAGATTATCTACTGATAATATCGTGTTTTTTTAATAATTTAAAACTTAATGGGGTTAGTTTTCAACTACCAGGTATAGCCTCAATGAGTTTTCTTGTATATTCCGAGCTAGGATTACGATAAATAGCATCAGCTTCGCCCATTTCCACAATTTCGCCATATTTCATTACTATCATTCTGTCCGACATAAATTTCACAACAGAAAGATCATGTGAAATAAAAATGTAGGTAAATTTAAAATCAAGTTTCAATTCATTCAATAAGTTTAACACTTGAGCTTGCACCGATACATCTAATGCAGAAACCGATTCGTCGCAGATAATAAATTCAGGATTTAATGCTAATGCACGGGCTATACAAATTCGCTGTCGCTGCCCACCCGAAAATTCATGGGGATAACGATTAAACTGATTTTCGTTCATATTTACCCTTTCAAGTATTTCAATTACACGATTTTTGCGAGCTTTGTCAGAATCCATAATATTATGAACTTTCATTGGTTCCATAATGGCACTTCCAATACTAATTCGTGGATTTAAGGAAGAATAAGGATCTTGAAAAATAATTTGTAATTTTTGCCTGAAAGCCCGCATTTCAATATTGCTTAGCAACGAAAGATCTTTGCCTTTGTAAATTATTTGTCCGCTCGAAGCGTTTATTAATCGCAAAATACTTCTACCTAAAGTGGTTTTCCCGCAACCCGATTCGCCAACCAGCCCAAGGGTTTCTCCTTCATATACATCAAAACTGATATTATTAACGGCTCTAAAATATTTGGTGATTTTTCCCATCCAAGATTTTTGAATAGGAAAATCGACACTAATATTTTTTATTTGCAGAATAGGAGGTTGTTCATAAAGAATATGTTGATTATATTCCCTTTCAGCTTGAGTAATTTCGATAGATTTGAAATTGGTATGATTCATAAAATCGTTCACTGTTGGCAAATGAGCAAGACGCATTCCTAATTTCGGGCGACAAGCCAGCAGGCCTTGTGTGTATGGATGTTGAGGTTTGTTGAAAATTGATTTAGCATTTCCTTGTTCTACAATTTTACCTTTATACATTACCGCCACATTATCCGCAATTTCTGCAACTACTCCCAAATCATGGGTAATAAATATAACAGACATTCCATGTTTTTGCTGTAGATTTTTCAGAAGTTCAAGTATCGTTTTCTGCACAGTTACGTCCAAAGCAGTAGTAGGTTCATCAGCAATTAGTAGTGAAGGCTTGCACGAAATTGACATGGCAATCATCACCCTTTGTTTTTGTCCTCCTGACAATTCGTGAGGATAACGATTAAAAACTTCTTCAGGTTTTGGAAGCAATACTTCAGTGAATAATTCTATGGTTTTAGCTTTGGCTTCTTTTTTATTAATTTTTTGATGAAGCAAAATAGCCTCCATAACCTGCTTTCCGCATTTCATTACCGGATTTAGCGATGTCATAGGCTCTTGAAATATCATCGCTATTTCATTACCACGCCACTTGCGTATTTCTTTTTCGGTAAGTTTCAATAAATCCTGACATGATTTATCTGTTTTCTGAAAAATAATTTCCCCTGAAGCTATTTTACCGGGTGGACAAGTTATGAGCTGCATTATTGCCAAAGAGGTAACCGATTTCCCTGAACCTGATTCACCTACGATACCTAAAATTTCGCCTTTTTTTAGCGAAAATGAAATATCGTCCACAGCTTTGTGAGTTCCGTTATCGGTTTTAAATTCAACCGTAAGATTGCTGATTTTTATTAATTCCTTTTCCAATGGATATTCTTATGGTTGTATAAGAAGCGTAAATTAGAAAACCTGTTTCCCAATTTATTAAGAAAACAGGTTTTCTATGAATTTAATTTATAAAATATTATTTTTCAACTTTTCTAATAGAATCTAAAACTGTTCCGTCCACCCATTTCACTACAGCAACAATCTCGTCACTTAATTTAGGTTTCGCAGCTTTGCCACAGATTCTCTCAGCTTCTTCTTTTAATTCCTGAATAGTTTTGATTGGTAACGTTGAATTTTTCATTTTCTCAATCAAGTCTGTTCTTTTTGGATTGATGGCGATACCTCTTTCTGTAACAATAACATCTATCAATTCACCTGGACCGCAGATGGTAGTAACTTCATCTAAAATTACAGGAATTCTATCACGGAATAATGGCACAGGAATTATTGTACATTTTGCATGTAAGCAGTTTTGCCAGCCACCTATGCCGTGCAATAAATATCCATCGGAATGAGTTACAACGTTGGCGTTAAAGTTAACATCCACTTCGGTTGCACCTAAAATAACAACATCCACCATTGATGAAAAATTTCCTTTACCATGATAGTTGTAACTTGTAAAAGGGCTTGTATTCACATGTCCTTCGTTTTCTCGCATCGAACGTACACCTTCCAAATCAAAGGTTTGTCCATCAAGTATATAATCAAGCAGACCGTCTTCAAGCATTTTAACTAAATATTTATTGCTTCCTCCTCTTGCCCATCTTGATTTCATACCACGTTCCTTAAGGATTTCTGCAAAATAAATACCTATCGAAAGGGCTGTACCTCCAGCTCCTGCTTGAAAAGAAAACCCATCTTTGATAATTCCAGCTTCATCGCAAAATTGAGCTGTCCATTCTGCTAGCAATAATCTATCGGGACTTTTGGTAACTTCTGTTGTGCCTGAAACAATTTTTTCGGGAATGCCGACTTTATCAACAACCACAACATAATCTACATAATTACCTTGTATTTGCCATGGAATACATGGAAATGGGACTAAATTGTCGGTTACCACCACCACTTTGTTTGCATATTGAGAATCAGCCAGTGCAAATCCTAACAAACCACATGCAGCAGGTCCACGATCACCGGTCGCATTACCAAAAGCATCAGCAGTGGGAGCTGCAATAACAGCAATATCAATAACCACTTCCCCATCCTGAATTGCCTGATAACGACCTCCATGAGACCTTAAAATTCCCAATCCCTTCATCTTTCCTTCTGAAGTAAATCGACCTAATGAGCCATTCATACTTCCTTCGATATGATGAATAGTTCCGTCAGCTAAATATTCTGTTAAAACCGATTGGCATTCAAAAGAGGCGGATGGAACCCAAACTAAATCTTTTATTCCCAATTCTTTTGCAATTTCAAAAATCTGAATTGCAATCAAATCTCCGTTGCGAAAATGATGATGAGTGGAAATGACCATCCCATCTCGCAAACCCGATTTTATTAATGCATCTTTTAGTGTAGGAAGGGTTTTATTTCCATCAGCAGGATAATCGACGCAAGAAGCAATTTGTGGTGCATATTTTCGTCCAACAGGTTTATATTTGCCTATGCCCATAAAAGGATGTTGTGCAACTCCGTTGACTTCTGTAGGAACTAAACGACCTACTGCATTTTCAACTACTTTATCATATTTTTTCATGCTTCATTCCTCCAATCTTTTGATAATTTACCCATATTTATAGCTAAATCTATTGTTTTTATTGCTCTTTTTACAACAGGTGGGTCAATCATTTTTGTACCAAGTGAAACTACGCCTAATCCATTGGCAGTAGCTTCATCAAATGCCAGAACTATTTTTCTTGCTTTATCAATTTCAACACTATCAGGTGCAAAATATTCGTGTATGACTTTTATTTGTCTTGGATGAATACATCCCATTCCATCAAATCCCAATGCTTTTGATTTTAATACATTTTCTTTGAGGGCATCCATGTCAGCTATATCAGAAAATACTGAATCAATTGGTTGTAATCCTGCAGCACGACAAGCATTTACCAAAACAGAACGAGCAAAGAAAGATTCTGTAGCTTCGTTGGTTCTTCTGGTACCTAAATCGGCAGTATAATCTTCCAAACCTATTGCCATTGAAACAATATTTGGTGCTGAAAGTGCAATTTGATAAGCATTCATAACGCCTTTAGCACTTTCTATAATTGGCATCAGCCAAATTTGATTGGTAATATTATATTGTTTCTTTAATTCGTTGATACGATTATTTAAAATGTGAATTTGTTCCGCTTCCTCGCATTTAGGAACTAAAATTAAATTTACATTATTGGGTACAATGTAATCAAGGTCTTCTAATCCTTGTGGAATTTGATTGATACGAACCATGCGCTCTGCACCATAAAAATCTATAGCCCTTAGGGCATTTCTAACTAAGAATCTTGCTTCAAATTTTTTATCAACAGCTACTGCATCTTCCAAATCAAGAATGATACCATTGGGTTTATGAACGCCTGCATTCAACATTAAACTGGGTGAATTGCCTGGTAAGTAAAGCCTTGAAAACCTATTTCTATCTTTTGTAGTTGAATAAGTGTTTGCTGAATACATTTCGGGTAAATAAACCTTTTCTGTTTTTACAAGCATTTTGATTGTAGCTTCTAAGCGTGCTGTTATCACACAATCTATTGCTCCAGTATCTTCAATTAAAACCTTAGCATTTTTAATATCGAAATAATTTAAAACAGAGATGGCTGTTTTTTTAATTTCTTCTCCAAAAAAAATTGCCACTTTGCTTTGAATTTCAATTTGTAAGCCACCAGAACTTGTAAGTTCAAGGGTAACAAAGCAGTCGGAACGAATACCCTTTCCTTTATTTCCTGCAAATGCTATTTTTTCATTGCTAAATTCCATATTATTTATAGTTTAATTATGTGTCAAAAGTAAAGTTTTTATCGGAAGTTTTATATGAATTTTAAAAAAAAATCAAAAAAAAGAGAGGTAGATAAGTACCTCTCTTTTTCATCTGTGTTTTAAAGAATTATTGAACAGGAGCTGTTGCTGTATCAGCAACAACAGTTGTAGAATCAACTGGAGTTTCCATAACAGCTGTAGAATCAGTTGTTGTTGCTTCTTCTTTTGCACCAGTACCACAAGCAGAAATTACTAACATTCCTGCAATTAAAAATAATCCAAAAAATTTTTTCATGATGTTTTGATATTAAGTTATTGATTAATTAACGTACAAAATTAAGCATAAAAACAATATAAAAAACAAAAAAGGGAAAATATTTCTATTTTCCCTTTTTTGTTTCTGCTAAAAAGTAAATTATTTTTTACCTTTTTTTGCTGGTTTTGCTTCAGCTGCAGCAATAGAATCTTCGATTCTTTTTGCTTCAATTTGTGCTAATGAATCAGCAACAACTTTTTCAGCATTTGCAATAGAATCAGCGATTCTAGTTTGTTCAACTTGTGCAATTGAATCTTGAATTTTTTGTTCAGCTGCAGCTTTTTCTTCAGCGCTTGGTCCGCAAGCTACGAATGCAAACATTCCAGCAACTGCGATTACAGATAATAATTTTTTCATTTGTTTTTACTATTATTAAAATTTGATGCAAAATTATAAAAAAAAATCATATAAAAAATATTTTTTTTATTTTTTTTAAACAAGTAGCTGTTATTAAATTCTTTCAATGTCTTGTTTTTTTAGAAATATATGAAAAATGCAGGTTTATAAAGAATAAAATATTCAACTGTATTTTGTATTTTTGCATCAATATGATAATAAAATTACGCCATTTATTCAAAAAAAGAAGCTATAATAGCTATGTAGCAGTCGTATTGAATGTTTTAATTCTTATTTTTCTCTTTACAATCTCTCGAATTGTTTTTTATACTGCCAATTTGCAACTTTTTAAAGAAATTAATTTTTCCGATTTTTTAAAAATTTTCGCAGGAGGAATTCGCTTTGATATAGCTTCTATATTTATGGTGAATTTTGCCTATATTTTATTGCAGATAATTCCTCTAAAACTAAGATTTAAACATTGGTATCAAAAAACCTTGCAAATACTGTTTTATACTACAAATAGTATTGCGTTGATATCTAATTTTATAGACGTTGTTTATTTTAGGTTTACATTGAAAAGAACAACCAGTGACATTTTTAACTTTTTATCGGTAGGCGGCGACTTTAATAAATTAATTCCTCAGTTTATTGCTGATTTTTGGTATATCCCTCTTATCTGTATTGTTTTTATCATCGCATTTATCAGATTATCAAATATTATTAAAGTAAAAGATATTGTTGCTTCAAAATTAAAGTATTATTTATCTCAAATAGCAATCTTTATTATTACAATGATTATACTTGTAATAGGAATACGTGGCGGCTTACAACTGAAACCCTTAGAAATTATAAATGCAAGCAAATATGCCGAAAACAAAAATGTTCCATTGGTATTAAACACGCCATTTACTATTATCAAAACAATTGGACTTCCGGCTTTGAACAATAAAGTTTATTTTAATAATACAAACGATTTAAACAAAATATATAATCCTGTATGTGTAGTAAATACAGAGGATAGTGTGCATGATTTTAAAAAGTTAAATGTAGTAATTATTATTCTGGAAAGTTTCTCACAAGAACATATTGGAGCTTTAAATAATAATAAAGGATATGCTGGATTTACGCCATTTTTAGATTCATTGATTAAAAAAAGTGTGTATGTAAAAGGGTTTGCTAATGGAAAACGTTCAATAGAAGGTATTCCAGCTATTTTGGCTGGCATTCCTACATTGATGAATGAAGCGTATATTACTTCGATGTATGCCGGAAATAAAATAAATAGTTTAGCCAGTTTATTAAAATCAAAAGGCTACAATACATCATTTTTTCACGGTGGCAGCAATGGAACTATGGGTTTTGAAGCCTTTACAAAAATTGCTGGATTTGACACTTATTATGGCAGAGATCAATATAATAATGAAAATGATTATGATGGAAAATGGGGAATATGGGATGAAGCATTTTTACAAAACTATGCAAAACAACTAAACACTATACCTCAACCGTTTTTGTCATCTATTTTTACACTTTCTTCGCATCATCCATATAAAGTGCCAGAAAAGTATAAAGGAAAGTTCAAAAAAGGAAATCTCAAAATTCAGGAAAGTATTATGTATGCTGATTATTCATTGAAAAAATTCTTTGAAACAGCTTGTAAAATGCCTTGGTATGATAGTACTTTGTTTGTTATAACCGCCGATCATACTTCGGAGGCTTATTTGGATTATTACCAAAACAATATTGGAATGTATGCAGTTCCTATCATCTTTTACATGCCAAATACAAAATTAAATTTAAATTGCAATCAAATAGGACAACAAATTGATATTATGCCTTCTGTATTAGATATCCTGCACTTCGACAAGCCTTATTTTTCGTTTGGAAATAGTGTATTTGATACAAGAAAAACACATTTTAGCATTTCTTATATAAATGGAGAATATCAATTAATTAAAGATAATTATGTATTGAAATTTGATGGAGAAAACTCATTATCAATGTATAATATAAAAAATGATTCTTTACTAAAGAATAACCTGATAAATAAAGATATTTCTCAAAGAAAGGAAATGGAGATATTTACAAAAGCCATTATTCAGCAGTATAATAATAGATTAATAAACAATAAAATGGAAGATTAGTTGGAAGACGGAAGTCGGAAGACAGAAGACAGAAGACAGAAGCGGCGAAAAAAAGAGCGAATGTCTGTAATGCAATTTTTTTGAGGTCTGTCTGTGAGTATTAATTTAATAAATAAAAAATATAAATAACGTTATCTTAGTAAGATAAAAAATAAGTAATCATTGGAAAAGCAAAAAATTGTTTTTGTAATCAATCCCATTTCGGGAATGATAAAAAAAGAAAATGTTGGTAATCAGATAGCTTTATACATCGACAAAGAAAAGTTTGATTATCAAATAATTAATACCGAATATGCTGCACACGCCATTGAAATAACTGCATACGCCGTTAGCAATGGTGCGGATATTATTGTTGCTGTTGGTGGTGATGGTTCAGTAAATGAGGTTGTTAATGGACTAAAAGGAAGTAATGTAAAATTAGGTATTATTCCATTAGGTTCCGGCAATGGTTTGGCGAGGTTTTTAAAAATTCCTTTTCAAATAAAAACGGCTATTGAGGTGTTAAATAAAGGCAATTTTACAGCTGTAGATACTGTGAATGTTAATGATAGAGTATTTTTAAGTATTGCAGGAATTGGTTTTGATGCTTTGGTTGCCAAACGTTTTGCAAAATATCACAAAAGAGGTTTTTGGTCTTATTTTACAATAGCTACCAAAGAATACAGAATGTATCGTCCTAAAAAATATCAACTTACACTAAATGGAGAAACCATAACACAAAGGGCTTTGATGATAGTTTTTGCCAATTCCGACCAATTTGGATACAATACATCCATTGCTCCACATGCATTGATAAATGATGGATTGATAGACGTTTGTATTCTTAAAAAAATACCTACTTATAAAATGCTGTTTTTTATACAATTACTATTTTTAAAACAATTGGACAAAACCAAATATCTTGAAATTATTAAAACCGACGAATTGTGGATAGAACGTAAAAGAAACAAAGTTGTTAATATTGATGGAGAGCCTGTTAGGCTTACAAAAAATTTACATGTTAAAGTAAATCATTTAGCGTTAAACGTAATAATTCCTTAAATTATGGCAAAAAAAGATAAACCCATAGGAATAGTTTATTCAACCAACCCCGATTTTCAATATCAGTTTGATAAAGAAGTTATAACTGAAACCTTACCTCCCAAACAGCAAAACTTAAAAATATTGCTGGATAAAAAACAAAGAGGTGGCAAAAAGGTAACGCTAGTTACTGGTTTTATTGGCTCTGAAGACGACTTGAGCAATTTGGGGAAAATGTTAAAAACCAAATGTGGTGTAGGTGGCACAGCCAAGGATGGCGAAATACTAATACAAGGCGACTTTAGAGATAAAGTATTGGATTTACTATTGAAATTGGAGTACAAAGCGAAAAAAATATAATGTTTTTGTTTATCTAATAAAAAAAACATTATGTCCATTATCCTTTACAAACTAATATTTAACCTAAAGCCGCTAGGAGAAATACCCACAAACCAGCTTAGTTTTTGTTTTTTGTGAAAGCCTAACTTTGCATCCGATGAATTGTATTTATTATTATAATCAGCAAACGCCTTTGCTGACTTTTTAGGTTGAGTAATTATTTGTAATTCAGCAATGGCTGTGCTGATTGCAAATGTAGTTAAACCATCCCAGATACTTTTTTTAAATCCAAGCCAGGTTACCAATCCGGCAGTTAAATTTATTGCTCCTGCTGTTGCATGTGATTTCCAGTTTTTCCCGTTTATCTCTCTCTCAGCAGATTTCTTTAATAATTTTTCAGCCATTTCCAGCTTTAACTTTCTTTCTTCTATTGTATTTTCAGGAAGGTTTTGTAGTGTTTTGAAGGCTTTTATAGAAACCAATGGTTTTGTTACCAAACCTCCTATCCCAATTACAGAAGTTACCACTCCTAAAGCCATCCCTTTTTGCAATTCTTTATTATCAGTTGTAATACCAATTGTTCCCTGGCTAATAGCCAACGAGCTAAACCCTGCATACCATCCATATTTCCACAATTTAGCATTGGATTGCATATTTTGAAATGATGTTTCAATAAATCTTAGTTTTTCCTTAATCAGAGAATCACTTTCATTGCTTGGAAAAGTGGCTTGAGAATAAGAAGAATTTATACAAACGAAAAATAACAATACACCAAATAATAATTTAAGTTTTATCATACTATATTTCTTCATTTTAAATAATAGTTAGTTAGATGAAATAGTACTGATTATATCAGCCAAAAATTCATTGAAATCAAAATCGCCGCTATCACAAAGTCCCATCCTTACAACGACCAAATTTTTTGAAGGAATAATAAAAACTCTTTGTTCCTGAAAACCATAACAAGCATACATATCCTCAGGTACATCATGCAATCTTTTTGTTTTGTTGAGCCAAAAAAAGGCTCCATATATTCCTTTTGATTTTTTATTTGGTGTTTTTGTATATTCAACCCATGTTTCGGGTAAAATTTGCTCTCCATTCCAATTGCCTTTTTTTAAATACAATAACCCAAACCGAGCCCAATCTCTTGGCGTTGCATACACATAAGACGAGCCCGCATAATTTCCGCTGGCATCTACTTCAAAAACAGCACTGTGCATTCCAATTTTGTCAAAAAGCTCTTTCTTTGGAAATTCTAAATATTCTTTTTCGTTTACAAAAGTATTTTTGATAATTCCTGTCACAATATTGGTGGTTCCTGAAGAATAATACCAAATTGAATCGGGCTTTACTTTCAAAGGTTTTTTCATTGAATATTGATAGAAATCACCACTTTTGTAAAGCATCTTTACTACATCTGTCAAACTGCCATATCCTTCGTTCCACTCCAAACCACTACTCATTTGTAGCAAATTATTTAAAGTGATTTCTTTTCTTGAGTCATTACGCCATTCTTTGATATCAACAGGTTTATTTATATCTAATTTCCCCTGTTTTACCATAATACCAACCAATGCATTGGTAATGCTTTTCGACATCGACCAGCCCAACAAAGGCATATTTTTATCAAATCCGGCACTGTATTTTTCTGCAATAATCTGATTATTATAAACAACAACCACGGCTCTGGTATTTCTTTTTTTGATGCGTTTAGTATCGTCAAATGCTTTTTCTAATGCTAAATCCAATTTTTCTTTATTGATATTTTGTGGAATTATTGTTTCAACTTTATCACCATTTGGCCACAAAACAGACTTATTATCAGGTGTTAAAGAATTAGAAGTTGTTGTAGAATTGATTTTGCGAATTTCTTCTTCCGACTTTCCTTTTACCAAAACACAACCTCTTCCATCTATATAAATTGCTTTACTTTTAGCTAATCCCAACACCTTACTTGTTACTGTTTTTTCCTCATCATTTATCTTGTTATGTGCAAATTTGATGACTGAAAAGTTCAAATCATTTTTCTCGATACTATCCTGATTGCGATGCGAAACAAAATAAGCGGAACATAGGTATTTTGCTGAATATCCTGTTGCAATAGGTAATCGCTTGCTTACATAACAACTTGTTGTTATAAATATTAGAGATAATACAGATATTGCTGCTGTTAGTTTTTGTTTCATGCTTTCTATTTATTGAGTTGGTTATACTTTTGTTGTAAAAACAAAAAAGATAAAGCCAAAAGTAATAATTTTTTTTGAATGTCCGTTAAATGACCCATTTCAAAAGTATTTTAAATTGTTTTTTGTCCTGATGCAAACAAAAAAATCAAGACTGCCAAACAGTTCATAAAGTTATAAAGTTGAAAGCTTACAAAGTAGTTTTGTATATCATTCCTCCAATTCGTAATTCCTAATTCGTAATTATTTTGTAGGTTTGCAATAAAAAACGATGTCGTATAGTTTTGCCGATACAGCTATTGAATACCTTAAAGGAGTTGGTCCCAAACGGGCTGAACTGCTCCGGAAAGAGCTGAATATACGCTGTTTTGGCGATTTGTTACAGTATTATCCTTTTCGCTATATCGACAGAAGCAAGTTTCAGAAAGCCAACGAAATTACCAGCGATTTGGTGTATGTACAAATGAAAGGTAAAGTTGTTTCAACCGAAACGGTGGGGAAAATGAGAGCAAGCCGTTTTATTGCTACTTTTGAGGATGAAACAGGCAGCATTGAGTTGGTGTGGTTTCAAGGGGCAAAATGGATCAAAGAAAAAATACATATAGGCGAAGAATATGTTGTTTTCGGGAAACCTTCTCTTTTCAACAAAACATACAATATTCTGCATCCTGATATAGAATCTGTTTCCGAAAGCCAAAGCGAAATTACCGAAGGTTTATATCCTTTTTATAGTTCATCGGAAAAGCTCAAAGCATTGGGTTTTACCTCAAGAGGCATCAGTAAGATTACAAAAACATTGGTGGGTATTGCCAAAAGCAGTATTCCCGAAACACTGACAGCAGAAATTATCAATAAATTCAAGTTTATTTCGAGAGAAGAAGCCCTGATTAATATTCATTTTCCGGCTAATACCGAGATACTACAAAAAGCCCAGTTGCGGATAAAATTTGAAGAATTGTTTTATCTCCAGTTAAGTTTGCTGATGATGAAGCAAATCCGGCTTACCAAAATCGAAGGTCATCGTTTTGGCACAGTAGGCAATTATTTCAATACTTTTTATACCAAAAATCTTCCCTTTGAACTTACCAATGCCCAAAAGCGGGTAATAAAAGAAATTCGTACCGATTTAGGCTCTGGCAAACAGATGAACCGCCTGCTGCAAGGCGATGTAGGCAGCGGCAAAACATTGGTAGCATTGATGTGCATGTTGATTGCCGTTGATAACAACTTCCAGTCGTGTTTGATGGTTCCTACCGAAATATTGGCAAACCAGCATTTCGAAACCATCAGCCGAATGCTCAATGGATTGGGCGTTACGGTTGAACTATTAACTGGTTCTACTAAAAAAGCAAAGCGAAAACTGATTGACGAAGGCTTACAATCATCCAATATTCATATTTTAATCGGCACCCATGCTTTGATAGAAGATACCGTGCAATTTGACAATTTAGGATTGGTAATTATTGACGAACAACACCGTTTTGGCGTTGAGCAACGATCAAAGCTATGGACAAAGAACGAAAGACAACCGCATATTTTGGTAATGACAGCCACGCCCATTCCCCGAAC
>CAZUCB010000056.1:14861-16691 GCA_964618755.1 uncultured Bacteroides sp. | reverse complement strand
GTTTGTTCGTGGGCTTCAATAATATGTTTTACTATTGACAAACCTAAGCCAGTACCACCTTCGCCACGAGATCTGCCTTTATCAGTTCGATAAAAACGCTCAAATAAACGAGGAATATCTGTTTCACTTACTCCAATACCATTGTCTGTAACTTCTACCAAAATATGCTCATCCATGTCAAAAAAACTAATTTTAGTAAGTGCTTTTTCATCAACAGAATATTTTACCGAATTTTCAATTAAATTGGTCAATACCTGCCGAATACGCTTTTTATCTGCTTTTACAATAATCTGTTTTTCTTTTGTAGGCGAAATAATCAATTTTACTTTTTTCTTTTTAGCTTTAATCTCCAAAAATTCAATTACTTCTTTTGCTATTGCAATAATATCGAATTTTGAAAATTCAAGTTTCAATTCCCCCGATTCAAGTCGCGAAATTTCTTCTAGATCTTGAATAATAGCAATCATTCGATTGATACTCTTTTCTGTTCTCAACAAATATTCTTTGTTGATAGAAGGATCGTCTAACCCACCATCCAACAGCGTTAAAATATATCCCTGTATATTAAAAATGGGAGTTTTAAGTTCATGTGAAACATTTCCAATGTATTCTCTGCGATAAACCTCCAACTTTTTAAGGTCTTCAATTTCTTGACTTTTGTTCTCAACCCAATCCAATACTTCCTGATTTACATTTTCCAGCAAATCGTAAGAACCTTTTTGTTTATCTCTGAAATTCTTTTTTGAAACCTTTAAATTATGTATCGTTTTATATATAATTCTAATCTTTTCATAAATAAACTTTTCTACTGAATATCTGATAATTATAAATGAAAAAACAAACAAAAAGACTGAAAGAATTAGAAAAGCACCTATTTGAAATTTTAAAAACAATAAAGAAAATATCACATAAATTACCATAAAAAAAGAAGTAATTAATGTAGCATTATTCAATGCAATATTTCGTGGATTTGAATTAAACATTATTCTTCGTATTTATAACCTACTCCCTTGATAGTTTTCAGATTTTCAATTCCAATTTTTTCTCTTATTTTTCTAATATGAACATCAATGGTTCTATCACCAACGATTACATCATCACCCCAAACTTTCGAAAATATTTCGCTACGAGTAAATACTTTATTGGGTTTTGAGCATAAAATGGAAAGCAATTCAAATTCTTTACGAGGTAATATTATTTCCTTATCGTCTTTTATAATAAGGTATCTTTCTTTATCTATAATAATATCTTTCAGTTCGACAATTTTTTTATTGGATTGCTCATCTTCTTTGTATCTTCTGAGAAGTGCTTTTACACGACTAATAATAATTTTAGGCTTAATAGGCTTAGTAATATAATCATCAGCACCAGCTTCAAAACCTGCAATTTGCGAATAATCTTCACCTCTTGCAGTAAGAAAAACAATCAGCGTATTTGCTAATTTAGGATTTTTTTTAATCTCCACACAAGTTTCAATGCCATCCATTTTAGGCATCATCACATCAAGAATAATCAAGTGTGGTATAATACGTGAAGATTTTTCTATTGCTTGCTTTCCGTTTTCAGCAGTATGCACAGTATATCCTTCTTTTCTGAGATTGTACCCTAAAAACTCGAGTATATCAGGCTCATCATCCACTAATAATATCACATATTCTTCTGTTTTCATTTTCTTAAATTTTATTTATTCTAAAATTCACAATCACTTTACAAAATTAGAAAAATAAACCATAATAAATATTTACTTAATTGAAATTTAATAATTTCTTAAAGCTAAAAATGTAAAAACTTATAACAACAAAAAAGAACAAACAAAAAAATAATAATTTT
>CAZUCB010000056.1:1426-14761 GCA_964618755.1 uncultured Bacteroides sp. | reverse complement strand
TTGAAACTATTACCGATACAGTAAAATGGTTAATGCTCAATAAGCAACCCGATCTAATATTAATGGATATTCATTTGGCAGACGGTTCGTGTTTCGAGATATTCAAACAAGTACAAGTAACAGCAGCCATTATTTTTATTACGGCTTATGACCAATATGCTATTCAAGCCTTTAAAGTAAATAGTATTGATTATTTACTTAAACCTGTCAAAAAGGAAGAACTGCAACAAAGTCTTGCAAAATGGGAAACTTCCCGACGCGAAGTAGATTTTACAACTTTGATGGAACAAATCGTTCAAAAAACAAAAGAACTACCTCATCGCTTCGTTGTAAAATATGGACAATATCTTAAAGCAATTGATAGTAAAGAAATAGCACTCTTTTATGCAGAAGAAAAAACTATTAACATGCTTACTTTCGATAAGCAATCTTATCCAATAGATTTTTCGTTAGATAAACTTTCTGAAATGCTCGATGCTAAAACATTTTTCAGGATAAACAGAGGGGTAATTATCAACTATAAATCTATAGGACAAATGTTTACCCATTTTAAAGGGCGTATAAAAATTGAATCTATAATACCAAGCCCTGTTGAAACCTATGTAAGTGCCGATCGTGCTCAAACATTTAAACAATGGTTATCGGGTAAAAGTAGCACATAATATTTTATAATTAAAAATGTTTCAGTTTAGGATTTAAAAAAATTGTAACTTCATAAATATCTGTATTTTTCAAGGTTTAAACCTTGAAATTATCTTTATTTAGTAAGCATGAAAACGTGCTGAAAATCATTAAAAAAACTTTTTATAAAAAAAATTTCACCTTATTCACAAAAAAACATCTGAAAATTACTGATAAAATTATATTTTTGACAAAAATTAAAAACGATATCAATTATGTTTAAAACAAACGAATATTTTGATGGAAAAGTAAAATCCATTGCTTTTCAAACGACAGAAGGTCCTGCTACTATTGGTGTTATGGCGGCTGGCGAATATGAATTTGGCACCTCTTCTGTAGAATACATGACCGTTACTTCAGGAAAAATGATAATTCAATTAGCTGGTGAAAACGAATGGAAAGAATACATAGAATTTCAAACTTTTGTTGTGCCTAAAGACAGTAAATTCAAACTAAAAATCGCAGAAGACACTACTTATCGTTGTTTATACAGATAAAATCATTCGTTAAAAACTAAAATTGAATGATGAACAATGATTTTTGAATATAAAAATCAATGCTTTATGTCTTTTTTATTTCTTAATTTGTAGTTTATGGTCGTTTAGAATATTTTTCTGAACAAGTAATTTAATAACCAATCGTCAATTTGCAATCGATAGAAAAAATAGCAATAATTGGAGCAGGAAGTTTAGCAACAAACTTAGCTATTGCATTGCATAATAGTGGAATAAATATTTTACAAATTGCAAACAGAACGCTTCCTAATGCAATTGTGCTGGCAGAAAAAGTGGATGCAACTTTTACAGATAATTTCACTGAAATAGACAAAAGTGCAGATTTATACATAATAGCTGTTTCCGATACAAGTATTTACGATGTTTTGAGAAAAATAAATCTAAATGGGAAATTTATAGTTCATACCGCTGGCACCATTGATATGGATATTATTAAACCCTTTTCCGATAATTTTGGTGTATTTTATCCATTGCAAACTTTCTCGAAAACAGACGTAGTTTCTTTTGATAATATTCCTATTTGCATTGAAGCCAATTCAATAAAGAATGAGAAACTTCTTATTAAATTAGGAGAAAATTTATCTAAAGATATTCAAAAAATAAATTCAGTACAACGGAAAATTCTTCATGTTTCTGCCGTTTTTGCTTCCAATTTCAGCAGTTATATGTATTTTATAGCTCATGAAATTTTGGAGAAAAATGAAATTTCTTTTGATATTCTTAAACCACTTATTCTTCGAACTGCTGAAAAAATAAAAACACATCAGCCCGAGAGTGCAATTACAGGTCCTGCACGACGCAACGATATAGCAGTTATGCAATCACATTTAAATCTTTTAAATGAGCAAAAAGAATTCAAAGAGATATATAAGCTTATCAGTAATAATATTATCAAACATTTTCATCAAATCTAAAAAAATAATGTCAAATTATAAAGAAAAATTACAAGCAATTAACACGTTTATTTTTGATTTTGATGGAGTGTTAACAGATGGGAAAGTATTGGTAATTAACGAAAATGAACAACTTCGTTCTTCAAATGTAAAAGATGGTTATGCTTTGCAATATGCTGTAAAAAAAGGATATAGAATTTGTATTATTTCAGGCGGTAATTCTTCATCAATGTCTCAACGCATGGAAAGTTTAGGAATAACCGACGTTTTTCTTGGCATTCAAAACAAATTAGAAACCTATAATAATTATTTATCTGATAATAATTTAGATAAATCACAAATTGTTTATATGGGAGATGACATCCCTGATTATGAGGTTATGTTAAATGTTGGAGTAGCAACATGCCCTTCAGATGCAGCCAATGAAATTAAATCAATAGCCGATTATATTTCCGACTCAAAAGGTGGAGAAGGTTGTGTTAGAGATATTATTGAACAGGTATTACGTTTACATGATACCTGGTTTGATAAAGAAGCTTTTCACTGGTAAACTTCCTTAATTATTTTTGTTATCAAGCCTTAACACATAAAATATAGTAGTTCGTGCATTTTATTGTTTACTGCTCACAGATTTTTATGCCTTTGAAATTGTATTTCGCATCGACATAATATCTTTATCAAAAAGATACAAGCTATGTGATCCAATCAGCTTTAGTTTATCGAGAATACCCCTAACAGATTTTTCTTCTTCAATTTGTTCGTTAACAAACCATTGAATCCAATTATTTGTAGAAAAATCTTTTTCTTGTAAGCAAACATTAACAATTTCATTGATGGCTTTAGAAATGTATTTTTCATGTTTAAATACTTGATCAAACAAATCACGAATATCAACATATTCAAAAGGAGGTTGTTTAAGTGCAGGAATAATCGATTTTCCACCCCTTTCGTTGATAAAAGCAATAAATTTTAATTGATGCTGATGCTCTTCTTCTGCTTGTGAGTAAAGCCATTGTGCAGTCCCTTCAAAACCACTAATTTCTGCCCAAGAAGCCATCGCTAAATATAAATTTGAGGAGTAAGCTTCTTTTTCAATTTGAGCAACTAATATATTTTCAACATTTTGTGACAACATAATTTTGATTTTTTTATTTTACTACACTAATAAACAAACAAAAAAAATCTTTGTTCAATATAAGTAAATATCAATTTTTTTATTCTATTTAAAGCTACATTAAAATCAATTTTTGATTTTAACTTTAAACAAAACATTATTTAGAATGATTCTTTTTAACATTGCTTACATCTTTTTATGTTTTTTTAATATTTTTTTTCCTACTTTTGCGTTAATAAAAAATAATAAAAATTATCATACTATCAATTGTTTGAATATTATATTTTAATCAGCTGATATTATTTTAATTAGAAGTATTTTAGTTCAGATAAAAAGTAACAAAAACAGTTTTTTAACAATAAATATTTTGTTGTTTTAAAATATATTTTGTTATTTTACAGTCTCGTTTGTGAGCTTTTACATAAATTTATTACTATGAGAAGTAAAATATTTACGTTTTTACTAATTTTATTTGTTGCAAATAACTATGTTTTTGCACAACAGGAAGCTCAGTTTAGCCAATATATGTTTAATACAATGGCTATAAATCCTGGCTATGCCGGAAGTAATGGAGCTATATGCCTTAATACTTTCGCAAGACAGCAATGGGCAGGATTTAAAGACCCGGATGGCAGTAGTACTGCACCACAAACCTTTTTGTTTTCCATAGACGCACCCATTAAATTTCTCCATGGAGGCTTAGGGGCTGTTATTAGCTCTGATAAAGCTGGTTTTGAAAAAAATACAAATTTTCGTTTAGCTTATGCTTATCGGGTGAATTTGGGAACAGGTTTTCTTGGTATTGGTGTAGAGGCTGCATTTTTAGATAAAAAAATAGATTTTTCGAAGTTCAGAACGGGTGATGAAGAAGACCTAAATGGAGCTAAAGATCCTGTTTTGGTTAGTGGAAAGGCTAATGGAAGTGATTTTTTTACTGATTTTGCATTTGGAATTTATTATAATGTACCTGGTAAATTTTATGTTGGAATTTCTGCTTTAAACCTAAGTGAACCAACAGGTTTTGCTTGGAAGCCATTAACTGGAACCGGAGCTGGGGGCAATGCTGTTCAGTTAAAAAGAACCTATTTTGCTACAGGAGGTTATGAGTATATCTTCCCCAGTAATCCTTCTTTTGAATTTAATCCTTCATTCTTAATAAAAACAGATTTTGTATCAGCACAATATGATATTGCTGCCTTATTAAAATATGATAATAAATTTTGGGGTGGCTTAAGTTATAGAGTTCAGGATGCTGTTACTCTTTTGATTGGTTTAAATTGGTCAAATTTTAAATTCGGATATTCTTATGATATTACAACTTCAAAATTAGGTGGGTCTGGCAAAAGCAATGGTAGCCATGAGTTATTTTTAAGATATTGTTTTAAAATAACAATACCTACTTACGTAAAAAGTTATAAAAACACAAGATATTTTAGGTAACTTTGAAACATTAAAAAAAATATTTCGTTAAATTGATTTACACAAAAAATACCAAACGAATAAAAAAATCGTTATGAATATCAAATCAAAATCTAATATGAGAAACGTCTTTTTTTATCTTATCATTATTCTGCTACTTTCAAGTTGTGGAAATTCTGGTAATGGAGAATTAATCGGTGTTCAAGACAGACCGAGATTTTATCAACCTGATCCTTATGGAACTATTTTCATCCCACTAGGTTCTTACACAATGGGTGCTGGCGACCAAGACATTTTTTATGCAAATGTTTATCAGTCAAAAACTGTTAGTGTTGAATCTTTTTACATGGATGAAACCGAAATTACCAATAATGAATACCGCCAGTTTGTAGATTGGGTTAGAGATTCAATTGCACATACAAGATTAGGCGAAGGAGGAATTGTTGACCACTTAATTGATCAGGACGAAGATGGCGAACCTATTGACCCTCCATCTGTTAATTGGGATACAGAAATTGAATGGGATTCTCCTGAAAACAAAGAAGCATTAGAAGATATGTATCTTCCTGAAAACGAAAGGTTTTACAGAAGAAAAGAAGTTGATACTCGCAAATTAAACTACATTTATTATTGGATAGATGTACAAGCTGCTGCTCAAAAAGACTATTCTCAACCAGCAAACTCACAAAATGCTTCATTTATGAATCGTCCACAAGGTTTAAAAGATCGTTCGGTTTATATTAGAAAAGAAATTATCAATGTATATCCTGATACTCTAAGTTGGATACATGATTTTACCTATTCTTTCAATGAACCTATGACCAAGTCATATTTTTGGCATCCTGTTTACGACAACTATCCTGTTGTAGGTGTAAGTTGGAAACAAGCCAAAGCTTTTTGTAATTGGAGAACAATGCAAATGAATAGTTTTCTTGAAAGCAATGGAGAAGTTGGTGTAAATGATTTCAGATTACCAAATGAAACTGAATGGGAATGGGCAGCAAGAGGTGGTGCTGCATTAAGCCCATTTCCATGGGGTGGTCCTTATATTAGAAATAGTAATGGATGCTTTTTAGGCAATTACAAACCATTACGTGGTAATTATGTTGATGATGGAGGTATTCGTTCACTTATTGTAGCACATTATGCTCCTAATGATTTTGGATTGTATGATATGGCAGGAAATGTTAGCGAATGGTGTGCTGATGCTTTTGATGAATCTGCATATAATTTTGCACATGATATGAATATGTATTATAATTATGATGCAAAAGATAATGAAAACGCTGTTCAGAAAAGAAAAGTTATTAGGGGTGGTTCATGGAAAGATGTTGGCTATTACATGCAAGTTTTTGCACGACAATATGAATATCAGGATACATGTAAATCTTATGTAGGGTTTAGATGCGTTCAATCTTATTTAGGACGTAAAAAAGGTGATAATCCTAAAACAGAATCTAATGTTTACAATTAAAAATCAATAAATCAAATAATAAATCAAATTAATTAAATTAATTAAAATTTTTAATAATCATGGGTATAAAAAACATTGTAGGTAGTAAAGGCTATAAACAATTCATGGCTAAACTTTACGGATGGGGAGCTTCAGTAGTAATTTTAGGAGCTTTATTTAAAATTAATCATTATAATTATGCTAATGAAATGCTGATTTTGGGACTTGGAACAGAAGCATTAATTTTCTTCTTTTCAGCTTTCGAACCATTGCATGTTGAGTATGATTGGAGTTTAGTTTATCCTGAATTAGGTGGTATGCTTGAAGAAGATTATAAAAAAGGAAAACAAAAGAAAAGTGGTGGTAGTTTAACTCAGGAATTAGATAAAATGTTAGCAGATGCTAAAATTGGTCCTGAATTGATTGACAGTTTAGGAAAAGGATTAAGAAACCTTTCTGAAACAGCTGCTTCATTAGTAACTGTTACTGATGCAGCTAAAGTATCAGAATCTTATACAACTACATTGAAAACATCTGCAGAAAAATTAGCATCATTAAATGCTGTTTATGAATTACAATTGCAATCTGCAACTGCACACATGGAAACAACTGCTAAAGTACAAACCAATATGGATCAATTCGTAAGTCAATTAGAAGAATCTTATGAAAATACCGTTAAATACAAAGAGCAAGTTGATTCAATTACTAAAAAAGTTGCTCAATTGAACAATGTTTACGGTAATATGCTTTCAGCAATGAGCATGGGAAACAAATAGTTAAAGCACAATATACATTTAATAACTAATTTAAATAATCAGATATGGGAGCAACAAATTGTCCGGAAACGCCGCGACAACGAATGATTAGTATGATGTATCTTGTATTAACTGCTTTATTGGCGTTAAACGTTTCTGTTGAAATTATCAATGCATTCATCATTGTTAATGAAAGCGTAGAAACTACAAATGCTAATTTTGGTAAGAAAATAGATGGTACTTACGCGAATTTTGAAAAAGCTTTTTTAGCAAACCCAGGAAAAGTTAAAGAGTTTCATGATAAAGCTTTAAAAGCAAAACAATATTCTAAAGAATTAGTAGATTATATCAATGGTTCAAAATATGAATTAATTTCTAAAACTGAAGAAATTTCAATTACAGAGGCTAAAAACCTCAATATTAAAGATATAAAAAGAAAAGATAATTACGATACTCCAACAAATTATTTTATTGGAAAAGAAGGCTCAAAAAGTGGTAAAGCTTATGAGTTAAAGAATAAATTAAACGAATATCGTAATAAAATGCTTGATTTAGTAGATCCTAAATATAAAGTATTATTAGATAAAAGTTTAGGATTAAAAACGGATGAAAGTTATAAAGATAAGGATGGTAAAATTCAAGATTGGGCTGAACACAATTTTTATCGTACTATTACAGTAGCTGCAATTACAATTCTTAATAAAACAGTTGCAGATGTACTTAATACTGAATTTGATATTGTAAATCAATTGTTTTCTTCTGTAAATGCTGATGATTTTACATTTGATAAAATTGGAGCTAAAGTAATAGCTTCTTCAAATTATGTATTATTAGGTGATCAATATCAAGCTGAAATTTTTGTAGCAGCTTATGATACAAAATCTTCTATTACAGCAGAGATAAATGGAGCAACCATTCAAGGTGATAGTGGTATGGTACTTTATAAATCTGGAGCTTCTTCAGAAGGTTTAAAAAAATACAAAGGCCAAATAAATGTAAAAACTCCATTTGGTTTAAAATCTTATCCATTTGAAAATGAATACATAGTAGCTAAACCAAGTGCTACTGTTTCTGCTGATAAAATGAATGTATTTTACATTGGTGTTGACAATCCTGTTACTGTTTCTGTACCTGGTGTTGCAAACGAAAAAGTAAGACCTACTATGACAGGAGGTACATTATCACCAAAAGGTGGTGGTAAATACATTGTGAATGTTACTAAAGGGGCACCTGGTACAAAAGCTATTATTTCAATTAACGCTGATTTTGATGGCAAAATGAAATCAATGGGTAAATCTGAATTTCGTGTAAAAACAGTTCCAAATCCAATTCCTTCTATAGGAGGTGTTGAAGATGGAGCATTAATTGATAAATCCAGAATTACAACAGCTGGTGGTATTGCAGCTCAATTAAAAGATTTTGATTTTGAATTACAAATGTTTGTAACTTCTTTTACAATGCAAACTACTAAAAGTGGAGATTTATCACCAAAATTAATATCAAAAGGTAATAAGTTTACACCTGAAATGATATCAATGCTTTCGCAAGCTAAACGTGGTCAGAAATTTTGGTTTGAGAATATTACGGTTAAAGCCCCTGAAGGAAACCGTAAACTTAATTCAATAAACTTAACTATTAAGTAGAAACATCATCTATTGTAGGATAATAAAGGATTCATTAATTAAAATTATATTTTCAGATAAAGTAATCATAATTAAAGCATTAATCTAAATTAAGCAGTTTATTTGGATATTTTATTTGACAATTAAATTAATAAAATTAATAAAAATGAAAAAAGTAATTTTAATAGTATTGTTAGTTTTCAATGTAGGAATAACAATCGAAGCATTCTCACAAGTATTTGATAGTCCTCCAAGAGATCTTGCATGGGATAAATCTCATTCAAGAGATCGAAAGGTTGTTCCTTATGCACCAGTGAGAGAAGCTGATGTAACTTGGTACACAAAAATATGGAGAATAATTGATTTCAGAGAGAAAATGAATCAAGTATTTTATTATCCTGATGAAACCATTAGAGATCGAGTAAGTTTTATGCAAATGATTATGGATGGCTTAAAAGAAGGTTCTTTAACTGCTTATGATGCTATCAATGATGAATTTACAAAACCACTAACCTATGAGGAAATGATTGCTGGATTTGAACGTTCAGATTCAACTCAATTGGAAAGACTTGACTTCCCTGGTGAATTCTATGATACGATTATTAAAATATCATTGGATCCAACAGATGTTAAACAGCTTAGAATTAAAGAAGTTCAGTTTTTTGATAAGCAACGTTCAGTATTAGATGTACGCATTTTAGGCCTTTGCCCTCTTTTACAAGTTAGAGACGATAAAGGTGAATTAAAACCAGGTTTTCAACCTATGTTTTGGATTTATTTCCCTGATGCACGTCCAGTATTTGCAAGAACTGAATTATATAATCCTAAAAATGGTGCAGAAAGAAGAACTTTTGATGATATATTTCAAAAAAGATATTTTCAGAGTTATATAACCAAAGAAGATAATACTTATAACAGAAATATTTCAGCATACAAAACAGGTTTGGATGCTTTATTGGAAGCTGAAAGAATTAAAGAATACATTTTTGATTTGGAACATAATCTTTGGGAATTCTAAAAAAAAAGTCCGATTAAAAATCGGACTTTTTTTTTATCTTATTAATAGAAAAAGTAATCAAAAAGCAAAACCTTAAATAACAAATACTATATAAATATATTAACTTTGTAGTTCAAAATTTAAATATATGAAATTTTTAAAAATAACATTATTTTCTATTTTAACTTTTTTTTGTAACGAAGTGAAAACCCAAACTCTTCAAATTGATAATATACAAGCTAATTTAGGAGATACTGCATGTGTTTCAATAAATATCTCTAACATTGACAGTTTAAGTGCTATTACTTTATCTATTAGTTATGATACAACAAAAGTAAATTTTATTAATTATAATAATCTTAATCCACATATTTCAGGAATTATGATTAATGATATACATAACATAACTACCAATGCTCGTCTTGGAAAAATTGCAGTTTCATGGGCAGATTTAAATAGCGTAAACTTTAACACAGAAATATTAGTTAAATTTAACTTTAAAATATTAGCTGGAGGATATTGCCCACTTATTTTTTTACCAAATTGTGAATTAGCTAATTACATGGGTCAAATTATTTCAACAAACTATATAAATGGAGGTATAACTATTACTGAGTCATCAATAAAAGATAATGATCGAATAAATTTTAAATTTTATCCTAATCCTAGCAACGGCACTATTTCGATAGAAAATAGATTTATAAATGAAAAATCTGAATTACAACTTTACAATATGCAAGGTGAAATTTTGTATTCTGAAATTTTTTATAATACTAATTTACTTTTTGTTAAAGAAATTAATCTTAATACATATCCAAAAGGAATTTACTTTCTTAAAATTAAAAATAATAAATTTGCAAGAATAGAAAAGTTAGTACTTCAGTAAAAATACAAATTATTTTAAAATTTTGCAGTTACCTCTCACCATACCATTTATACTATAAAATAAATTGAAACACGAAACAATAATTTCATTATTTTTATTAAAAAAAGACAGTTAAGTATTTTATTTAATTAATTTTGCAACCCCAAATTTTCGAACTTGAGTTTTTTAGAATTAATATTAATTGCAATAGGTTTATCTATGGATAGTTTTGCCGTTTCACTTACAAGTGGAACCTTAAAATGTATAACCTATAAAAAAGGACTTAGAATAGCCTTAGTTTTTGCTTTATTTCAGGCTATTATGCCTATATTAGGTTGGTTATTAGGCATTACATTTAAAGATATGATTGAACGAATTGATCATTGGATTGCTTTTTCATTACTTTTTATTATCGGACTAAAAATGATTATTGAATCGATAAAAGTGAAACCCGAAGAAAGAAAATTTAATATCAATAAAAACTCAGTTTTGATTATGCTTGCAATAGCAACAACAATAGATGCTTTTGTTGTGGGTATCAGCTTTGGATTCTTAAATGTTTCAATACTAAAAGCAGCTATTATAATTGGTATTGTTACTTTTATTATTTCTTATGGCGGGATTTGTTTAGGAAAACTAAATCGCTTTATTAAACCTCGAACTGCAGAATTACTAGGTGGATTAGTTTTGATAATAATTGGAATTAAAATATTAATAGAACACAATAAAATAATATAAAAATTGTTTAGATAAACTTATAAAAACATAAGTTGTTATATATCTCAAACTATATAATTTAAATATAAATATATCATCATGTTAAAAAGATTTTTTACAACTCTTGCTATTGCATTCATTATTCAGTATGTTGCAATGGCACAAATTCCTGTAGGCTATTACAATACAGCTACTGGCACTGGTGCTACCCTCAAAACTCAACTGTATAATATTATAAAAGGACATACGGATATGGGTTATGGAGGCTTATATGCCTGCTATACAACTACTGACAACTTACCATCAGGCAAAGTTTGGGATATGTATTCTATAAAAGCCGATGGAACTGCTAATTATTGGTTTACAAACTCATCAAATAATTCTGATCAATGTGGAAATTACAGTAATGAAGGAGATTGTTATAATAGAGAGCATTCTTTCTGCGACAGTTGGCTTGGGGCATCCGCACCACAAAGGTCTGATTTGTTTCACGTTTATCCAACCGATGGATACGTTAATAACCGAAGAAGTAGTTATCCTCATGGTAAAGTAGGAAGTGCAACATGGACATCATCAAATGGAAGCAAACTTGGCAGTTCAGATCCAACAACAGGATATACAGGAACAGTTTTTGAACCTATTGATAGTTTTAAAGGAGATTTTGCAAGAAGTTATTTTTATGTAGCTACTCGATACGAAAATCTTATTGCAGGTTGGAGTAATAATGGCTCAGCTGGAGAATTATTAACAGGTAATGCATTTCCAGCTTTTAAGCCATGGTTTGTAAACCTAATGATTAAATGGCATACACAAGACCCTGTAAGTGTTAAAGAAATAAATCGAAACAATGCAATTTATACATATCAACACAATCGAAATCCTTATATTGATCATCCTGAATACGTAAACTTAGTTTGGGGTGGCGGAACTTTAATTTTAGTTAATTCGATTGTAGTACAGGGTCAAGGTGGGGCTACTTCTATTTCAACTCAAGGAGGAACTTTACAAATGTCAGCAACAGTTTTACCTACCAACGCAACCAATAGTACTTATACATGGTCGGTAAAAAATGCCAAAGCTACTATTAGCTCTACAGGTTTGCTTACAGCAGTAGCAGATGGTATTGACACAGTTGTAGCTACTGCTAATGATAATTCGGGCATTAAAGGTATTATTGCAATTACTTTTTCTAATCAAGGTAATGGAGTTAATTATATTGATTTAAGCGATAAAGTATTAATATATCCAAATCCAGCCAAAGAAGAGTTAAATATTGACATTACACATTTACAAACCCTTCCTGAAAACATTACAATCACTGACATAAGAGGACGTTATTTTTATCAAACATCAAAAGTTTTAACTCAACAAAAAATTAATGTTGCAAATCTTGAAAGCGGTATGTATTTTGTTACCATTAGCGGAAAAAATTGCAAATCAGTATTTAAGTTTACACGATAATGTCAAAAATTAGAATTACCAAAGAATTCAGGTTTGAAAGTGCCCATGCTTTATTAGATTACGATGGACCGTGCAAAAATATTCACGGACATTCTTACAAAATGGCTGTAACTCTAATTGGAGAACCTTTAACCGACACTAATTCTCCTAAAAACGGCATGGTAATGGATTTTGGTATCTTAAAACAAATTGTAAATGATTGTATTGTAAAACCATTCGATCATGCTCTGGTATTAAATGCTGATACAAAAAATGTAAATTCGATTGAAGTTAAATCATTATCTGAAAAGCTGATATTAGTTAAATATCAACCAAGTTGCGAAAATTTTTTATTAGATTTTGCTGAAAGAATCAAAAATAAACTACCTGATAATGTAAAGTTATTCAGCATTCGTCTTGACGAAACTTCCAATTCTTATGCCGAGTGGTTTGCATCGGATAATGAGTAAAAGAACAGAAAAGAAAGAGGGCAATGTTCCTCTTTTTTTATGCAAAAAATGCACGCCTTTTAAATTCGGCACAAACGATAGCTGTAGCAATGGATGCGTTCAATGATTCGGCTTTATTATTTGAATTTTCAGCAAAAGATGGAATATACAGTTTATTGGTAATAAAAGGCAAAATTTCATCAGAGATTCCTTTGGATTCATTGCCGATAATAATAAGTCCATTCTTACTTAGTGTTTGAGTGTAAATATTTTCGCCATTTAATAAAGTGCCATAAATTGGGATATCTTTTGGAATATTTTTTAAAAATATAGACAAATCTGCATATTGTATATTAACTCTTGCTATTGAACCCATAGTAGCTTGCACCACTTTGGGATTATACACATCTACACT
>CAZUCB010000056.1:0-1326 GCA_964618755.1 uncultured Bacteroides sp. | reverse complement strand
AATATTATCTGTTATTTTATGAGTAACCAACCATTCTTTTACAGCAAATATTTCAATAATTTTGAAATTGCTCGACAATAATTCAGTAACCAATTTATCGCCTTCAGCAATAAATTCTTGGTATTCTTCTCTGAATTTGCTTTGTTTCAGAGATTGCAAGTGTTTAATTGTATTTTTCGATAGCATGATTACAAAAATAAAAAAACCCAGCAATATAACCGGGTTTTTTATAAAAATATATTTAATTAGAAACTATTCAGCAAATACTTCAAAACTGATTTCAGCTTTGATTTCTTTGTGTAAGTTAATTTTTGCTTTGTAAGTACCTAATTCTTTAATTGATTCGCCTTCAATGTGAATTTTTTTGCGGTCAATTTCGTAATTGTATTGTTCTTTTAATGCTTCAGCTATTTGTATAGAATTAACAGAACCGTAAATTTTACCGGTTTCACCTGCTTTTGCACCTATTTTCACTACTACATTTTCGAGTGCTTTGCAAAGTGTTTCGGCTTGTGTTTTAATTTTTTCCAATTTGAATGCACGTTGCTTTAAATTTTCAGCGTGTATTTTTTTATTGGTAGCTGTTGCCATTATAGCAATGTCTTGAGGGATAAGAAAATTACGAGCATATCCATCTTTTACTTTAACTTGGTCGTCTTTGTAACCTAAGTTTTCTACGTCTTGTTTTAAAATTACTTCCATTGTGTTTCCCTCCTTATTTTAATAAATCTGCTACGTAAGGTAATAAAGCAAGGTGTCTTGCTCTTTTAACTGCTTGCGATACTTTTTTCTGATATTTATTAGAAGTACCGGTTAATCTTCTTGGAAGAATTTTACCTTGTTCGTTGATAAATTTCAATAAGAAATCAGCATCTTTGTAATCAATGTATTTGATTCCGCTTTTTTTGAAACGGCAATACTTTTTCTTTTTGGTTTCAACCGCTATTGGGGTTAAATATTTGATTTCTGAACTATTGTCTGCCATGATTTTAAATTTTTAAATTAAATTATTTCGTTGACTTCTAATTTTACTTCTGCTTTTTTACCAATTGCAATGTTGCGTCTTTTTTCGCTATAAGCTATAGCGTGTTTATCAAGTTTTACAGTTAAGAATCTTAATAAACGCTCATCACGTTTGTAAACAGTTTCTAAATCAGCTACAAGAGTTCCTTCGGCTTTAAATTCAATAAGATAATAAAATCCTGTTGATTTTTTTTGAATAGGGTAAGCCAATTTTTTTAATCCCCAATTGTTTTCATAAACAATCTCAGCTCCTTTTTCTTTCAAAAAAGACTGGAATTTTTTTACAGTTTCCTTCATCTGATC
>CAZUCB010000055.1:13939-16779 GCA_964618755.1 uncultured Bacteroides sp. | reverse complement strand
GGAATTGGCATGAAACCATCAATGATAGAAAATTTGTTTAAACTCGATGTAAGTACAAGCAGAAAAGGTACCGAAGGCGAACTCAGCACTGGTTTAGGCTTATTGTTGTGTAAAGAATTTGTTGAAAAACATGGTGGAAAATTATGGGTGGAAAGCGAAGAAGGAAAGGGGAGTACGTTTAGATTTACATTACCTTCTATCAATAGAAAATAAACTATTATGCTATGGGAACATATAAAAAAAAAATAAAACGATTAGGTTTAGATGACATTGGTTTTGGCGATATTTTTGATATTAAAGAAATTCAACGGATTCAGGACTTGTTTTCCGACGCCAATGGAGTTGCCTCTTTAATTACGCATCCCGATGGAACACCTATTACCCAACCCAGCAATTTTTGCCGTTTGTGTAATGATGTTATTCGCAAAACCGAGAAAGGACTTGCCAATTGTTTTAAATCGGATGCTATTATTGGCAGGCAAAATTCCTCAGGTCCAATTTCGCAACCCTGTTTGAGTGGAGGATTATGGGATGCCGGAGCAAGTATTACCGTTGGTGGTAAGCACATTGCCAATTGGTTGATCGGACAAGTTCGTAGCCAGGAATTGGATAAAATGAACATTATGCAATATGCTGACGAAATTGGGGCAAACCGAAATGATTTTTTAGAAGCCTTGAATGAAGTCCCTTTTATGCCAGAAGAACAATTTAAAAAAATTGCCGAAATGTTGTATGCTTTTGCTAACGAACTTTCAGCTAAAGCCTACAATAATTTACAATTAAAAATTCAAATAGCCGAAACAGAGAAAGCAAGAAACTTATCACAAACAAACGAAGAAAAATTCCGACTTTTAATTGATTTGGCAGCAGATGCTTTTTTTCAGGGAGATGCAGTAGGCAATTTTATCGAAGTAAATAAAGCAGCTTCGGAACTTACAGCATATACTCGCGAAGAACTCTTGAAAATGAACATGAAAGACTTATTTTCGTCAAAATTTCTTAATAATAAACCATTGCGATATGATTTGCTATTAATGGGCGAAACAATTATTTCGGAAAGAGAAATTCTTCGAAAAGACGGGTCTTCTGTTTTCGTTGAAATGAATTCTAAAAAAATGCCCGATGGCAATTTTCAATCTTTTTTTAGAAATATTACTGAGCGCAAACAAATATTAGATAACTTAAAAGAAAGTGAAATTAAATACCGCGACTTGGTTGAGAATTCACCCGATGCCATTGTAATTTATGAAGAAGGAAAAGCTGTTTTTGTAAACAATGAATGCCTTCGTTTAATTAAAGCATCATGTGAAGAAGAATTAATTGGTAAACCGGTAATACAATTTGTACATCCAGATTATCGTCCGATGGTCATCAGCCGAATGAAACAATTAGATACCGAAGGTCTTATATTGCCTACGTATGAAGAAAAATTTATATGTCTCGATGGTTCTGTTTTAGATGTGGAAGTAAAAGCAATGTCGCTTAAGCTTAAAGATAAAGTGGCCGTACAATTGATTATTAGGGATATTTCTGAAAGAAAAAATGCAGAAAATGCTTTACGCGAAAGCAAAGATAAGTTTAAAGCAATCGCAAATTACGCCGCAAGTTGGGAGGCATGGTTCAATCCCAAAGGCAAACTTTTATGGATGAATTCATTTACCGAAACACTTACAGGTTTTACTCCAGAAGAATATATAGCAGCCGAAGACTTCATATCAATGACAGTATTTAGCGAAGATATACCATTAGGTTTTGAAAAATATCAAGAAGCGATTAATGGTGGAAGTGGAGACGATTTGGAAGTTCGTTGTATACGTAAAGATGGGTCCTATTTTTGGGCATCTATTTCTTGGTGTCCTATTTTGGATTCAAATGGAAAATCACTTGGTTTCAGAACCAGTACCCAGGATATCTCTAAACGTAAACATGCCGAAGAATTACTAAAAGAGCAACAAAAGCAACTCTCAGATTTAATAGAATTTTTACCCGATGCTACGCTTGGTGTTGATAAAGAAAAACGAATTATAATCTGGAATAAGGCTATTGTAGAAATGACTGGTATTCCTACTTCAGAAATGATGGGCAAAGGCAATTATGCTTACACAATACCATTCTATGGCGAAGCACGTTCACAGTTGATGGATTTAGTGTTTGAGAACAATGAAGAAGTTATTGCCCGATATCCTCATATTAAAAGAGATGGTGATACACTTACTTCAGAATTTTTTTGCAACGCTCTTTATAACAATAAAGGAGCTTGGATTTTTGCAAAAGTTTCTCCGCTTCACGATGAGGATGGAAATATTATTGGTGCAATTGAAAGTCTTCGCGATATCACCCAAAGCAAGCATTTCAATGATTTATTAAAAGAAAGCGAAAGAAAACTTTCAACTTTAATGAACAATCTTCAAGGAATGGCATATTCCTGTTTAAATGATAAAGATTGGACAATAAAATTTGTTAATGAAGGATCTTACAATCTCACAGAGTATCTGCCCGAAGAATTAATAAACAATAAAATAATTAGTTTTAATGCAATAAGTCATCCTGACGACCGTGAAATGATTTCTCTTGTTGTTGAAGATGCAATTATAAATAAAACCTCCTATGCATTAGAATACCGTATCGTTACCAAAAGAGGCTTTTTGAAATATGTTTGGGATCAAGGTCAGGCTGTGTTTACCTCTGATGGCTCAATATCTCATTTAGAAGGTTTTGTTACAGATATTACTGAACGAAAACATGCAGAAAGTGCATTGAAAGAAAGCGAAGAACGCTTTCGTTTAGGCTTTGATTATGCAAATGTTGGCATGGCTCTAATAGATATTAAAGGAAAGTTT
>CAZUCB010000055.1:0-13839 GCA_964618755.1 uncultured Bacteroides sp. | reverse complement strand
GAAGAACGCTTTCGGGCAGTATCCGAATTTTCTTTCAGTTCGATATGTATAATTAACGAAACTGGGAAAATTATCTGGGCAAATGATGCAATGATAAAAATGGGAGGTTATTCAAAGGAACAAATATATTCTGCCGATACTTTTGCAGCATTTCTTGCCCCTGAATCCAAAGAATTTGTAGTTGCTAATTTTATGCAATTTGTCGAGGGTAAAGAATACAAACATCATTATGAATTCTATTTCATTCATTCTGATGGAGAAAAACGACTTTGCGAAAAATACATGACACATTATAAAGATAGTAATGGTAAATTGAATTTGGTAATAAGCATGATGGATATCACCGAACATAAGCAAATACAACAAGCATTAGAAGAAAGCGAAGATAAATACCGTACTATGATAGAATATTCAAACGATTTAATCTGGACTTTAGATATAAATGGCAACTTTACTTTTCTTAACGAAATAGCAACAAAAACTACAGGACTTTTATTAAACGAATGGAAAGGAAAGTCTTTCGTACCAATTATTTTAGAAGAAGATCTTCCTATGATAATGGATGTTTTTCAGCGAACTATAAATGGAGAAAACTGTAATTACGAATTGCATTTAAGAAAAGTAGATAACAGCATACTTACGATATCTGTAAATACTTCGCCTATTTATATTGGAGGAAAAATTGAAGGTATTGTGAGCTTTGGTCAAGATATTACAGTACGAAAACATGCAGAAGAAACAATAAAGAAAATAGGGAAACACTATCAGGCTTTAATCGAAAAAGCACCCGATGGAATTGTACTTATAAATGCCGAAGGAAATTTTAAATTTGCGAGCTCTTCTGCAAAAAGAATGTTTGGATATAGCGAATCAGAGGAACTAACTGGGAATCCTGTTGAAAATACTCATCCAGAAGATTTGCATTTCGTTTTATTGGATTTGGATAAACTTTTAAAAGATCCATCTTATATACCAACCTTGCAATATCGTTTTCGTGATAAAAATGGGAACTGGAAATGGATTGAAAGCACATTTACCAATTTGCTTGCAGACCCAACTGTCGAGTCTATAGTGATAAACTTCCGTGATATTTCCGAACGCAAACAAGACGAAGTAGCATTAAAAGAAAAAATGGAAGATTTGCAACGTTTTCATAATATTTCTGTCGGACGTGAATTAAAGATGATTGAATTAAAAAAAGAAGTAAATGAATTGCTCAAAAATATTGGAAAAGAAGAAAAATACAAAATAGTATAATTAAAAACTACTAAGCTCTAAAATCCTCTTTATTAAAAACAAAGAAATGAAAGAAATAAATAATACTATCACAGAACTATTAATAAGAGAGCAAGGCATTGATATTTCAAAATATGATACTACTTTTTTAAGCAATTCTATTCAAAAAAGAATTTCTGAGAAACAATGTAATACACCTGAAGAATATTTTAAAATTATTGAACAGAACAATAAAGAAGCGATACGTTTTATTGATTCACTTCAAATTAGTTATAGTGAGTTTTTTAGGAATTCACTAACTTTTTCTGTATTAGAACGTATTGTATTGCCATCATTATTTCTTAGTAGAAAAGTTGATAAAAAGAAAGAGATTAGAATATGGTCAGCTGCATCTGCTTCAGGTCAAGAAGCTTATAGTTTAGCAATATTAATTGAAGAAATTAAAAATGCTAACTGTTCAAATTGTAAATTTCGTATCTTTGCTACCGATCAGTCTGAAGAGCAATTATTGGAGGCGAAAAAAGGAAATTATAAACCATCTGCTTTGAATAATATGAATATTCAGCGATTGAAACAATGGTTCACTAAACAAGGTAAAACTTATACTATAAAATCTGAACTAAAAGAAAATATTGATTTTTCGGTTTTCGATTTATTAAATGAGCAATATAGCAGTCCGCCAGTTAGCATATTTGGTGATTTTGGAATTGTGCTATGTGCAAATTTGCTTTTTTATTATAAACCTGAGTTTCAAAAAAAAATTATGAAGAAAATAACTCACTCACTGGCAGATGACGGTTATTTAATCACTGGTGAGGCAGAAAGAGAAATTGTAATGAATCATAATTACCATGAAATATATCCACAGTCAGCTATATTTCAAAAAAATAGATAAATAAATGGATATCCTTAGTTTTTAAAGGGATTACTAGAGAATAAAAAAACGTTAACAGATGAAAATAAAAAACCTAAAAATTAGCACACAACTAAAAATTGGCTTTACAACTTTAATAGTGTTTGTTTTAATGCTGGGAGTAACTTCTTATATCCAAACTGATAATATCCATGAACAAATTGAAACGATGTATAATCATCCGCTTCAGGTAAGGCGAGCTATTGGTGAATTAAAAGCAGATATCCTTTTTATTCAGCGTAATATGAAAGATTTGTTTTTATCTTTAAATGAGAAGGAAATTAACAATAATCTGAATCAAATACTTATATCTGAATCAAATGCAAATGAGCAAATAAACATTCTTAATAGCCAGTATTTAGGACCTCATGCTCAAATAGATTCTTTAAAACAGGCTATGTTAATATGGAATAGTATGCGTGCAGAAACCATACGTTTGTTACGTTCGGCTAAAGTGGATGAAGCTAAATCCCGAACATCATCAACAGGTATTGTGAGTTTGCATGTAGAAAACTTGCTTAATGTGCTTCAAAAAATTGACGATTTTTCTAAAAATAAAGGTGATGAATTATATACAAATTCTAATAATTTAAATACTTCGTTGCATAATCAATTGTTATTAATAGTTGCTTTTATTTTATTTATAAGCTTCCTTATTAATTTTATTTTACTTAGAAATATCTTAAAGCCTATAAAGGAACTTACCAAAGCAACAAATAACTATCATAAAGGAGATATGTTTGCCCGTTCTTCTTATCAATCGCAGAATGAGTTGGGCGTTTTGTCTGATTCTTTCAATACTATGGTTGAATTTATTCAAATTAATACTGAATTAGATAGAAATTTTGTTAAGCTTTCGAGTATAATGATGAGTGAATACGATGCAAATAAATTTTTTAAAGCAACACTTAGTGCATTAGCTACTTATACCGATTCTCAAATGTCGGCTGTATATCTTTTAAGTAACGATAGAAAAACTTTTGATCATTTTGAATCTGTTGGTATTGAAGAAACTGCTAGACAATCATTTTCTGCCAACAATTATGAAGGACAATTTGGTACCGTTCTTGCCTCACGCAAAATACAACACCTAAAAAACATTCCTCAAGATACACGTTTTGTGTTTAATACTGTAACTGGCAAGTTTATTCCACACGAAATAATAACCATCCCTGTTATTTCTGGCAATAGAGTTATTGCTGTTATTTCCTTAGCAAGTCTTGGCTCTTTTACTCAGCAATCTGTTCAATTGATAGAAGATATTTTTGATACGATGAATGCCCGAATTGAGGGAATATTGGCATATCGTTTGATAAAAGATTTTTCTAAAAAAATGGAACTTCAAAATCGTGAACTGGAAGCACAGAAAACAGAATTGGTTTCACAATCCTCTGAATTATCTGCACAAAATACCGAGTTGGAAATGCAAAAAAAACAGCTTAAAGAAGTGAATCAACTCAAAACCAATTTCCTTTCTAATATGAGTCATGAGCTTCGAACACCGCTCAATTCTGTAATTGCACTCTCAGGAGTATTAAACCGTCGTCTTGCTAAGCAAATTCCCGAAGAAGAATATAGTTATATTGGCGTAATTGAACGCAACGGTAAGCATTTATTGGAACTTATCAATGATATTCTTGATATCTCTCGCATCGAAGCAGGAAAAGAAGAAATTGAAATTACTAAGTTTAATGCTAATAATTTGATTGCTGAAATTGTAAGCATGATATCTCCTCAGGTAGAACAGAAAGATTTAAAATTGATACACTCAGCCAATGATGCTCAATTATTATTTACCAGTGATGCTGCAAAATGTCGTCATATTCTACAAAATATAATTGCCAATGCAGTTAAATTTACTGAAGAAGGAAAAGTAGAAGTAAAAGCTGAGCAAATTGAAAATAAAATTGTTATTTCTGTAACCGATACAGGTGTTGGTATATCTGAGGCTCATATTCCTCATATTTTTGATGAATTTCGTCAGGCTGATGGTAGCACTTCTCGTAAATTTGGTGGAACAGGTTTGGGTTTGGCTATTGCTAAAAAATATGCAATGTTGCTCGGAGGAACAATTTCTGTTAAAAGTATTCTTGGTAAAGGTTCTGAATTTATACTTACTCTTCCTTTACAATATGCTCCCGAAAACAAAATTATTGATATTGAAAACAAAACTGTAATCAGCACCAGAATAGAACATGCAATCAAACAACCAAAAGATAAACCTATATTAAACAAATCTGCTAAATCTATTTTATTAGTTGAAGACAGCGAACCTGCAATTATTCAGATGAAAGATTTCTTGGAAGAATTAGGATATCAATTACTTATTGCTCGTAATGGTAGTGAAGCACTTAGAGTTGTTTCACAAACTATTCCAGATGCCATTATTCTTGATTTAATGATGCCTGATATTGACGGCTTTGATGTTCTTAAGACTTTACGAGAAGAAGAATTAACTGCATTTATTCCAGTATTAATTCTTACAGCAAAGCATATTACCAAAGAAGATCTTAGTTCATTGAAGCAAAACAATATTCATCAGTTAATTCAAAAAGGTGATGTAAATCGCAATGATCTTTTGAAAGCAATTACTACTATGGTTTCTCCAACTATAATTGAATCTCCCAAAATACAGCCTAAATTGCAAACCATAAAGGGTAATCCAATAGTACTGGTTGTAGAAGATAATCCTGATAATATGCTTACAGTTAAGGCTATTCTTGCTGATAATTATACGATAATAGAAGCAGTTAATGGTAATGAAGCTGTTGAATTAGCTAAAAAACATACATTAAATCTTATTTTAATGGATATTGCTTTACCAGAAATGGATGGAATAGAGGCATTTAAAGCGATAAGAGAAATTGAAAGTTTGAATAATATTCCTATTATAGCACTTACTGCCAGTGCTATGACTACCGACCGCGAAGCCATTCTTGCACATGGTTTCGATGCCTATATTGCAAAACCTATCGATGAAAATATATTTTTCAATACGATAAATGAACTGCTTTATGGAAAGTAATAAAATAAAAATACTGGCTATCGATGATATTGAGGATAACCTTATCAGTATTAAAGCATTGATATATGAGGCTTTTCC
Source organism: uncultured Bacteroides sp. (assembly GCA_964618755.1). Taxonomy (GTDB): domain Bacteria; phylum Bacteroidota; class Bacteroidia; order Bacteroidales; family JACABE01; genus JACABE01. The sequence continues at coordinate 8,587 of CAZUCB010000055.1, read as the reverse complement.
TGATGCCATTATTTTTACAGCACTTGATGGGAAAACTGGCATTGAAATAGCTGCTCAAGAGGATCCAGATTTAATTCTGCTTGATATTGTAATGCCTTATATGGATGGCTTTGAAGTTTGTCAAAAACTAAAGGCTGATAAAATTTTAAGTGAAATTCCTGTAGTTTTTGTTACAGCACTTAAAGGTGATAAAGAAAGTAGAATTCGTGCTTTAGAAGCTGGAGGCGAAGCTTTTTTGGCAAAACCCATCGACGAGAGTGAACTTATTGCTCAAATACGGGCAATGCGTAAAATAAAAAATGCTAATATTCAAAAGCGCAATGAAGGAATTAGACTTGCTAAATTGGTTGAAGATCAGACTTATGAATTAAGAATAACTCAAAAAGCTACTTTGAATCTTTTGGATGATTTAGAAAAGGAAAATGCAGCCAGGAAAAAAAGTGAAGAAGCTCTGATTGAAAGCGAAAATCAAAAAGCAGCCATTCTTAAGGCAATTCCCGATTTATTGTTTGTTTTTAATAAAGATGGTGATTATTTAAATGTTTTTACAGAAGAAGATGAAAAACTTTTTATACCAAGAGCTGAAATTATTGGAAAGAATATCAGTGAAATATTCCCTTCTGAATTAGCAGTTGAAGCAAAACAAGTTTTTCTGCAATCAATACAGGAAAATAAATTAGTTCAATTTTCCTATGAGCTTACTATTAATAATGTCAAAGATTTTTTTGAATCGCGTATTGTTCCTACGAATGATGGAAAAGTATTGGCAATTGTTAGAAATGTTACTGATCGTAAATTAGCTGAAATAGCTTTTAATATAGAAAAGCATAAGGCTATAACCTATTTGAATGTTGCTCAAATAATGCTTGTTGCATACGACAATAACTCCCAAATAACATTGTTAAATCAAAAAGCATGTTTAGTTCTGGGATATGAGTTGGAAGAATTGGAAGGTAAAGATTGGTTTAAAACATGTGTGCCAGCAGATGAATATGAAAAAGTATTTAATGCTTACAAAAGGATAATATCTGGTGAAGTAGAGCCTTCTGATTATTATGAGAATAATATTATTACAAAAAATGGAGAAAAACGTTTAATAGCATGGCATAATACTTTGATAACCGACAAAGATGGTATAATTCAAGGTTTGCTATGCTCAGGTGAGGATATTACTGAACGTAAGCAAAAAGAAGATACTATTTTGATGCTTGCTCATGCAATTCGAAGTATTGGCGAAAGTGTGAGTATTACTGATATGAATGATAATATTATATTTGTTAACAATGCGTTTTTAAAAACCTATCAATTTGAAGAACACGAATTATTAGGAAATTCTATTAAAATTATTCGCTCCCCTAATAATTCTAATGAAATTGTAAAAAATATTCTTTCTGAAACACTTAAAGGTGGATGGAGTGGGGAGCTTTTAAATTTAAAAAAAGATGGAACTGAATTTCCTGTATTTGTTTCTTCTTCTGTTATTTACAATGATAAAAATGAACCAATAGCACTTATTGGCGTTGCAACAGATATTACAGACCGCAAGCAAACAGAAGCAGCACTTTTTAATCAGGCTTCTCTGCAAAGAATTTTAATGAATATTTCTTCTACTTACATCAATATTCCTCTTTCAGAAATTGATATTGCAATTAATAAGTCCTTAGAAGAACTCTGTAGATTTGTTGAAGCTGATAGATCTTATATATTAGAATACGATTGGGAAAAACAAACATGTAGTAATACCCACGAATGGTGTGCCGAAGGTATAAATTCTCAATTAGAAGAATTACAAAATATTCCATTTGAAGTTATTCCACAGTTTGTTGAAGCTCATAAAAAAGGGCTTGCACTAAATATTCCTGATGTAAATATATATCCAAAGGAGAATGGTGTAAGAAAAATAATAAAAGATCAAGGAATAAAGAGTTTGATAGCCATACCTATGATGTTAGATAATAACTGTATTGGATTTGTTGGTTTTGATTCTGTAAAACATCATCATTTATATTCTGAAAAAGAAGAAACCTTGCTGTTTGTTTTTTCTCAAATGCTGGTAAATTTTAGAAACAGAGTTAGCTTAGAAGAAAGATTAATAGAAGAGAAGAGAAAAGAACAATTTGCAAATAAAGCTAAATCAGAGTTTATTGCTAACATGAGCCACGAAATTCGAACTCCAATGAATGCTATTCTTGGATTTAGCGAGGCTTTATTTTATAAACTTGAATCTAATCAGCATAAAGAAATGATTAAGTCGGTTTTAAGTAGCGGAAACCTATTGCTATCATTGCTGAACGATATATTAGATCTCTCAAAAATTGAAGCAGGTAAATTAGAAATAGTATTTCAAACGCTTAATTTAAAAAATCTACTCCATGAAATAGTATTGCTATTTAATGATAAAACACAATCAAAAGGAATTGATTTAAAGTTAATTATCGCATCTGATTTTCCTGATTTAATTATTTTTGATGAAATCAGAATTAAGCAAATAATGTTTAATCTTATTGGAAATGCTATTAAGTTCACACATCATGGTCATGTAAGCATTCATGCTTCTTTTTTGTTGCAAAAAGGAAATGTCGGACAATTGCAATTAGAGGTTAAAGACACTGGTATCGGAATTCCAAAATCTCAGCAAGAAATTGTTTTTGAAGCTTTCAGACAACAGTATGGGCAATCAAATCGGAAATACGGTGGAGTAGGTTTGGGCTTAGCAATTTCTAAACGTCTGGTTGAGAAGATGAATGGTACAATTTCTGTTTCAAGTGTTGAAGGAGAAGGCTCTGTTTTTAAAGTAATATTCCCAAGTGTTCAAAAAAGTGATGCGATAGGTGAGAAAAAAGAAACGGATAAAATAATTCGAAAAATAAAATTTAAACAAGCATCTATTCTTGTTGTAGACGACGTAGTTTCAAATATTGAAACCGTTGAGAATCTATTGCTAACATCAGGTTTAAATATTTCGTCAGCCGAGGATGGAGAAATTGCGCTTGAATTATTAGAGCATATTTCCCCTGATTTAATTCTGTTGGATATACAAATGCCTGGTATAGATGGGTATGAGGTGGCAAAGCGAATTAAAGCAAATCCAAGTAAAAAACATATTCCTATTGTTGCTTTTACAGCTACTGTATTTGAAACTGAAAAAATTAAAAATTCTACAGATTTCGATGCATTCCTTTTTAAACCTGTAAGTAGAGCTGATTTAATAGAGAAACTTGCAGTATTTTTGAAGCATACGGTTGAGCTTACCTCTATTAGTGTTGAAATAAATGAAGACGCTGTTCTTGAAAATCTTTCTGAAGAATTGTTGAGTAATTTACCTGAAATTCTTTTGATATTAAATAATAAATATTTACCTTATTGGGAAGATATAAAAGATCATTTGATTCTCTATAAAATTGAGCCTTTCTGTAAAGATTTGAAGAAATTAGCTGAAAAGTATCGTTTTCAGTTCTTATTAGATTATGCTAATAATATTAATGATGACCTTGAATCTGTGAATTTAGAATCTTTGAAAAAAATAATTAAAAAATTCCCTCAGATTATCGCTAAAATTGCAAACTTAAAAAACAAAAAGTAAATGAACGAAAATATATATATCCTGGTAGTGGATGATAATCAGGAAAACCTTAAAGTAATTAGCAATTTCCTAAAAGAAGATAATTATAAAATAGCACTTGCAATGGATGGTGACAGTGCTTTGAAAATCTTGGAAGAAAATAATATCGACTTGATATTATTAGATGTTATGATGCCTGAAATGGATGGTTATGAGGTTTGCAAATTGGTTAAAGCAAATCCTCAAACAAAAGAAATACCAATTATTTTTATTACTGCAAAAACTCAAACCGAAGATATGGTTGAAGGTTTTAATGCTGGAGCTGTTGATTATATTTCTAAACCCTTTAAAAGAGATGAAATGCTTATTCGTGTTAAAATTCATCTTGAATTAGCAGCTTCAAAGAAAAAAATTATAGAAATGAACCGTACACGTGATAAATTATACTCTATTATTGCTCACGATGTTAGATCTCCATTGGCAGGGATAACTCAAACTATTGATGCTATTTCAAATGGGTTTTTAGAAGTTGGTAGCGAAGATTTTAATAAAATTTTTAATTTATTGAAACAAAGAACTATTGAAACAAGCACTCTTTTAAATAATTTATTAGAATGGACAAAAATGCATAGTGATAATATTTCACTTTCTCCCAGATTAATAAATATTAGCCCTATTATAAATGAATGCGTAGAACTTTTAAGAGGTAATGCTCAAAATAAGAATATCAGTATTAATATTAATATTCCAGAAGATTTAAAAGCTTATTTTGATGAAGTAACTATACATACAACATTTCGCAACATTATTTCTAATGCTATAAAATTTACACCAAATGATAGAGAAATATCAATATATACCGAAGAATCTGAAGGTTTTGTTTCAGTTATTATTAAAGACTCAGGAATTGGAATGACAGATGAAGTAATAAACGGAATCTTTAATAAAAACATACATCATACCTCTCTTGGTACTAAAAACGAAATGGGTACTGGTTTAGGGCTGTTTTTAGTAAAAGATTTTGTTCAAAAAAATAATGGTAAAATAAAAGTGATAAGTCAACAGGGCTTAGGCACAGATTTTATTGTATATCTTCCATCATCAGCTAATTGATAGGAAAATATTTTTATTGATTGTCATATAATCGCAAGCCTTTCTTTTGCTTTATATAGCATTATTTCTCTCATTCATACATTACTATTAAATGCTTAGGTATGAATTACCTTACGTTTTCATTTTGGATTGAATTTTTAATTATTTATCTTCTTTTCCTCTCTATTTCTATGTAAGAATTTTCTTACAAAAGAATTCATTATTTTCTTACAAAAGTATATCGTTTACCTTACAAGAAATTTTGTAGTGAGAGAGTATTTTTACATGTGAAAAGATATACGAAAATATCTTTTAGATTAAAAAATTTATTATAATTTAAATTTAAAATTTGTTCACATGAAAACACTAAATACCCTTTCAAAAGTAATTATAGTTTTCGTTGTTATAATAACAAACTGTAATGTTTTCGGACAAGTTACATGTACAGGTACTGTTTTTGCCGAAATTGTACCAGCTACTGTTGCTTCAGAAATAAGACCTTTGAGTTTTGGACAGTTTTCAACCATGGGCAATGGAGGTAATGTTGTTGTATCTCCTCAAGGAACCCGTACATCAAGTGGATCAGTTTTGCTTTCAGAAAGTGTTGCTCAACAAGGAATGTTTTCAGTTTTTGGAACTCAAAATAATACAGTACAAGTTATATTGCCTAGTAGTCCAGTAAATATTTATCATCAAAATGGAGTGAATTATATGTATTTAGATACATGGACAGTTGATATGCCAAAAGCAGGAAATTCAAAATCAAATAGCGAAATAATTGTAAGTGTAGGTTCTACTTTACATATTGGTCCATTAGATATTAATCCTATTGGAACTTATGCATGCACTTACCCAATTGTATTTGTATATAACTAATCTCTATCGTTTAAATTAAATTAAATGAAATAAAATAAAATATCTTTTGTCAGTATTAGCTGATAAATCTGAAACAATGAAGCAAATAAATAATTAATATATTCAAATTATTCAAATGAAACAAGCCATAAGAATACTTTCACATATGAGGATAGTTAAATGGCAAGTTCCGTCTGACAAATAAAATAAATTATTGCAGATGAAAGACAACAATAAGTTAGATATCTTGGTTATTGATGATGACCCGATATACAGAAACCTTTTAAGGTCGATTTTAAAGGATAAGTTCAACGTAATTGCAGTTGAATCTCCTTCTTTAGGATTTGATTTGCTCAATAAACAACCCGTAGATTTAATTATATCTGATTTTCAATTGCCAGAAATGAGTGGATTGAAAGTAATAGATAAGGTAAAATGTGAATACCCCGGTACTGAGGTGATTATGATAAGTGGTTCGGGTGATATGGATACGGTAATTGGTGCTTTACGCAAAGGTGCTGTTGATTTTCTGAAAAAACCATTTACTGCTCCCGAAATTTGGTTTTCAATCGAACGCACACAAAAATTCTCAGCTTTAAAAGAGAAACTTACTCATGTAAAAAAAGAAAACACTTTACTTAAAAAAGCGGTAAATAATGAATTAGGTCAAATGATTATTGGTAAGTCAATTGATATTATCAATATTAAGCAACAAATGGAAATGGTTGCCGAAACACCCGATACTTCTGTATTGATAATAGGCGAAAGTGGGACAGGTAAAGAGCTGGTAGCTCGTGGTATTCATAATATGAGCAAACGCAATAATCAGTTATTTGGAGCAGTAAATATGTCTGCCGTTCCAGAGTCTTTATTTGAAAGCGAATTTTTTGGACACAAAAAGGGAAGTTTTACTGGAGCCATTGTTGACAGGGCTGGTTGGTTTGAAGAAACAAATAATGGTACATTATTTTTGGACGAAATTGGAGAAATGCCAATTGCTTTACAGATAAAATTATTAAGAGTATTGGAAGATCGTAAATTTACGAAAGTAGGTACACAAAGAGATCAGGATTTTAATGTTCGCATTATTTCTGCTACCAATAAATCTATCGAAGAGTTAACCAGCGGAAAAGTTTTTCGCCTTGATCTTTTCCATCGTTTAGGAACTTTTGTTATTAATTTACCTCCTTTAAGAGAAAGAAGAAGTGATATTGCTGAGCTGTCATACTACTTTTTAAATATATTAACTAAAAAAATGGGTAAGAATAGAATTACAACTATTCATAATGATGTTTTTGAAATTTTTAATAATTATCCTTTTCCAGGTAATATAAGGGAATTGAAAAATTTATTAGAAAGAGCTGTAATCATTTGCCAAGGGAATGAACTTACGCCTATACATTTTACTTCAATTAAAATTATGAAGATACCAATGTATGATAACACTAATCCTTATGATTTGAAAGAATTAGAGAGACAAACTATTCTTAATGTTCTTCAAAGAGTTAATTTTAATAAAGCCGAAGCTGCTAGATTATTAAACCTTGATTGGAATGCTCTTTACAGACGTGTTCAAAAATACAGTATTGATTTACCTCAAGATTTTTCATAAATCTAAGATTATAAATAAAATTGAATATTGATTATTAATTGTTTATTTGCTGAAAACCCGTTTGGTTACTAATACTAAATGGGTTTTCTATTTTTTACAACTTTCAGAATAATAAAAGGGATGCTCACTTTGTTAGTAAACAATAGTGTAAAAAAAAGACAAGTCATATAACTTGTCTTTTGTAAGGGTATAGATTTATCTATTTTCAATTTTATTAAATTTCTATATGATAAAACTAGATTTTTTTAATACATTATTTCTTTTGTTATAAATACATTACGATCACTTTGAAGTTTAATAATATAAACTCCATTTACTGAATTAAAATTTAATGCACTATTTCCTTGTTTTGCATCATTGGCTTGAAGTAATTTTCCATTTATGTCGTAAATAAATATCGTAGTTTTTTCTGACCATGGGTTGAAAATATTTATAACATGCTTAGTATAGTATATTTTAGGTAATTGGTTATCTGTTTCATTTAAAATAGAAGATGAATTAAAATGCAATAAAAATCTATTTGGATTGTCATTTGCTAAGGCATAAAATGAATAATTATTTCCATTGGAAAAATTATGTTGAATATTGGTTTTAATATCTTCAAGTACAACATTGTCAAAAACTTGAATGTCAAGAGATGAGATGTTGTAATTTCCATCTACACCTGCTTTAAAACCAATGGGTATTATTGTATTATTGGTAATGGATGTGAGATTATCGATGCTCCATTTTTTATTTAGTTTTGTTGAATATAAACTTGGAGCGGTTTCGTCTATACTAAACATTTTTTCGGCACCACCTTGATCGGTTTCATTTCCAAAGTTAATAATAAGTTCATCGCTATAAGTATTAGCTGAACTTGTAACTTTTAAGCGAATCATATCATTAGCAATTGGAGTTGTTTTAAGAAATGCCTGTGAAGCATGTTGTCTTACGTTATTATCCATACTTAGTGTTCCTGCAGTTGTTGCTTTTACCCAAAAACCTTGTGATATTGCAATATTATTTGTAACTCCATTTGTTCCACTATCAGAAGGTGAATTTGAAATATAAGCTCCATAGTTAGCTGTAATAGGATTCCATATCCAAATTGCTTTTTCGTTTGCAGTTGCATTTTCTAATATAGCTCTTGACCATCCATTGCTTGAATTCCAATTGATTGCAGAAGGATAAGGATTTGCTACAAAGTTCCATCCACTGTATAAACCCGTTGTATAACTAAGAGGAATGTTTATAGTCCCTGTATTAAGATTACCGGTAAACCTTTTTGTTATGACATTAGGGTAGGCAATTGCATAACCTTTGCCGGGTATAAAATTGGTGCCACCATTAACCGTAGTGAAATTAAGTGTATTTCCAAATTCAATCCAACTCCCTGTAGTTTCATCCCAAGTAAAAAAACCATCAGATTCATTAAAGCTTGGACTTATAGCCTGAATTGCTACTGGCGAAGACAACATGTGGAA
>CAZUCB010000054.1:13432-16908 GCA_964618755.1 uncultured Bacteroides sp. | reverse complement strand
GTAGCTCCAGTAGGTAATGTCCAAACATAAGAAGTTGCATTTGTGATTGCAGGAACATTATAAGTTACATTATTTTGTCCTTGGCAAACAGTAACTGAACCAGTGATAGTTCCAGCTGATAATGGTAATGGATTTACAGTAATTGATTTAGATGAAATGCTACCATCTCCACATAAGTTAGTGCCTTTAACTGTAATATTACCAGAAACAGCAGAACTTCCATAATTAACAGTGATAGAATTAGTAGAACTTGTTCCTGTAGCTCCAGTAGGCAAGGTCCAAACATAGGAAGTTGCATTAGTAATTGTTGGAACCGTATAACTTACATTATTTTGCCCTTGGCATACGGTAGCTGAACCTGTGATAGTTCCTGCTGCAACAGGAATAGAATTTATAGTTACTGATAAAGAAGAAAAAGTTCCATCGCCACAACTATTGTTACCTTTAACTGTAATATTTCCAGAAGCAGCTGATGCACCAATGTTAACAGTGATTGAATTGGAAGAACTTGTTCCTGTAACACCAGTTGGTAAGGTCCAAACATAGGAAGTTGCGTTTGTAATTGTCGGGACGTTATATGTAACATTATTTTGTCCTTTGCAAACAATAGCTGAACCAGTAATAGTTCCTGCTGGTAAAGGTAATGGATTTATAGTGATTGATTTAGATGAAATACTTCCATCTCCACATAAGCTTGAACCTTTTACTGTAATATTGCCAGAAACAGCAGAACTTCCATAATTAACAGTGATAGAATTAGTAGAGCTTGTTCCCGTAGCTCCAGTAGGTAATGTCCAAACATAGGACGTTGCATTAGTTATTGATGGAACTGTGTAAGTTACATTGTTTTGTCCTTGGCATACGGTAGCCGAACCTGTGATAGTTCCTGCTGCAACAGGTATTAAGCTTACAGTAATTGGTAATGTAGATGGAGTTCCATTACTACATGCAGCATTTATGCCTTTTACTATAATATTACCAGAAACAGCAGATGCTCCATAATTAACATTTATTGAATTTGTAGAACTAGTTCCTGATGCCCCTGTTGGTAAAGTCCATACATAAGATGTTGCATTGGGCATTACAGCAAGGGTGTAATTTACATTATTCTGACCACGACAAACATTGGTTGAACCACTTATGCTTCCTGGAGTTCCAGCTCCTAAATTAGTAATTGTTGAATTAACATATAGGCTATCATTGTAGGCAACTCCAAACCCGTTAGCAAATTCACAATCTCCTCCTTCATTTGAAGTATTATTAAATTGAATAGTTGGAGAACCTGATAAAAGTGTAAAATTTAAATCAACAATTTTACCGGCAGTTAAATTAACAGTATTTGGAGATGAAGGTATCAACCAAAATATTTTAATATATCTCACATTGGTACTTTCAAGAACAGAATTTATTGTAATTCCACCACTTAGTAAACTATTTACATTTGAATAAGAATTATAAGTAATTAAATTAGGATTAAAATCAAGTCGCAAAGTTAATGCCCCAATTTGAACTGCACTATTTGTTGTAATCGATACATTAAAACTTCCATTTGGACAAGCACTTACGGAAGCTACTGTGGTCTTAGGTGCATTCTGACTTTGTCCATATGTAATTATCATAAAAGATAAGAAACAAAGTATAAAAATCTTTTTCATTTATTTTATTTTGTTAAATTGCAGAATTAAATATTGTTATGATTATTGAGTTAGTTGTCGTTATTTTGTTTTCTCCTATGGAATACCCACGATATTTTCATCTTATTTGCGTTTTTCGAAAATGAGTATTTCATATTCTAAATCATTTAATAAATATTCAATTATAAAATTAAGTATAAATTTAGAATTAATATAAATAACACTTAATAAAGATTAATGTTTAGCTTTAATAGTGTTTAAAATAATATACTATTTATAATATTTTAATGAAATATATCAAATTCTAAAGTTTCTAATTGACAAAAACCTTTTTAGAAAAGACAGTTTTTGAAGTAATAACTCTCACTAAATATATTGTACTAGCATCCATAGTAAAATTAGCTTTTCCATTTTTGTTATCAAGAATTTTAATTAATTGTCCTAATGTATTGTAAATAGCAATTTCTTTAATTATCTCATTGCTATTGATATAAATTGCATTATTGTATGAATAAATACTTGTGTTTTCAGTTAAATTATTTATAACCCCTAACTGAGGTGATTCAAATAATAACTGGAAACGATTTGTATTTTCATTAGTAATAGCTGTAAAATGATAATTTGAATTTTGGCGTAAATCTGTAATTGTATTTGTAGCTAAGTCTTTTAAATATACATTAGTATTATCGTTAAAAGTATTAATGTTACTTACATGAATATTATAATTACCATCAATACCAGCATTGAAACCAATTGGTACTATTGAGTGCTGATCAGTAGTTGTTAAATAGTTAATGCTCCAGTTTTTATTCAATTTCATTGAATAGATACTAGGAGCAGTTGATTCAATGGTAAACATTTTTTCTGCACCACCTTGATCACTTGCATTGCCAAAATTGATGATTAGTTCATCGCTATAAGTGTTTCCAACATTTGTAACTTTTAAGCGAAGCATTTCATCTGCTGAGGACGATTTAAGAAATGCCTGATCAGCATGTTCTCTAACTTCATTATTCATCGCAAGCGTTCCTATGGTGGTAGCCTTTACCCAAAATCCTTGTGAAATAGCAATATTGTGGCTAACACCATTGGTTGCTGCATCTGTATTTGAAATAAATGCTCCGTAATTAGCTGTTTGAGCATTCCAAATCCAGATTGCTTTTTCATTAGGGTAGTTTATTTGATCAGCATTTTCCAGCATAGTTCTATTCCATCCACTACTTGCATTCCAGTTGATGGCTGAAGGATAAGGATTTGCAATGAAATTCCATCCGCTGTTCAATCCCGATGAAACTGTAAGTGGAATGTTTACAGTTCCTGTATTCAGATTTCCTGTAAATCTTTTTGTAAGAGTATTTGGATATGAGACAGCATAACCTTTGCCTGGAATGAAATTAGTTCCTCCATTTGAAGAAGTAAAATTAAGTGCATCAGCAAATTCTATCCAGTTTCCTGTAGGTTCGTCCCACACAAAGAATCCATTTTCTTCATTAAAAGCTGGACTTATAGCCTGAGATGTTACTGGTGAAGCCAGCATGTGGAATTCATCGGTAAATGTATGAGGAATATAACGTTCCACTATATTTGTAGTTAAATATAATGTTCCGTTATCTATCAATGAAGCTGTTCCTGATATATCAGATTTTAGTAATAAAGTATCGGCTACAGTTAAGTTTTTGCCAGCATTAATAGTTAGTTTTCCCAAAGGTTCAATTGTTAAATTCTTACATGTATAATTATTTGAATTTACAATAGCTAATTTTGATGCAGCAATACTTGCATTGGTTAAAGGTCCTGGAATACCTTGATCCCAGTTTTCGCATTTTTCCCAGACATTTGAAA
>CAZUCB010000054.1:0-13332 GCA_964618755.1 uncultured Bacteroides sp. | reverse complement strand
ACAGTTAATATTCCACTAGTGGAACCTAGAGCAAAATCCATGTTAATTGCATTAATATTAGTAGTTGCATTAATATTAGCAGTTCCACTATATGACCATTCATAATTATTTACTGCACCATCTGGTTGGTCTGTATCTGCTCCATGTCCGCTTGTTGGGGGTAATGGTTGTCCAAAAGTATGCAAAGCAACAGCGTAAGCAGAATTCAAAGTGCCTTCACAGAGAGTTGTAGTTCCACTAATTGGATTAATAGGAGGTGCAGGAATTATTGTGATAATAATTGTATCTGTATTTTGACATCCATTTAAAGTTGTTCCAGTTAAAGTATAAGTTTTTGTATTATTCGGATTAAATGGTATGCCATCAATCACATTATTATCCCATGTGTAAGTAACTCCTGTTGTGCCACTTCCACTTAATGTAACAGCTATACCTTCACAAATATTGGTTGAAGTAGCATTTGCAATTACTATTGGTAATGCACCTAAATTTGCTACTACTAATGATCTTGTCAATGATGTACATCCATCATAAGTAGCATCAACATAATAATTTGTAGTAGAAGTAATAGTTGGTGAAAAAGACGGTCCAAAAGCAATAGGTGTAACTGAAATTGAATCTAAATACCAGTTAATTGTACCTAAAGAAGTTGTTGCAGCTAAAGTTGCTATACCTGATGCACAAATAGTGTCTGATAATGTTGATATAATACTTGGTAAGGGTTTGATAGTTGCAGTTACAGCTATTCTTGGATAGCTCGTGCATCCATTGTTTGTTACATCAGCATAAAATGTAGTTGTTTGTAATATTGAAGGAGAATAGTAAGTTCCTGTATGAATAGAAGATCCACCTGTGAAATTAGAATACCAATTGATTGTACCTGAAGTGGTTGTTGCACCTAAAGTTACAATTCCTGCTCCACAAAGTGTATCCGAAATGCTTTCTGTTATGGTAGGACGTTCATTAACAGTAATTGCCAACGTTGAAGGATATCCATCTCCACAAGAATTATGAGCTTTAACAGTAATATTTCCAGAGACAGCAGAACTTCCATAATTAACAATAATTGAATTAGTTACGCTTGAGCCAGATACTCCTGAAGGTAATGTCCAAATATAAGATGATGCATCGGTATTAGCTGGAACAGAATAAACTACATCGCTTTCGCCTTGGCAAACCGTTGAAGTGCCTGAAATTGTTCCTAAAGATTCAGGTACTGGGTTTACAGTAATTGGCAATATCGAAGTATTGCCATCACCACAGCTATTATTCCCTTTAACAGTTATGTTACCAGAAATTGCTGATAATCCATAGTTCACAGTTATTGAATTGGTATTACTTATTCCAGTTGTCCCAGTTGGTAAAGTCCATGCATAAGAAGTTGCATTTGTGATGATTGGAACTGTATAAATTACATTGTTTTCACCAGCACATACAGTATTTGATCCAGAAATTATCTCTGCATTCATCGGGAATGGGTTTACAGTAATATTAAGCTGATTGCTTCTAGAACAACCTGATGAAGGGTCTGTTTCCACAACTGTTAATATTCCACTCGTGGAGCCAAGAGCAAAATTCATGTTAATAGCATTAACTGTTGTAGTAGGAATTATTGTAGCATTGCCACTAAACGACCAACCATAATTATTCACAGCTCCATCTGCTTGGTCCGTAGTATCAATTCCATGTCCGCTTGTAGGTGGTAATGGTTGCCCATAAGTGTGTAAAGCAACAGTATAAGCTGAATTTAAAGTGCCTTCACAAAGAGTTGCTGCTCCACTAATTGGATTAACTGCTGGAGCTGGATTTACAGAAACAAACACTGAAGCAGTATTTTGACATCCACTTGCGTTTATTCCAGTTAGAATATAAGTTTTTGTTTCAGTAGGATAAAATGGTATGCCATTTAATACATCATTATCCCATGTATATGTTACTCCAGCTGTACCACTTCCACTTAATGTAACACCAACTCCCTCACAAACATTAGTTGCTGTAGTATTTGCAATTACAACAGGAGATGTGCCAAGCGTTGCTATTATCAAAGTTCTTGTTGGTGAACTGCATCCATTCTCAATTGCATCTACATAGTAATTTGTGGTAGCAGTAATAGATGTAGAAAAAGAAGTGCCAGAAGCAATTGGAGAAGTTGATATTGAATCTAAATACCAATTAATAGTGCCTGAAGATGCTGTTGCACTCAAAGTTACATTGCCTGGGACACAAATTGTATCCGATGTTGTTGATGTAATTAATGGTATTGGTTTGATAGTTGCTGTTAAAGCTGTTCTTGGATAACTCGTACAACCGTTGTTAGTTACATCAGCATAAAAAGTAGTGGTTTGCAAAATTGAAGGAGAAAAGTTAGTTCCTGTATGAATTGTTGAACCTCCTGTAAAATTTGAATACCAATTGATGGTTCCAGATGCAGTAGTTGCAGCTAAATTAACTATTCCAGCTCCACATCTTGTATCATAAATAATTCCAGATATAGTTGGTAGTGGATTAACAGTAATTGCCAAAGCTGAAGAATCTCCATCACCACATGCATTATGAGCTTTAACAGTTATATTTCCAGAAATTGCGGAATTGCTATAATTAACAATAATTGAATTGGTTGTACTTGTGCCAGTTGCGCCAACAGGTAATGACCATATATAGGAAGTTGCATTAGAAGATTCAGGTACTGTATAGCTTACATTATTTTGCCCTTGGCAAACATTTGCTTGACCTATAATACTTTGATTTAAGTTTAATCCTAAAGCTTCTTTCCAACTTGAAGCGATTCTAATTCCATCAATATAAAGGCTTGGTGAAGATGTTGAGGTTCCTTGCCTTAATGCAAATCCGAGATATGAAGAATCAATATCTATTGCTACATCAGTTGCAATTAAACTTGGAGTTTCTTCTATTTCACTGATAGATGGATCAATAAACAAACTAATAACATCATCATCAGTAGTTGCTGAATTTGCAGTATATTTTAATACAATTAAATGTGTAAGATTTGTATCAAAAGAGCTAGATGAATAAACTGTTCCAGGAATTGTTAAATTTGTTGCCTTTCCAACACCAAATAAAATTTTTGCTGAATTTGAAGGATCTTGTTTAACAAATACTCGACCAGCAAAAACAGTATTTGTACCTGCTTTAATAAAGTGTGCAAAATAATCGCCAGTAAATGAAGTGCTTATTGTTTTTACAAGAAAAGCAACATAAGTTGTATTTGAAGTTTTTGGTCCAAAAACTTTATTAACATCTTCTCCAGTATTAAGTAGTTTAACCATCTGTCCAGAAGATAAAGGGTAGGCATTATAATTTAAATTTCCGTTAACAATAGGTATAGTGTTAGTGCCAACACCACTATGAGCGGTCCAGCCAAGTCCAGAAAGAAAACTACCAATAGGGTAATCAAATGGCTCATTAAGTAATATTTGATTAGTTGGCAATAAACTTACTGTAATTGCTAATGTGCTAGGTAATCCAATACCACAAGAATTTTGACCTTTTACGGTGATATTACCAGAAATAAAAGAACTTGTATAATCAATGTTAATAGTATTTGTAGAACTTGTACCATTTGCACCATTAGGTAAAGTCCAAATATAAGAGGTTGCGTAAGCAATTGCAGGTACAGTATATGTAACAGCTGTTTGATTTTGACAAATGGAAGTTGCTCCTGAAATACTTCCTGCTGCTGATGGAATAGCATTTACTACTAAAGATGCAATATTAGAAGTTGTATTATTTGTACCACTGCAATTGGTTAAATAGCAGCGATATTGAAAAGTATTGGCAGATGTTATTCCACTTACTGTCATCGTATCAGAAGTTCCATTGGTATAAGTAGCTCCTGTAGGTATTCCATTTGTTACATTTTGCCAAGTACCGCTATTATTATATTGCCATTGATAAGTTATTGGAGCAGTTCCAGTAATAGCAGCAACTGAAAATGTAGAACTACTCGATGGAGTACAGGTTGTTTGTGAAATTGTAGGTTGTGTTGTAATAACTACAGGTGTACAAGATGTTGATGTAATATTTATAGTATAATCTTCTACTTCTCCGTCAAAACCTGTTTCACATGAGGTAGGATCGCTATTATATTTAGAGGAAACTCTCATCCTTGTATTTCCAGTAAGTGCAGTTGCAGGAATTGTGATGCTCAGAGGAGATAGAGTGGTAGCTCCATCTGTAGTATTCAATGCAGTTCCTAAATCGTAAGCTTCGCCACTATCTAAGAAATCACAATCTTGATTCCAGTCTATCCAAGCCCAAGCATGTATGGTATAAGCTCCATCTGTATTAATATTAACAGTAAGATTATAAGTTGAATTTTTATTTACTGATGTTGATAATCCCGTATAATCAGAATAGGCATCAGGTTTTGCTGAAATATTATTCAAAGTATTAAAATTTACTAATGTTGTGCTGGTTTGAAAAGACAAATTTCCTGTTGAGGCACAAAAAATACAAGGAGGAATTCCAGTGGTAGTAGCACTTGCTGTTAAAGCGGGATTTAAATAGCAATAAGTAGATGAATTGTATTCGTAAATAGCATAATAACATGTTGTTCCTGATGTTAATGCTGTTAGATTTACTGAAGAACCAGCACCATTATATACTACATAATTTCCTGTTCCAATTTGTGTGCCGCTACCTAATGCGGAATTTGCACTGTATGTGGCACCATTAACAGGATTATCGTTAACAGCACTTCCTAACCTTGCAACAACTAAAACAGAATTACCCGAACCTCTTGTCCAACCTATGGTCATTGAATTGTCAGCTATTGACGAAGAAGTGAATGCAGATGCCTGTGTAGTTGGAGGAGTACATGCGATAGGAAAAGTTACATCAAAAGAAATTGTAGTACCTGCAGTTGTTACATTTGAGATATTTAAGCCTCCTGCAGATCCATTTTGTAAAAAACTACTTGGGTTTGTTGCATCATTTATGGCAGTTCGAGACACTGTAGATGAGAAGTGAGCACTGCTTGGTGATCCATTAACACTACTTGATCCGCCAGGCCGATAAACATATACTTCGTCGGGCGGTCCATTTCTATTTCCACCTGAAATAGTAGGGTCTATTCTGTAAACAATTAATCCGGAACCAGGTATGTTGTTTTCAAAAGTTCCAGTCTTTTTTCTATATTCTACCATAAAATACTGAGTAGTAGAATTTGGTGAAGCAATTTTATAACAATTGTTTGTTGACGATGTAACAGGATTTAAAGTATATGTTCCTGTAGTGGTTATTTGTGGTATAGTGTTTATCCATGTATTATTTGAATATTTCCATTTCATATATGTAAGCATGTGCCCGCCGCCACTTTCCATTAAATCCCAACTGCTAACTGGCGAGACTCCATTTGATGTATAGTGATACAAATCTGGAGCACCTAATGCGTGAAACATTTCATGACATAATGTTTGTACATCAACTTGATTTTCGGGTTGAAATGTGTAATCGTAAACCCTTTTACTATTAATATATACTGTTTGAGAATATAACGACCACCTGTGTGCCCATAGTAATTCACTCCATCCACCGCTATTTCCTTTTATAATAAAACAGACATTGTCAACATTGCCATCATTATCACCATCGATGTTTAATGATGATGATACTGCAGAATTAGTATTTATCCAATTTATTGTGTTTACTAATAAAGTGTGTTCTCTTGTAGTTCTTTCTGTTTGACCATCATAACCCGTTGGGTTTGTAGTAGCATTATATGGCTGGTAATATGCTCGAGGATTTGCATCTTGGTATGATAAATTTGTTGTTAATGCACATGCAGGATAGTGTGTGCTACTAATAGTTAAATTATTGTATGAAACCTCTTGATAGTATGTTTTGAGTGTATTTCCTGTGGTAGGATTAAATTTATCATCATAAGTTTGGCGAGTAGGTATAAACTCTGCATCATCAGAAAAGCGAATATAAACCACTATATTATTTAACGTTCCGGAGTGTGGTGCGTTGCTTGGACCAGTTGTTGGGTCATTTTCGTAGGCAAACATTGCATTAAACCTTCTGTTATATTCTGTTTTTGAAATTTTAGCCCATTTTTTTAAACCAATATTTTCTGGATTAACTTCACCAACTAAAAAACTTGAAGGTTCAACCAAATCGCCATTTTGTTGTCCATAATAATAATAACCATTAGGGGCTTGAATAATTGTAAAGCCATCTTCATCGTGTATCCAGTTAAAAAACTCATCGCCCGAAATAAAACAGTTAATTGTTTTGCCATTTGGCTGTGTAATAGTATGCGAAAGTCTTTCAAAATAAGCTGCTTTAACTATTGTGATAAATAGTAACATCGTTAAAATAAGCAATAATTTTTTTTTCATAATAACTGATTTTAATATAGTTTGGGATATTAGAATGTAAAGATACTATATATTTTTATCACAAAAAAACAATTATTATATTATCTATTTGGATTTTTGTGAATTAATTGTTGCTTTTAGATCATATCTAAAATTAATATCTAATCAACTTTCCTTTTATCATTTTGTCTCCAATTTTTAGATTGTAAAAGTAAATACCTTTTCTAAGCATAGTGTCATCTATAGTTATAGTTTGTAACCCTATGTTTTGTCTTTTATTTATAATCTTATTAAGCTCTTGTCCAGCAATATCATAAAGGGTAAATTCAATATCATTACTTTCCTTTAACGTGTATTCAATATTTGTTTTATCAGTAAATGGATTTGGAAAAACATTTAGTTTAAACAGATTAGCATTATTATCTGTTATTCCTAAAATAGTTGTATTTGCATTTCCTGTTAAGCCAGGTGTCATATAACAATTGTTGGCCAAATTATATTCGTAAATAGCATAATAATAAGAGGTTTCTGGCATTAATGCTGTTACATTTACAAACGCTCCCGATCCTTTATATACTACATAATTACCATTTCCTATTTGAGAACCATTGCCAAAAGCTGCATGGGCAGTATAGGCTGTACCAATTGTAGGACTTTCGTTTACTGTACTTCCCTGACGGGCAATAACTAATACTGAATTACCATTTCCTCTTGTCCAAGCAGTTTTCATTGAATTGCCTGTAATTGCAGAAGCAATAAATCCAGAAGCTTGTGTAGTTGGCTTAGTACATACTATTTCACTACCAATCAATGCAGGCAATGCATAACAATTACTTGTTGTGTTATATTCATATATTGCAAAATGATAAGTTATTCCTGCTAATAATGCATTTATTGTTACAGTATTTCCTGTTCCTTTATAAACTACATAATTACCTGTTCCTAATTGAGAACCACTGCCAAAAGCAGAATTGGCAATGTAATTGTTACCACTCACGGGATCTGCGTTTACAGCACTTCCTATTTTTGCAACTACTAATACTCCAGCACTTCCGTTTCCACGTGTCCAACCTAATGTAAGAGTATTGTTAACAGATGAAGATGTAAATGCAGATGCTTGAATAGTTGGCGGATTACATACCGTTGCATTTCCAATTAAAGCAGGTGTTTTATAACAATAGCCAGCACCATTATACTCATAAATAGCAAAATAATATGGAGTTCCCAATGTTAATGCTGTTACATTTACAGAAGTACCTGTCCCATTATAAACTATATAATTTCCTGAACCAGTTTGAGATCCGTTACCAAAAACACTATCTGCAGTATAAATTACATCATTTACAGGATCAATATTAACAGCACTACCTGCTCTGGCAACAACTAATACTGAATCTCCACTGCCACGAGTCCACCCGATAGTCATGGAATTATTTGTTAAATCAGAAACAGTAAATAATGAAGCCTTTAAAGTTGGTTGTATGCAAGGTAAAACCACATTAAAAGATATAGTAGAACCTGCTGTTGTAATATTAGAAATTTTCAACCCGCCAGCATTACCATTTTGAAGAAAACTTGATGGATTTGTTGTGTCATTAATTATTGTCCTGCCAACATTGGATGAAAAGTAAGCATTGTTTAAGTTGCCATTTGTTGTATTAGTTCCACCTGGTCTGTAAACATATACTTCATCTGGAGGACCGTTTGAATTACCATCTAATGATGGATTTATTCTGTAAACTATTAAACCGGAACCAGGAATATTAGATTCAAAAGTTCCAGCTTGTTTTCTGTATTCAACCATAAAATATTCACCTGCATAATTAGGTGAAGCTATCTTGTAACAATTGTTTGTTGGCGAAGTTAAAGGATTTAAAGTATATGTTCCTGTAACAGTAATTTCTGGTATGGAGCTTATCCATGAATTATCAGAATATTTCCACTTCATATATGCTAGCATGTGTCCTCCGCCACTTTCCATCAAATCCCAATTCCCTACAGGAGATAAACCATCATACGAATAATGATATAGATCAGGAGCACCCAAAGCATGAAACATTTCATGGCATAATGTATTTACAGATACCTGAGATTCTGGTTGAAAAGTATAGTCATATACTCTTTTACCATTAAGAAAAACTGTTTGGCTTGTTAATGCCCATCTATGAGCCCATAATAAATCATTCCATGCACCATTATTGCCTCTGATAATAAAACAAACATTGTCAACATTTCCATCTCCATCACCATCAATGTTTAATGTAGAAGGAACAGCAGAGTTCGCATTTATCCAATCAATTGCATTTGCTAATAATGTATGTTCTCTCATTCTTTGAACATTACTACCGCTATATCCTATCGGATTTGATACTGCATTATAAGGTTCGTAATAACCACGTGCATTTGCATCCTGATATGATAAATTTGTTGTAAGCGCACAACTAGGATAGTGAGTGCTATTGATAGTTAAATTATCATAGGAAACTTCATTATAATAAGCCTTAAGTGAATTACCTGTAAGAAGATTAAACTTATTATCAAAAGTTTGACGAGTAGCTGTAAATTCATTGTTGTCAGCAAATCGAATATAAACCACTATATTGTTTAAATTTCCTATGTGCGGAGCTTTGCTAGGACCACCTTTTCTTCCTACTTCAGGGGCAAACATAGTTTTGCGTCTTCGCTGATATTCTTTTTCTGAAATTTTAGCCCATTTCTTCAATCCAATATGAGATGAAGTCTTAGTGCCTGCTAAATAAGATGATGCTTTTAGTAAATCTCCATCTTGCTCAGCATAATAATAATATCCATTTGATGCTTGTATTATTGTATATCCCTCACTATCATGTATCCAATTAAAAAATTCATCGCCAGACACAAAACAATTGATAGTTTTTCCATTGGGTTGAGTTATCTTATATGGAAGATTTTTAAAATAAGCTGCATTTACAATTGAATAGCTAAATATTAAAACAAAAATAAGTAATACTTTTTTCATGTGTTATTTTATTATTGTAATATGGAATACGCCATATAATATCATTCTCAGTTAGTATGACTAATATTTTTATGACTATTTCATAAATAATGATTTGAGGATTTACCTATTTTAAGTCTTACATAAATAGCATCAAATAAGTTTAATTAGATTTTAAAAATCTATTGCAAAAATACTATTTTTTTCTACTAAAGTATGCAATTATCCTGCAAAACTTTAAAAATAATCTTATTTATTTAGATTATTTTTAAAGAGGTAAGGGTTTGAAAATTAATTAAAAGTTTTTTTGCAAAGGAGTTATCTAACTATTACCTTTTCAGTATAAATATGTGAAGTTGTAATTATCTTTAAAATAAAACATCCATGCTTATTTTCGTTCATATTAATAGCAAAACTCCCATTAATATTATCAATATTTTTAACCAATTGACCCAACGAATTGTAAATACTTATTTGTTTAATTGTTTCATTACTATTTACATAAATTGTATTATCAATCAAATAAATGCTAGTGTTTTGAATTGAATTATTTGAAATTTCCAATGGTAATGATGTAAATATTATTTGAAAACGATCTGCATTGTCATTGATTGATGCAGTAAAGTTATACATAGAATTTTGATTCAAATCTGTAATAGAATTTGTAAGAATGTCTTTTAAATAAATATAATTACTGGATGAGAAGTTGCTAATGCCACTAACATGGAGCGAATAATTTCCATCCATACCAGCTTTAAAACTAAGAGGTAATATTGGATTTTGAGAAACAGTTGAAAGATAATTGATACTCCAATTTTTATTCAGTTTTGTTGAGTATAAACTTGGTGCAGTAGATTCTATGCTAAACATTTTTTCAGCACCTTCTTGATTATTTTGATTACCAAATTTAATAACAACTTCATCACTAAAAGCGTTTTCGTTACAGCTAACAGTTATATTTAATGTTTCTGAAACTGATGTTAAAGATTTAAGGAAAGCTTGATTAGAATGTTTTCTTATACTATTATTCATGCTTAGTATTCCTGAAGTTGCTGCTTTTACCCAGAAACCCTGAGATATAGCAATATTAGCAGTAACTCCATTAGTGCCAATACCCGAATTTGAAATATAAGTCCCGTAGTTGCCTAGGGCTGCATTCCATATCCATATTGCTTTTTCATTTGAACTTGCATTTTCTAAAATAATCCTATTCCAACCATTGCTTATATTCCAATCAATAGTTGAAGGATAAGGATTAGCTATAAAATTCCACCCGCTGTAGATTCCCGGCGACACTGTAAGTGGAATATTAATAATACCATTATTAACATTACCAACAAAGCTTTTTGTTACAATAGTTGGATAAGATACTGCATAAGCTTTACCCGGAATAAAACTATTTACACCATTATTAGCTGCAATAAAATTGATTGCATCTAAATGTTCAATCCAAGTACCCAATGGTTCACTCCAAACATAAAAACTATCGGCAATTGATACAATGGAACCTATTGCTTGTGAAGCAACAGGAGAACTTAACATGTGAAATTGGTCTGGGTTTGCAATATATCGCTCAATGCTAGCATTTGCACCATTGTTTTCTATCAATGAACCAGTAGCTGAAGTATCTGATTTAATTACCAAACCTAATGTTCCAGCATTATTAGTCAGTGTTCCATTAACAGTTAAAGCTTTGCCGGCATCTATTGTTAAGTTTGCACCAGAATAGATCTTTAAATCATTACAAACTGTAGGGTTTGAAGTAGGTGAAGTAATATGTGGTTGCCTAGCAGCCCAGGAATTTATAGTAATATTATCTGTAATAGTGGGTTGCAAATTGTTTTCCCAATTTGAAGCAATTGTCCAATCAATAGAAGTGTTTCCCAACCATTTGCTGGGTGATAATGTAAATATCAATTGAAACCGATTTGGATTATCAGTAGTTAATCCTGTAAATGTATAATTTGCATTTTGGTTCAATGCTCTTATGAAGTTTGTTTTTAAGTCTTTTAAATAAACATATACGGGTGGATCAAAACTATTCAGTTCACTTGCTGTAATGGTATAGCTTCCATTTACCCCAGCCTTGAAACTGACAGGAATAATTAAATTATCGTTTATTGCTGGCAAGGTATTTATAGTGAAATTTATACCATTTTTTACTGAATATAAGGATGGTGCAGAAGGAAACCATGAAAACCATTTTTCAACACCTTGGTTTGGAGTTGCAGTACTGATAAAATTAACAATCATTTCATCAGTGTAAGTAGTTACCGTAGAGCTTACATGTAATTTTATTAAATTAGTTGCTGTGGTTTGTGATAACTCATGGTTTTCTGGAATAGAAATTACTTTTGCATCACAAGTAAAAATGGACAGAACCACAATTATAAGAAAGTAAACTGTTGTTTTCATGTGTTATTGTTTTTATAATCATTTATAAGAAAAGTAAAATATTATAAACACTCATTTTTAATGAGAATTTGCTATTAAACCAATACAACAATTTATAAGGCAAATGCCTTTTTTATTTGTTCAAAAACTTATAATAATTTTACAATTACACTATCCCTAATTTAAGCATATTGGTACTGCCTTTTTCGCTTAATGGGGTACTTCCTATGTTTACTATTATGTTGCCTGCTACTACTAAACTTTTTTCTTTCAACAATTGTAATGAATATTTAATTGCTTCGTCCATATTGTTGAAATCTTCGCAATAAAAAGCTCTAACTCCCCATACCATTGCCATTTTTCGCAACAAAATTTTGTTATTTGTAAAAGCGAATATATCTGCTTCGGGGCGATGACTGGAAATTTTATAAGCCGTATATCCTGAATGGGTAAATGTAATGATAGCGTTGGCTTTGGCTTGATGAGCCGTTTTGCATGCTTGATAGCAAATAGATTCAGCCAAAAAACGTTGTGTATTTTCTTTTGGGGCATGCTCTTTGTTATATGGAAAGCCATTGTTTTCGGTCCAATCTATAATTTGCTGCATGCTTCGGATGGTAATGGCAGGAAATTTCCCCACAGAAGTTTCGGCGCTAAGCATTAATGCATCGGCACCATCCAATACTGCATTGGCTACATCATTGGCTTCGGCTCGAGTAGGACGAAAATTAGTAATCATACTTTCCATCATTTGTGTGGCAATAATTACAGGCTTGGCTTTTGCAATACATGCGTTTACAATCTTTTTCTGAATTAAAGGAACTCGATCAAAAGGAACTTCTACACCTAAATCGCCTCGAGCTACCATAATTGCATCGGCTATGTCAATAATATTATCTAAATCTTTGAGTGCATCAGGCTTTTCTATTTTTGCAATTACGCTTGCAATGCCATTTTTACTCTTGATTAAATCTTTTAATCCTTTTACATCTTCAGCTTTTCTTACAAAGGAAAGTGCAATCCAGTCAACATTGTTTTCGATGGCGAATATTGCATTTTCGATGTCTTCATCAGTCATACTTGGCAACGAAATTTTGGTATTGGGCAAGTTTACGCCTTTGCGTGAAGAAAGTGGACCTCCATATATTACACGGGCTTTAACGGTATCTGTTTGATTGGTTTCAACAACTTCTAACTGAATTTTGCCATCGTCAATTAAAACGGTATCTCCAATGATAACATCCATTGGGAATTCTGCATAACTCATATATAGTTGATCTTTATTGCCCAGGCATTTGGTGGTAACAAAGTTGATGTAATCGCCGTCTTTGAGTTCTACATAATTATTTTCTACTTCTCCGATTCTGAGTTTTGGACCTTGCAAATCGGCGAGTATGGCAATGTTGATATTAAGTTCCTTGTTGAGTTGGTTGATAGTATTGATAATTTTCTGATGTTCGGTTCTGTCGGAATGTGAAAAATTGAGACGAAAAACATCCACACCTTCTTCTATCATTTGAAACAATACTTCTTTGCTTGAACAAGCAGGACCAACGGTGGCAATAATTTTGGTTTGAGATCTAACCTTACGCATTTTGAAAATAATTTAATGCAAAGATA
>CAZUCB010000053.1:15763-17129 GCA_964618755.1 uncultured Bacteroides sp. | reverse complement strand
AACTCAAATGTGCACTGATCAGATGCAAAAATTCCTGGCGGGTTTTATCCATTAAAAAAGCACCGGTAAAGTCGGAAGTAGTCGTCACTGAGTTTTGTTTCTGTATGCCCCGCATCGACATGCAAAGATGCTTGGCTTCGATCACCACAGCCACACCCAATGGCTTTAATGTTTCCTGAATACAATCTTTAATTTGTGTTGTCAGGCGTTCCTGTACCTGCAAGCGGCGGGCAAAAGCATCTACCACCCGGGGTATTTTGCTTAGTCCAACAATATAACCGTTCGGAATATAAGCCACATGCGCTTTCCCTATAAAAGGAATCATGTGATGCTCACACATCGAATAGATTTCAATATCTTTTACAATTACCATCTGCCGATAATCTTCCTTAAACATGGCCGATTTTAAAATGTTCTCAGGATTGGCATCATAGCCGTGGGTCATAAACTGCATGGCTTTGGCAACGCGGCTTGGTGTATCCAGCAAGCCTTCCCTCTCAGGATTTTCGCCTATCAGTTTTAAAATTTCATGATAATGATGCGCTAACTTTTTTATTGTTGACGGATTGTAAAGGTCTAATTTTTCGTATCCATCCAAATGATGTTCTTCAAAACAGTCTTTTTTTGTTTTATTATCCATAATTGTCTTTTTTATGAACCGAAGTATTCAACAAAATTGTTTTCGGTTTCGAATAATTTTATGCTATGTAATGATGCACCTAAGGTCTTTATAGGCATTTCTATTTCATCCCAGATAGCTTTTGCAAGATTTTCGGTAGATGCCAATTTTCCTTGCATAAAATCAACCTCTAAATTAATATTTTTATGATCCAGTTTATCAATAACTCTTTCATTTACAATCTTACTTAAATCCTTAAGATTGATCAAAAAACCCGTTTCGGGATTAATATTACCTTTAACTGTAACAAATAACTCATAATTATGCCCATGCCAATTAGGATTAGAGCATTTACCAAACACTTCCAAGTTTTTTTCATCCGAAAAATCAGGACGAAAAAGTCTGTGGGCAGCATTAAATCTTTCTCGGCGGCTAATAAAAATCATCTGAATTTTTTTAACAAATGTAATAGAAATTAATTTACAATTACAATTAATTCATGTTAAATTTAGTATTTTTGATGAAAAATAAACAATCTAAGCATTCTTAAGTTTTGAAAAAAATTACATTAGCAATTATTATTCTTTTCATATCACATCCCTTATTTCTGATAAGCCAAACAAAAACAACTACTTTAAAGCAGTTTAAAAATATAAGTTGCCCCGAAAAATGCTGGGCAATCAAACATATTTTTGTGGCGAAAAAAGCATGGCGAATTACACAATATGTCCGTTTGCAAACCGACAG
>CAZUCB010000053.1:0-15663 GCA_964618755.1 uncultured Bacteroides sp. | reverse complement strand
ATCATCCATAATGATTCACTCAAAGGGAAATGGGAAAATCAAAAAGTATTGATAAATTCTGATCTGTAAAAGAAAAAAGCCAACGTTTTTATTCGTTAGCTTTGTTATATATTACTGCAATTGATTTGCAATACTGGCATAATGCTGTGCTTTATCAGTTTCACCTTGCTGCTGATATATCTGTGATAATAATATATAAGCTGGTTTGAAACCTTGATTTTGCACCAATAAATCCTCCAATGATTTTATAGCTGAGAATGAATCGTTCTTGCGCATATATGCGTAAGCTGCAATATAATGAGCCATATAATACTTAGGGTTATTTTTGATGATTCGCTTTGTAGTTATCAAGGTATTCTCAATATCATTTTTATAAAAATACACCACTGCTTGCGAATACAAGGCGTTATCAAGTTCAGGATCAAATTTTAATAGTTTTTTGATGGTTATATCTGCACTATCAAACTTTTGCATTTTTGTATAAAGATCTGTAAGATTCAGCAATACCGATTCATTTGTTGGCACAAGTTCAAGCGCTTTTTTAAAATAACGGATTGCATTTGTTGTGTCATTTATTTGCATAGCTTGGTAACCCAACATATCACTTTTGTCGGTGCGTTTTAAAATAGCACAAATAGGTTTTCCATCCACATCAATAGTGTGAATAGTATTAGCTGGAGGCCAAGCGCCATTTTTTAACTGAGCTGCATTTATTCCCATATTTACGTATATTGCATAATCCCAATCAGTGTTTCCCCTTTCGTAATAACGGGCAAAAGCTACTGCAAATTTTGCGGTATCTTTCCTGAAATAATAATTAAGAGGAGGAGCAATCCAAGCAGCAACTATAATCTTTTTGCCTGTAACATTGGCGTCTTTTGTAGCATTTTCCTTAACCCATTCCGATGCTTTTTTCAAACTATGTACATAATAATCTAACTCATAATTTCCATAAGCTGCCTTTATACCACCTTCAAATTCGTTGTAATACACATATTCGTGCGGATAATTGACAATAATATGACGAATAGGGTTGTAAGACAATGCCAGAATCAAAGCGAGGATAATATAAGCATAGACTTTTTTTCTGATGATATTAAAAAATTGTCCGATTCCAATAGCAGCCATGGCAACTATTGGAGGATAAACAAACATTGTATGACGCCATCCACCAAAAACATTTGATTTTTTCCAAACAATGTAAAATAAAGGAAAAGCAACTGCAAATACCAACATAAATAGTAAAAGTGTTCTAAGCTTTTTGGGTTTCATAAAAAATTGACCAAAAAACAAAGCAAACCCAAAAACTACGATAATAGGCACTGTAATAAGAATATACTTTGATAAATAATACCAAGGAACGTTGTCTGACCATACTTGTTTGCCTTCAAAAATCTGACGAAGACTTACTGCAAAATTGGTCATATCGGAAAGAGCATTTATAGGATTTTTAAGCGGAGCTTCTATTCCATAAGGCCATAATAACAATCCCATAAAATAACCCAATGCTGTTATTATAGCTACATAAATAAAAGCCCGTTTAATATTTGAATAATTTTCTTTAGCAAAAAAATGTATTATTTTTCCTTGAACAAATATAAAATACATTATCACAAACAATCCAAAATAAGCAATGCTTAACAATCCACCAATACGAATACTAATTCCAATAGCAATTGCAAAAGCCACCATAAAAGAAGTCTTAATGGTTGGTCGCGGCATTTCTTTCAACCATTTAATCATGAAATACAAACTCATTATGTAAGCCATTGCAAAAGGAATATCTTTAGGATTATTAAAAGAATGTCCTAAAAAACCAGGCGAAATAAACATTAAAAACAAACCAATAAGCCCAGCACGCCAGCCAATTAATTCCACAGCAATAAGAGCAGTAAACAAGATTGCCATCCAGCCAAATATTGAATTTATTAGATGACGAGTTTCGTAGATTTTGTCAATATTAAAAGCTTTTATAGCAGTTATTGCAATCAAATCAAAAGATTGTCCATAAAGTTTTAGGGATGGACTCTCGAGACTTGAAGTATCGCTTCCAAGACTACTATAATACTTAAATACTTTTTCCGACTGTGTATAATGTTCATTTTCATCACCAGAAATACCTGCATCAAAACTCATAATAGGCATTATAAATAGCAATGAAAAAGCAATAATAAAAAACACTAGGCGATAAATTGAAGATTCTCGATTAAGTTTAAAAGCCTCTGAAAAATTGTATTTCCCATTTATTTCTTTTATTGGATGTATTAAGAACCAACTTATGAAATTAAATAATGAAAATATTATTTTTTCAACAAAAGAAATTTTGGTAAAAGGGTTAGTTTGATTAATTTTAACCTCATCATATCTAAATTGCTGTTTACGAAGGAAATATTCAATGGAAGCATTTTCAATTTGAGAACCAACAATGTAAGAAGCTACTGTTTTATTTAGTATCCAGATAGGTTGCTTAAAAGTAAAATCTTTTTTGTCTGAAACAAACTTAAGTTTTGTAGCGTTTTCTGGTTTAAGCCCTTTTACAAAAAGAATTTCATTCAAATTCAAAGACTTTTCAACAGATTTGCAATCTATAATAACACAATGATTATTTGATGGTTCAAAAATGCTGCCTACTTGATGCAGTTGAATTTTTAATAGTGGGTTTACAGCTTGAATTTCTTGCAATTGATTTTCTGAAAGCGTTTGTACAGAAGTGATAAAAAATTCAATATTATTTAGCTTTTCTGAACGTATCCGAGAAATGGAATCTATCAATAGTTTTTTTTCTTTTTCGAAATCATGAATGCGAAAAACAACACTAATGTCATTGTTTTTTATTGAAGAAGATATTTTTTCATCCTGTTTTTGAACGATTTTTCCTTTATATTGTATTTTCATATTTTAAGTAGATGAATTTGAATGACAAATTTTGAATGCAAATTTATATTAACTTATAGTTTTTGTACAATTTTATTTTCAAAAACCAGTTTTTTATTTAAAAAATAACCTAACAACGCATTAGGAATTGCTATAATTGCTGAAGCAATATATTGGTTTACATGTATAAGCGAGAATGCCCAAATAAAAAAAATTGCAACACAGTAAGTAATAAAATATACAAATAAAAATCTAAATATTAATTTGTTACTTTTATTCTTAAAAACAATTACTCCATACGTTTTAAAGTTAAACAATATGCCAAGCACTGTTGCCAGAAACCCTGCTAAAACATAATGTAAACCAATAAGCAGAAGCAAAACAAAAATTCCATAACCAAACGCTGTATTTAAACCAGCCACAAAAAAAAATCTAATGATTTTTAAATCGAAACTATTTTTAACTACCTCTCTTATTCTGTTAACAGATTCAAGCATCCAAATTACCTATTAGATTTTCTTTATATTATGTTTTTTAGCAGTTAACTTAGGTTAATGTTTCATCGAAATTAATTCTTTCTTTTTCAATCACTAAAGGGCGTTTTCTTACTTGAGTATGAATAGCTCCAATATACTCACCAATGATACCAATAAAAAATAGCTGAATGGATGAGAAGAAAAACAAACCGATTATTAATGGTGCCGTTCCTACTTTAAAATCATCCCAATATACAAGTTTATAAACAAAATAAGCAATAGCAACAAATAAGCTGATTAAAGCAACAGTAAAACCAATAAAACTTGCAAGTCTTAATGGTAATTTAGAATGATTGACAAAACCTAACATTCCTACGTCGTAAAGGGTATAAAAATTATTTTTTGTTTTACCATGCAATCGTTTGGGCTGGGTATATTCAACAGATATAGTCTGAAACCCTACTTCAGAAATTAAACCTCTAAAATAAGGATATGGATCATCAATTTTGCGAATTACATCAATAAACGATTTATCATAAAGTCCAAAACCAGTAAAGTTTTTAATTTGCTCTCCTTCAGAAAATTTTGCAAGAATATTATAGTAAATCTTCCTTAATAAAAACATTAATGGATTCTCTCTTGATTTCTTTTTTACGGCAGTTACAATCTTATAACCTTCTTCCCATTTTTTAAGAAATTCGGGGATAAGTTCTGGAGGATCTTGTAAATCAGCAACAACAGAAATTACACAATCTCCGGTAACTTGAAGTAAACCATAATAAGGTGAACGGATATGACCAAAATTGCGGGCGTTCACAATAATTTTAACTTTTTTATCCTGATTGGCAATCCTTTTAAGAATTTCTACTGTTTTGTCAAGAGAATTGTTGTCAATAAATACATGCTCATAGTCATATTGAGGAAGTTGTTCAAAAACCTTTTTAACTTCATTATAAAGGATTTCAACATTATCTTCTTCGTTATAACAAGGAGTAAAAATAGAAATTTTCTTCTTCATTTTAATTTGTATTATTGAATTATTTTCTAAAAAATTACCTTATAAATTTTATTTTCATTCGTTATCGTTGTCAATAGGTTTAATAATCATATTGCTCATAAATTCATCTCTGTCCAAAAATGGGAACATATCTTCCAGAGGAGCCGATACTAAACGCCCATCAGGAAGTTTTTTAGAAGAAGTTTTAGGCGAAAAAATATAATCACTCGTTAGTTTCACATGACAAACAACTGGACCTGGAGTTTCAAGAACCTCAGTAATTATAGTCTCAATGTTGTCATGATTTTCTAAGGTAAAAGTTTTTAATCCATAAGCTTCTGAAATTTTTGTAAAATCAGGGAACGAAACTCCATTTGCAGCATCTACGCCAACAAAATGACTATTAAATAAGTTTGTTTGTGTTTGTTTTATTGAAATATAACAGCGATTGTCTAAAATAAACAGTTTAACAGGTAGTTGATAATAAACAATAGTTTGTAATTCCTGAATATTCATCTGCAAACTTCCATCACCTTCCAGACAAATAACATTTTGTTTTTTGTGGGAAGCAAAAGCAGCTCCTATAGCTGCTGACAAGCCATAACCCATTGATGCACAACCTGAGTTCCAAAGAATACGCTGTTTTTTCTTCACAATTCCTAATTGATGGTATGCAATACTGGGTGTTGCATTACCTGTGGTAATAATATCATTTTCTTTCAGAGCCTCCGTAAGTTTCTGTATGAAGTGATAGGGGTGTACCAACTCTTTTAAATTAGCATATTCGGGCAAATAAGCTGAATATTTATTTTTCCGTTCTCCACACCATTCAACCCATTTCGAAAAATCAGGTAATTTTTTAGTATCGATCGTTTTAGTTAAACTATTTACAAAAAATAAAGCATCGCATTGAATAGGTATATCTGGTTTAAAAGTGGGTTTTAAAAGCTCTGCTTTATCAATATCAACAACAACTTTTTTAGCTCCACGAGCAAACCAATGCCAGTTATAACTGGTTTGCCTAATATTATTGCGTGAACCTATAGATATTAAAAGATCAGCATTTTGAATAGCAAAATTACCGGCTCGATTTCCAATGGTTCCGATTCGACCCGCAAAATATGGAGAATCGGTTTCGATAATATCGCATCCGAGAAATGAAGTAACAACAGGAATACCTGTTTTTTCAATCAAATCAATAAACTGTGAAGTAGCATGAGCATTTCGTAATCCATTACCGGCAAGAAAAAGTGGACGTTCAGCTTTTAGTATTAACGATGATATTTCGTCAATTTGCTTCAACGCTAAAGAAGAGTCAAAAAGATTTTCCTTTTCAATATTAGAATCAAAAATTTGTGCTTCATCAATATATGCACCTTGAACATTAAGAGGTACATCAATCCAAACTGGACCAGGTCTTCCCGAAGTTGCAAAATGGATGGCTTTATCTAATTCTTGCCTAACAGTTTGCGGATCTGTAAGCATAGTGGCATATTTTGTCACTGGCTTTACAATATCAATAATGTTTATTTCCTGATCGCCTAATTGACGAAGGTTCAACTCGGGACATGAAGCTATTGTTGTTTCAAATTTAACCTGACCAGAAATATATAATACTGGAACAGAATCAAGCCATTGGCCAATCAAACCAGTTAGTGTGTTTGTACCACCAGGTCCACTTGTTACAACAACAACTGCAAGCTTATTTGCTATTCTAGCATAACCTTCAGCTGCAATTGCCGAAGCTTGTTCATGATGATTACAGATATAGTTTATTTTTTCATTTCTGCTCAAAGCATCATTCAGGTGCATTGCTCCACCTCCAGTAATCATAAAAATATCTTCAATTCCATATTCTTCAAGATATTTAAAAATAAAATCAGATATTCTAATCATTATATGCCACGATTATAAATTTGTTGTTTTAATGATTCATTATAAGAATACGGACTGTCTATTGTATCAATCATTACAGGTTCATCCTTTTTCATGTCTCTTAATAAAACTTCACCCGACATTAGCTCACGACAAGATATTTGTCCTTTTTGCAAAGGAATTGCCAAATAAATATCATTATCGATAGTTTCGTGTTTAATTACATAACCTTCTGGTAAATCTCTTTTAACATAAACTCCTCTTACCAGAGCATCAAGATATTGAATCTCTTCTTTGGGTGGTATTCTTTTGGTTGTACCACTATTACCACACATTTCTTTCACCTTATGAAATGATTTAAACCAAGTATCAACCTGATGAGGTAAAGAGCAGTATGGTGCAACGCTTATACCTCCATCTTCGATATCAACATGTCTTTCAAATGTTCGGGCGCCTTTTGCATAAGCTATCATCAATGAATAATCCCATGAATGATATTCGTGGGTTGAATAACCTATGGTATGATTCGGATAACGGTTTTTTAAAAAATCTATTTGATTGATTTCTAAATTAGAATCTTCAGAAGGATAAAGAGAAACGCAATGATTAATTGCAAGTGGAATATTTCTATTTTCAAAAAAAGTAACTAAATCGTCAAGATCTTTTACAGAAGAACCTCCTGTTGACACTATTACTGGTTTTTTTGTTTTTGCAATTTTTTCAATCAATGGCCAGTCGTTTAAATCAGAACTCGCTATCTTAAATATTTGAATTCCTAATTCCATTCCTAAATCAACTGAGGCTTCATCAAAAGGAGTAGTCATTGGAATACATCCTGCTTTTCGAATATTATTTACTAAAATAGCCAAGTTTTCTTTTGACAATTTTGTATCAATCGTTTTTTTTATATATCTAATATCATCTCTTTCTTGAAAATCTTTATGAATAAAATTATCAACATCTCTAAATTGTAATTTTAAAGCTGCTCGAACATTATTAAAACGAACAATCTGTCCAAAAGCATTAATAATTTTCAGTCCTCTGTCAAGACTTCCCCAGTGATTATTGGCTATTTCAAGCACGAATAAATCTTCAAAAATATCACGGTTCATATATAATTTAATTTGGTTGGTATATTAAAAAATCAATTAATTGCAGTGTTGTATCAAAATAAAAATCTGGATTTGCTTTCATTATTTGTTCCTTAGATTCATAACCATAACCAACGCCAATAGTTGCGATACCATTCTCTATTCCAGAACTTACATCCGATGCACTATCGCCAATCATCAGCGTTGTTTTCCTATTAAGTTTATTTTTTTGAATCAGCAAAGATATCATTTCTTTTTTTAATAAAAAGACACCTTCAATTATATCAACAGTACAAATATCATCAAAAAAGTCAATATTAAGTTTTTTAATTATCTTTTTCGTTAAATATTCAGGCTTATTAGTGGCAATATAAATACGTTTATTTGTTTTTTTGAAAATCTTTAAAAGATTTTCAATTCCGCCATAACAAAATGTTTTATTAAATCCACTTTCGCTATAAATTGTCCTAAAACTGTTTACAATCTTTTTCGTTTCTTCTTGTGAAACATTAATTAAAATTGTTTTTATCATTTCTTCTAAAGGAGGTCCGATTTTAAGAGAAGAACTATCAATACTAACAGTTTTAATATTATAAATAGCAGTTATTAATGAATCTTTTATATCAGCCTGAGAATCAACCAAAGTTCCATCAAAATCGAATATTATATTTTCAAAATTACTCATCAGATGTATGATACTTTATGGTTCTACTAATAGCCTCCTGAAGTGATAATATTTCAGGCACTGCCAAATCTGTCTTAATTTTTTTAATACATGGAACATAGTTTTGATTCCTATCGGTTGGGTTAGATTCGCCTAAAACTTTAACAGACAATTTCGGAAAAAATTTAGCAACCTCTATAGCTAATTCTTTAATAGAAAATGATTTTTCAGATCCAATATTGTACGCTTGTCCGCTTTCTCCTCTGAGTAATGTGTATAATAACCAAATTACCAAATCAGCAGCATACATATAAGAACGAAGTGGTCTCCCATTCCCTTTAATGATTATATCCTCACCTTTTAATCCGTTTCCAATAAAATTGCCAATTGCAAAGTGCATGTCTAAAGGCAAGTATGGCCCGACAAATGCAAAACAACGAGCAATTACAACATTCATCTGATATTGTTTATGATAACAAGCACAATAGAGCTCAGCAAATCGTTTTGCTTCGGAATAAGCTGATGCGGTATTAAGAACATTTGGTCCACCATAATAACTTTCCGAAAATCCAACTATATTATCGGGTTGAACACCATAAACAGCACCACTGCTTAAATATAAAACTTTTTGCGATTTAACTTTCACCCCATAATCGAACACTTTTCTTGTACCTTCGACAATTGTATTTATCATTTTAAGCGGTTGCTCGTGATTTAGCTTTGCATCAGCTTCGGTAGCAGCATGTATAATAATATCACTATGAGGTAATTTAGAATAATCGAATTCTGTTACATCTCCTTTTACAAATTGAATAAAGGGGACAATAAATTTAGGAAATTTTTCTAGAAAATAATCAGGATTACGAGATAATACAATGATATTAATAGCAATAGATTTATACTGGTTAAGCCAAAGAAAATATTCGAGTATCCATTTTCCAATGAAGCCTGTGCCGCCAGTGATAAAAATTGTTTTGCCATCCAATTCGTTAATTAAATGGCTTGTTTGATTAAATATATAATCGAGATCGTTCTGAAGAGATTTTTTCATTGATTATTTTTGTTATTGAATACAATACAAAACAGTATCAAAAAGATTATTTCCATGAAAACGGATAAAAAATTTATATCCTAAATCCCAACTATTAATTAATTCAGGAATACTATAAATATGATCAGGTTTATGATAAATACTAATGGCTAATGAAGGTTTATATTTACAAATAGTTTTTTTAGCCCCTAATAATGCTTCAACCTCAGCACCTTCGATATCCATTTTTAAGTAACCGGGATGAGTATGGATAATTTCATCGATCTTTACTACAGGAATTATTTGATTACCGTGTTCACTATAAGATGAACTCTCTCCCACGCCAGTCTCAAATTTGAGCATCGTTGTTTCAGACCAAACACCACAAGGATAAATAAAAAATTGTTTTGTAATATCTTTTAACTTTGGATTCGTTACAATTTTTTGGAAGTTATCCATTTCAGGTTCAAATGCAATAACAATGTCAAGCTGACCTTTTGCTTTATATGCATCAAAAATATTTTCGCCATCAAACGAACCAATATCATAAAATGCATCTCTCCCATCCCAAACATCAATATCTAAGGGAAAATATTGATTCTTAAAATCAGGCTTTGTTAAAATAGATGGATCAAATGTTTTTAAATACTCAATTATTAATGAATAAGCATCTTTACTTATTGGGTCTTTAAATAATTTTTGAACATTCAAATATTTTTCAATATTCTCAGAATAATAGTTTTTATCGGTCAGCCAAAATATATCCCCCAATTGTGCTGGAAAAAAAGAATGAAATTCAGGATATGTAAGAATTTTATTAAACCCAAAGGATTTTAGGTTTGTAATAATATCTTGCAAAAATGCATTGGGTTCTCTATTAAAAATAGCAATTATTATGGGTATATTTTTATCTAATGTTGATGTTTCCTTAAGTTCAATAACTCTAATATTGTTTATTTCAGGAAAGTTTGGTTTGGAAGTTACAATGAAAGAAGATATTGATTTGCCAGCATTTTGTAGCACTTGCATAACTTTAATTGCAGTATTTCCGGCACCAAAAATATAAAATTGTTTTTCACTTATTTCATTTTTAAAATTCATTTCTTCTTTCATTTTTTTAATGATTGTTAATGAGCTTATTTTTAGCAAGTTTTGTATTTTTATGTATTTATTTTCAGCGTTTGATTCTTAATGCACATTGATTTGATTTCCTGCTCTATTTCAGAACTAAAAAGGGCAGAACAAATAATTATTAAAGCATCATTTTTTAATAAAAAATCTTTGCCATTAATTTTAACTCCATTAATGATATTTCCATGTTTTTTTGAATCGTTATCAACAAAAGCAACAATATTACATTTTCCCAAAGCTGTTGTTTCGAGTAAGCGTAGCGTGTAATTTCCTGCACCAAAAACAATTACAGGTGTTTTATCGTTTGCAAGTTTCTCTATTTCTGGGGAATTTAACACATTATTTGACTGAACAATATGATTCAAGACACTTTTTTTTGTTTGTCCATTATTATTATATGCTGAAAAAAAACCACTTTCTTTCTTTTTAAAACATGAAAACACTGCAGGATAGTCAATTATCTCAGATACACGCATCACTTTTTGTTTCGATATTACAAAATCAAAACCTTGGGTAGAAAATAAATTTATTAATGATTCTGAACAAAAATGGTTGATATGCTCTGTATCAAAATAATAGAATGGAACAACATAGAAATCCTGATAACGAGAAGCATCAGGCGTTTCAACATAGACTAATCCTTCTGTTTTAAGTAATGCTCGAGTATTCTTTACAGCAGATTTTAAATCAACTAAATGCTCAAATACATGTGAAAAAATTATAAAATCAAATTTTTTATTTAGATTATTATTCTCATTTGTAATTCCTCCTAAATATGCATCAATACCTTTAGATAAGATATTTTCAACACAAACAGGAGAAGGATCAAGTCCTGTTAAGTTAGTAAATCCCAGTTTTTTTAGTTCCAATAACAAGCCACCGTTACCACAACCTATATCTAATATGCTACTACTCTTGAATGGAATTAGTTTTTCGATATCTCTTGCTGCTTCATTTAAGCGTACCAAATCGTATGTATTTTCACCACCACCACTTGCAGTTTTAACATCTTCATATTTAGACATTTCCTGATAAAAAATATTATACGTTTTTTGATCTGCAGAAGTATCAGCAAATACAAAACCACATTTTTCACAATGAACAACATCATATTCATGAGGTAAAACATGATTTTCCGGTAAAAGAAAACGTTGATTATGGAAAATTTCGCCTTCCTTATTTTCACATATAGGACAATGTCTTAAAAGACTCTTCTTTTTTAAATTATTCCCAATCATCTGTTTTAATTTGACTTTCGTGTATTTCTTGTTGAATAAGATATTTTTTAAACGTTTTTATCATTTCAGGCGGTCCTGAAATAAAGAAAGAGCTTTTGCTATCACTTTTATTAAGGATTTTAGCAATATCCAATATCCCTTGTTTGTCCTGATAAATATAATTTATTATAAGGCTCGGATTGATTTGCATAGCTATTTTAAGTTCTTCATGATATAAATTTAATTCTTTGTTTTGAAAGCCTGCAAATAAAACTGGATTTTTGTAAAAAGCAAAATCAGGATCTGTAAACAATGAAAGAAATGGTGTAATGCCTGTACCTCCTGCAATAAAAACAGTTTTTTCTTTGCAATGTTCTTGTGTAAATAAATCTCCGTAAGGTAGTTTCAGTGTTACTAAACTACCTGCCATCAATTCGGTTGCCATTCTTTTTGTAAAACACCCCTTTACTGCATAAGTAATTTTAATCAACTCATCTTTTGCACTGGATTGCATGCTAAAGCAACGAGATTCCGGCCAACCGGAACTTGGGTCGTATTCATCTAATGCAAAATGGAGAAACTGACCGGGAGCATATTTGAAAGAACCACCCAATGATTTCATCTGTAAAGTAAAGATGTCTTTTATTGGTTGTTCAATATGTACTACTTCTGCTGGATATTTTTTAACGATAGCCATTTTTATTCAAATTTTCTAATGTATTCAAATATCACATTTTCAACATAATCAAACATCTCTTTTGTTAACCCCGGATACGTTCCTAAAAAGAAAGTATTGTTCATAATATAATCGGTATTTTTGAGATGATCTGCAATTCTCCATTTTTTATGAATAAAAGCTGGCTGTTTAACAATGTTTCCTGCAAACAAATTACGTGTTTCAATAAGATTTTGATCCAAATATTTTGTTATTTCATCACGTGTAAACGGACAGTTATCTTTTAAAGTAATAATAAAACTAAACCACGAAGGATCAGATTTTTCTGTAGCTTTTGGCAAAATAAAATAGTTGGAAAATTTGGAGAAAATTCGTGTCCATTCATTAAAATGTGACCTTCTTTTTTCACAGAAATCAGCTAATTTATTCATTTGTGCAGCACCAATTGCAGCCTGAATATCTGTCATTTTTAAATTATATCCAATTTCGGAATAAACGTATTTATGATCATAACCGATAGGCAATTCTCCAAATTGTTGTGTATATCTTTTGCCACAAGTATTGTTTTCGCCACCAGCACAATAACAATCACGACCCCAATCACGAAACGCTCTGATTAAATTTGCCAGCAATGGATCGTTAGTGCAAATTGCACCGCCTTCGCCAGTAGTAATATGATGAGCAGGATAAAAAGAAATGGTAGAGATGTGTCCAAATGTTCCTGTAAATTTGCCATTGTATTTACTCCCAAAAGAATCACAATTATCCTCAATTACCCATAAATTGTGTTCTTTTGCTATTTGCATAATCGCATCAATATCAAATGTATTTCCTAATGTATGTGCAAGAAAGATGCATCGGGTTTTAGTTGTGATGGCTTTACGCATCATTTCAATATCAATATTGTAGGTAGGTATTTCAACATCTACAAAAACAGGAATTAAACCATATTGAATGATGGGTGTAATTGTAGCGGGAAAGCTTGCCGCAACTGAAATTACTTCATCTCCTGGTTTCAATCGTTTTTCTCCGAGTTTTTCTGAAGTGAGAGCAGAAAAAGCCAATAAGTTGGCTGAAGAACCTGAATTTGTAAGTAAAATGTGTTCTATTCCCAAAAACTCTGCTATTTTTTCTGCAAATTCTTCGGTAAACCGTCCTTCTGTGAGCCAAAAATCTAATGATGCATCTACTGCATTTACTAATTCTGTTTCATCGAATACCCTTCCTGCATAGTTTACCTTTGTTTTACCAGCTATAAATTCTTTCATGGAAAATTTTACATGGTAATATTCAATCGTTTTTTCAATTATTTCTTTTCTGAGTGTTTTAATATCGCTCATAGTATTATTTAGTTATTAAAATCTAAAATATTCACGTATTTGAATTTTGCACACTTCCCGCATATCATCACCTTTTAAAAATGATTTATTCCAATCAACAATATAAGATAATGATTGTTCCAAATTCCAACGAGGATGCCAATCTAAAATATTTTTAGCTTTAGAACAATCTAATTTTAAATAATTTGCTTCATGAGGTTGTGGATTATTATCAATTTCGTAAGCCACATTTTCGCCCCACAACTTACACATTTTTGATGTAATCCATTCCACATTTTTAGAATCATTATCATCAGGTCCGAAATTCCAGGCCTCGGCAAATTCAACTCCATTATTAAATAGTTTTTCGGCTAAGATAAGATAGCCCGAAAGTGGTTCTAATACATGCTGCCAAGGACGAATAGCAAAAGGACTCCGTATTTTTAGATTTTCTCCTTTTGAGATAGCTCTGATAAAATCGGGTATCAATCGGTCATCAGCCCAGTCGCCGCCACCAATAACATTTCCTGCTCTTGCTGTGGCTATTGCAACACCATGCTTGCTATAGTCTTTTGAATTAAAGAAAGAGTTTCTGAATGATGCTGTTACTAATTCTGAACATCCTTTGCTATTTGAATAGGGATCATATCCACCCATCGGCTCATTCTCGCGATATCCCCATTGCCATTCACGGTTTTCATAACATTTATCGGTAGTTACGTTTACTACAGCTTTTATTCCTGTCGTATGTCGAATAGCTTCAAAAAGATTAACAGTGCCCATCACATTAACCGCATAAGTTTCCACCGGATTTTTATACGATTCCCGAACAAGTGCTTGTGCCGCCATGTGGATAATAATATCAGGTTTTACTGATAAAAGAAATTTAGAAAACTTTTCATAATCACGGATGTCTCCAATAGAAGACGTTATAAGTTCTTCAATATGTGCTTCCTTGAAAAGACTGGGTTGTGTTGGAGGATCCAATGCGTAGCCATACACTTCTGCATCCATTTCTTTCAATAACAAACAAAGCCAGGAACCTTTAAAACCAGTATGACCTGTAATTAGTACTTTTTTCCCTTTCCAAAAAAGCTTGTTTATATTTTCTACCATAATTTCCAGTCGCATTTATCGGTTTTCCATAAATCTTCTAAATCTTCTTTGTCGCGAATAGTATCCATTGGTTTCCAAAATCCATAATGTCTGAATGCATGAAGCTGTTTGTCTTTAGCCAGCGTTTCTAATGGCTCTCTTTCCCAAATTGTGGAATCGCCATCTTTTATATAATCAAATACTTCAGGTTGTAAAACAAAAAAGCCTCCATTTATCCATGTATTATCACCTTTGGGTTTTTCCTGAAATGCAAAAATTTCAACAGAATTTTCATGATTAAAATGAATGGCCCCAAATCTGCCTGAAGGCTGAACAACAGTAACTGTTGCAAGTTTATTTTGTTTAGTATGAAATTCAACCAACTCTTTAATATTAACATTCCCTAATCCATCTCCATAGGTTAACATAAATGGTTCATTTCCTACGTATTTCTGAATTTTTTTTATTCTTCCACCCGTCATTGTATCGAGGCCAGTATCAATTAATGTGATTCTCCATGGCTCAACATTTGATTGGTGAACTTCAAGTTTGTTTTGTTTTAAATCAATGGTTACATCAGCTTGGTGTAAAAAATAATTGGCAAAATATTCTTTTATCATATAGCCTTTATAGCCACAACAAATAATAAAATCATTATATCCATAATGAGAATATATTTTCATTATATGCCAAAGAATAGGTCTTCCTCCAATTTCAACCATCGGTTTTGGTTTTAGTGTGGTTTCTTCGGAAAGGCGAGAACCAAGTCCTCCAGCAAGAATAACTACTTTCATATTTAAAACATTTAAAATTATATTGTTACAAAAGAAACAAATTCAAAATAGTATTTATATCGTTTACAAAAATACTATTTTTATTGTTTCTTTTGTTGTATAAATTGCAATTTTTTATTTATCAGAAGAATAAGGTATTTTTATTCAGGAAGTAGTGTATTTTAGGTTATTTTTTTATTCTCTTCGAAATACCAACAACTATAAATAGATTATTCATCCCTCTATTAGGTTTCATTACATTGGCATTTGAAATATGGCGAATTCGGAATTCTGTTTCTAACATCCAGTTTCCGAATATTTTATTGCTTAAACCAATTGCCAGATTATCAGAAAAAATAAAGCCATGTGCTTGCCTGTCGGTTGGAATGGTAATAAAATGAGGACCAGAACCTAACTGGCTATAAAAGAATGAATTCTCTCCGAT
>CAZUCB010000052.1:8396-17242 GCA_964618755.1 uncultured Bacteroides sp. | reverse complement strand
TCTATTGTATTGATAATAGGGATATTGCTTGGAATATTGCTATCAGGAACTTTACAAAATAAAAATTTATTTTCAAAAAAAAATCAAGGGTATGAAAAAATAAATGATGTAATCAATTTTGTCTTGCAAGATTATGTTGATACAATTTCAACAAATAAATTACAAGAAAAAGCAATTACAGGAATGCTGGAAGGTCTCGATCCTCATTCTGTTTATATTTCTTCCGAGGAATTTAATGATGCCAACGATCCTTTAATGGGAAATTTTGAAGGCATTGGTGTACAATT
The DNA here is from genome assembly GCA_964618755.1 of uncultured Bacteroides sp. Lineage (GTDB taxonomy): Bacteria > Bacteroidota > Bacteroidia > Bacteroidales > JACABE01 > JACABE01. Next base: position 16,955 of record CAZUCB010000052.1, on the reverse strand, counting down.
CAAAATACAAAATGATACTATAATGGTAGTTAATACTGTTTCAGGTGGTCCATCTGAAAAAGTTGGAATCAGAGCAGGTGATAGAATTGTGAAAGTTGACGGGAAAAATGTTGCGAGTATCGGCATTAAGGATACAGATGTTCTTAAAAACTTAAAAGGTAAAAAAGGGTCAACAGTTAAAGTTAGTATTTTTAGAAGAGGTGTTAATCATATAATAGATTTCAACATAATTAGAGATGTAATTCCAACTTATAGTATAGATATTTCATACATGGTTGACAAACAAATTGCATATATTAAACTAAGCAAATTTTCAGCAACTACAATTCAAGAGTTTTCAAAAGCTCTGGAAGATCTTAACCAAAAAGGAATGCAAAAATTAATTCTTGATTTAAGAGGCAACGGTGGAGGTTTTTTGAAAGCAGCTGTTGTTTTAGCTGATGAATTTCTTTCAAAAGGAAAGCTTATTGTTTACACTGAAGGGAAAAACAACCCTGTTGAAAAGTATTTTGCTACAAATAAAGGTATTGCCGAATCAAAAGCATTAGTTGTACTGATAGATGAATGGTCAGCTTCAGCCAGTGAGATTATTGCAGGTGCCATTCAGGATAATGATAGAGGTTGGATTATAGGAAGACGTTCTTTTGGAAAAGGTTTGGTTCAGGAACAGTTTAACTTATCAGATGGTTCTGCTGTTAGACTTACAGTGGCAAGATACCATACGCCAACAGGAAGATGCATTCAAAAATCATATAAAAAAGGTATGGATGATTATATGAATGATTTTAATCAAAGATATATGAATGGAGAACTTGAAAATCCAGATAGTACAAAATTTGTTGATTCATTAAAATACACAACTCCAAAAGGAAAAGTAGTTTATGGTGGCGGAGGTATTATGCCCGATATTTACATACCATTGCATATTGATAAGAATCTTGATTATTATAATCAACTGATAAATAAGGGTCTCATTTATCAATTTGCATTTGAATATACAGATAAAAACAGAAATTCATTTACAGCATATAAAAATGCAGAAGATTATATTCGGAAATTTAATATTAATAATTTGATTTTAAACGAATTTACTGATTATGCTGCAAAAAATGGTATCAGCAAAAATGTGAAAGCTTATGCAGCTTCTATTGAAAAAGTAAAAATTTTACTTAAAGCCTTTATTGGAAGAAATGTATTTGATGATAAGGGATTTTATCCTATTTATCTTCAAACTGATAGTGCATTTTTAAAAGCAATTGAACAGTTAAAGAAAGAAAAATAGATTTGAACATATTGTTTTCCGTTTTGTTTATTTAGCAAAACAATTGTAAAAACCTTTAAAAATAATAAATCATGGCTTTCGAATTACCAAAATTACCTTATGCAATGGATGCTTTAGAACCATTTATTTCAAAACAAACCATTGAATTTCATTATGGTAAGCATCATCAAGCGTACGTAAATAACTTAAACAATCTAATTGCAGGCACTGAATTTGAGAATGCAAGTTTAGAAGAAATCGTTAAAAAAGCTTCAGCTGGTATCTTCAACAATGGAGCCCAGATATGGAATCACACTTTTTACTGGAATTGTCTAAAACCTAATGGCGGTGGACTTCCTACTGGAAAATTATTGGATGCTATCAATGCATCTTTTGGTAGTTTTGAAGAATTTAAACAAAAATTTTCTACTGCTGCTGCAACTTTATTTGGATCCGGCTGGGCATGGTTGGTAAAAAACAATGATGGTTCTTTGGCTATTGTTCAGGAAAGTAATGCTGGAAATCCATTGAGAAACGGACTCACACCTTTGTTGACTTGCGATGTTTGGGAACATGCTTACTATATTGACCAACAAAACAAAAGACCTGACTATATTTCAGCTTTCTGGAATTTAGTAGATTGGGATGCTGTAAGTTCTCGTTTATAAAACTTTATTTATTCTTTAAAAAGCCAGCTTATCGCAAAGCTGGCTTTTTTATTTTTGCTTGAAAGTATTGATGCGTTTTCATCTTTCAGTATTTAATTTCCCCATTTTAGCGTTTAATTTTCCCATTTCGTCGGATAGTAATTTGTAATTAAATGAAAGCGATGTTATTTTGCATCATATTAATTTTAAAATCACACAAAATGAAAAAAATTGTATCCCTTTTTATTTTTATATTTCTCAGTATATTTACTGTTTTTGCCTCAAACGCTCCAACAGGTACAATACGAGGTACTATTATTGATCGTATTAGCAAAACTACTTTGCCTGGTGCAAATATAATATTGCTTAATTCTTCACCGATTACTGGTACTTCAAGCAATGCAGATGGAAAATTTAGATTGGATAATGTAAATGTTGGCAGAGTGAGCTTAAAAATTACATTTATTGGGTATAAGGATGCTTACATTAATAATCTTACATTGAACACTGGAAAAGAATTGATTCTTGAGATAGAATTGGATGAAAATGTGATTACTCAAAAAACTGTGGAAATAAAAGCCAATACAGATAAATCAACTACAATTAACAAGATGACTTCTGTAAGTGCACGAAGCTTTACAGTAGAAGAAACAGGACGCTATGCTGGTTCTCGCAATGATGTAGCCCGCATGGCTTCTAATTATGCTGGAATTGTTGGTAGTAATGATGCACGAAATGACATTATTATTCGAGGAAACACACCTTCTGGTTTATTATGGCGCTTAGAAGGCGTTGATATTCCAAATCCAAATCATTGGGGAGCGTTATCGGCTACTGGAGGTCCTGTTTGTATTCTAAACAATAACGTTTTATCAAATTCTGATTTTTTAACTGGTGCTTTTCCTGCCGAGTATGGTAATGCTGTTTCTGGTGTTTTTGATTTAAAAATGCGAAATGGTAATAACGAAAAACACGAGTTTTTAGGACAAATTGGTTTTAACGGTTTTGAATTAGGTGCCGAAGGTCCTATCAATAAAAAGAATGGTTCTTCTTACCTGGTTAATGCCAGATATTCAACATTGGAAGTGATGGAAAAAATGGGTGCTGATTTTGGTACGGGTTCTGGTATTCCAAAATATAAGGACTTTTCAATGAAATTGAATTTCCCAAAAACCAAATTGGGTAGTTTTTCGGTATTTGCGTTAGGCGGTATTAGTGATATTGAGATGTGGGATTCTCGAAAAGACTCTACTAAAGATAAAGTAGATTTCTATGGAGGTGAAGGTTTCGACCTTACCAATGGTTCTGATATGATAGCAGGAGGAATTACTCATACCTTATTTTTTGGATCAAACACATATACAAAACTAAGTCTTTCAGCTGCAAGTCATAGTTTTGAAACAATTGTAGATTCATTATCACCGATAAACAAATCTAAAATTGCTAATTACAGAAACAATTTAGTGGAAAATTATCTGACTACTTCTTTTTTATTGAATCATAAAATAAATAGCAGAAGTTTTGTAAAGACAGGGATTTTCATTAAAGGCATTGGTTTTAATTTATATGAACGTATTTACAACAATGATGATCATGGCTTACGTACTGTAACAGATTTTAAAGGAAACTCATATTTGCTGCAACCCTATGTTGAATATCAATATAAATTTAGTGACGTTTTAACGCTTAATACGGGTTTGCATGCGATGTATTATGGCTTGAATAAAGATTATTCGATAGAACCAAGAGCAGGGTTGAAATGGAATATCACTGCTAACCAGTCGCTGAACTTTGGTTATGGTTTGCACAGTCAGTTGAACTCTATTAGTGTTTACTTTCGTCAATCAAGAATGGCAGATGGTACATTTAAACGTTTGAACGAGGATATCGCAATGATGAATAGCCAGCATTTTGTATTGGGTTACGATATGAATCTCTCGGAATATGTTCGTATAAAGGCCGAAACTTATTATCAATATCTATATCATGCTGCTGTAAACGGAAATACAGATAATTTTTATTCATTGCTCAACCAAGGAGCTAGCTTTGGATATGAAACACCTGATACGTTGAAAGCAACAGGTAGTGGTTATAACTATGGTTTTGAGTTTACATTGGAACATTTTCTCAACAAAGGATTTTATTATTTGCTAACAACTTCTGTATTCGAATCAAAATATAAAGGAAGTGATAATATAGAGCATAATACTGCTTTTAATGGGAATTATGTTTTGAATGCTTTGATAGGAAAAGAATTTGTACTGGGTGGAAATAATAAAGAAAAGAAAGTAAAGAATATTCTGAGTTTTGATTTGAAAACTACTTATGCTGGTGGACAACGATATACTCCAAATACTGTTTTATATGATGCTGTAAATGGAAAATATTACAGAAAGTACGATGAAAGCAAGGCTTATTCTTTACAATATAAAGATTATTTTCGTACTGATTTAAAACTTACGTATCGTCGAAACGGAAGAAAAATTACACAGGAATGGGGCATTGATATTCAAAACGTATTTAACCAACAGAATGTTTACGCTGAAAAATTTAATCAAAAAACAGGAGAAAAATCATTTACCAATCAAATTGGAATTATGATTATACCTCAATACAGAATTATTTTCTAATTTTATGCAAAATTCGCATTTGCGATGCATTTAAACATTAGCTTTAAAATGAAAGATATGAAAGTAAAATTATGTCAGAACAAAGAAAAATTCTACGATACAATGATAGTTTTAAGTGGTATATTTCTTTTAGGAGTTATACTACCTATCGTAGTTGGAATAATTACCAATATTTCATTTTCTCTTATTCTGGAGAATGTGTTTTTTTCAACCATAGGCACTACCACTTTGTGGCTTGGGTGTAGATATATCATTACTAAACTTTGGGAAAAACTTCCCTTTGAAAAGTATCCTATAAAGCACATTGTATTGGAAATATTTTTCATTGCATTGTATAATTTTGTGGTTGTTGGAATTCTTTTTTTGATAGGTGCTATTGTATTAACAGATGCTTCTTCTGAAAAATATTTTTTCTTTGATATTTATACAAGTTGCGTAATTATATCGTTGGTTATTTCATTTATACACGAAGGGGTTTTCTTGTATATTATGTGGATGAGATCGGAAAAGAGATCGCAGGAACTGGAAAAAGAGAGTTTGTTGTCTCAATTTGAAACGCTTAAGAATCAGGTAAACCCTCACTTTTTGTTTAACAGCTTTAACACCCTTATTACCCTTATAGAAGAAGATAAAGATGTGGCGGTAGAGTATGTTCAAAAGTTATCTGATTTTTTCCGCATTATTCTTCAATTGCGTGATAAGTCAATTATAAGCATTCAGGAAGAGCTTGAACTAATTAAAACCTATATCTTTTTACAAAAGAAACGCTATGGCGAAAATTTGATATTAAAAAACATGATTACACCCAATGCGTTATCAAAAGGTATTGCTCCATTAACATTGCAAATGCTGGTTGAAAATGCCATTAAGCATAATGTAATTGCAACCGGACAACCACTTCATATTGAAATTGTACTTACCGAAAACAATTATATCATGGTAAAAAACAATCTGCAAAAAAGGATGGAAGAAGAGCCATCTGCAGGTTTGGGTTTGCAAAATATCCGCAACAGATATAAATTTTTATCTGATAAGGCAGTAGAAACAATAGTGTCGTCACAATATTTCTCTGTAGCCATACCTTTGTTGGAAGATTTAGGACAGGAAAAAGACTAAATAGAATTAAAGCGAGTGAAAATTCAATAAAAACATACAAAAATCAATTGTTTGTTAAACATTTTTGCACTCTTTCTCTTAAAATTTTAGTGTCGCTTTGCATTTGTATTCCTGTATAGAGCGCCGATTGCACAAGAGCTTCGTCTAGATTAAATAGTTTTTGCGAAGTTGTGTAAAAATACTTCTTCTCCTTATAATAAACGGCAAGGTATTCCTGTTCGGTTTGTCCAGGAGTAGGAATTAAAATTGCTTTTTTGCCAAAAACAGCTAAATCCATAATGGTAGAATAACCTGAACGACATAGAATTATTGCAGCTTGCTGTATTAATTTTTGCAAAGCAATAGTTTCGAGATGTGAATATATTATTAGATTTTCTGAAATTATTCTTGTTTCCTCTTTTTCAGCAATACCTTGTACAATTACAGCTTTATGATTTGTATTTTCTAGTTGTTTTATGATAATTTCTTCAAAAATACTTCGCTGAGGTTCTGGACCTGAAAGCAAAACCAGTAAATCAATATCTTTGTTTTCGTATATTGGTTGAGAATTCACAAAACGAGAGAGCGGTCCAATAAAATAGGTTTCAATAGGCAGTTTATATTTATGGGATAAATCGCCGGAAAGATTTGTTTTTCCTTCAAAATCCGGAACCCAACATTCGTTATAGTTTTTAATAAAAGCCTTGTTGCAATGAAACAATACTTTTTCAAACCCTATTATTTTTATCGGGCTTTTGATTAATATCTGATGCGTTATAAAAATACTTTTTACTTTATTATTCCATAATCCAAATCGATTATCGGAAACCACAATGTCAATTTTGTATTTATCAATAATATCTTTCAATTGCTTGTGTTCAATATAAATATCTTTTATAACACGAGGGATAAGGCTAAACATTTTTAGCAAGAAACTTCCTTTGCGCTGATAAGTAATCTTAAATCCTGGAAAAATCACAAAATGCAAATCAGGAAATTCTCTACGCAAAAATGCAATAGGTCTGTAATCACCAGCTATCATAACATTTGCTCCGGCATCAACAAACGCTTGTATCACGGGTACACATCGGGTTGCATGCCCCAAACCCCAATTAAGCGGACAAATTAATATATTTTTCTGTTCAGCCAAAGTATTTTGTAATTTTTTGATAAAATTATAAATAAATACGGTATTTTTGAAAACTAAATCTAAGAAATTGTGCTGCGATACAGAATAGCCCTTACATTAATCCCTGGAGTGGGCGATATAATTGGGAAAAAATTAGTGTCCTACTGTGGTGGAGTGGAAGCCATTTTTAAAGAAAAAAAAGGAAATCTACTGAAAATACCTGGTGTTGGCGAAGCGTTGGTAAAAGCTATTGTTAATCATGATATGTTTAATAGAGTGGATAAAGAAATGGCATTTATTGAAAAATTTAACATCAAACCTTTATTTTATCTCGATGCGGCATATCCTACTCGTTTAAAACAATGTACTGACAATCCTATGATGTTGTATTATATCGGCAATGCTAATTTGAATACTACCAAAATTGTAAGTGTAGTCGGTACCCGAAATATTACCGAATATGGTAAAGATATATGCAGGCAATTGATAAAAGATATGGCTTCACAAGAAATACTAATTGTAAGTGGTTTGGCTTATGGTGTTGATACTTGTGCCCATAAAATAGCCAACGAAAATAATTTACCAACTGTTGCTGTATTAGCTCATGGTCTCGACAGGATGTATCCAAATTTAAATAAACCCTTGGCTGAAAAAATGATTAAAAACGGTGGTTTGCTCACAGAGTTTATGAGCGAAACCAATCCCGATCGCGAAAATTTTCCTAAACGCAATCGTATTATTGCAGGAATGGCAGATGCTGTTATTGTGATAGAAGCTGCCAAAAAAGGAGGAGCCTTAATTACCGCCGACATTGCCAATTCTTACAATCGTGATGTTTTTGCAGTTCCAGGTAAACTAACTGACACATTTTCTGAAGGATGTAATCATTTAATTAAAACCAACAAAGCTGCTCTTATACAATCTATTGATGATTTATTATATATAATGGATTGGGAGGAAAATAAAAAGCCGAAAAAATCTAAACAACGGCAACTTTTTATCGATTTAAAAGCTGAAGAACAAATTATTTACGATTTACTGAGCCAAAAACCCTCTAGTTCTATTGATGAATTATCTGGTAAGACAATGCTCAATGTTTCTAAAATAGCTGAAGCCTTGCTTAGTCTAGAACTCGAAGGAATTATTAAAGCCATGCCAGGGAAGGTTTATAAATTGGCGTAAGATAGAAAGGCTCAAATAAATATTTGAGCCTTTCTATCTTAAAAATTGGATTTTAATGAATCTGGTTTACAATTGAGGCCCGGCAGCTATCAAACGCTTACCTTCTTCATTATCAGTAAAACTTTCAAAGTTTTTGATAAATTTTTCAGCAAGATTACGAGCCGAAGCATCCCATGCTGATGGATCGTTCCATAAATTCCTTGGATTAAGCAATTTAGCATCTACATTATTCACAGCTTTAGGAATATCAAGACCAAATATAGGTAATTTTTCATATTCGGCATTATCTAATGAACCATCTAAAATAGCATCGATAATAGCACGGGTTGAAGGAATATCAATTCGTTTTCCAACTCCATAAGGGCCACCAATCCAGCCTGTATTTACTAAATAAGCAGTTGAACCATGAGCTTCAATTTTGCGAATTAATTCACGTGCATAAACTGTTGGATGTAACAATAAGAATGCAGCACCAAAACATGATGAAAAAGTTGGAGTAGGTTCTTTAATACCTCTTTCGGTACCAGCTACCTTAGCCGTGTAACCACTCAAGAATTGGTACATGGTTTGGTCCTTGCTAAGCTTCGAAACAGGAGGTAAAACACCAAAAGCATC
>CAZUCB010000052.1:0-8296 GCA_964618755.1 uncultured Bacteroides sp. | reverse complement strand
ACATGGTTTGGTCCTTGCTAAGCTTCGAAACAGGAGGTAAAACACCAAAAGCATCTGCTGTAAGGAAAATAACTTTTTTTGCATGTCCACCCTTAGAAACAGGTTTTACAATATTATTTATATGGTAAATTGGATAAGAAACACGTGTATTTTCTGTTTTCGATCCATCATTAAATAAAATTTCGCTGGTCTTTTCATCATAAGCTACATTTTCTAACAAGGCATCGCGTTTAATTGAATTGAAAATATCAGGCTCATTTTCTTTGCTTAAGTTGATACATTTAGCATAACAACCACCTTCAAAGTTAAACACACCATTATCATCCCAACCATGCTCATCATCACCTATCAACATTCTTTTTGGATCAGCAGATAAGGTGGTTTTTCCAGTTCCAGATAAACCAAAGAATATTGCAGTATCACCGCCTTTTCCCATATTTGCAGAACAATGCATAGATGCAATTCCTTTCAGTGGCAGAAAATAATTCATGATAGAGAAAAAGCCTTTTTTAATTTCACCACCATACCAGGTTCCTCCAACTACAGCTCTACGTTCTTTAATATTAAAAACAGTATATACATCACTATGAAGATTGTGTTCTTGCCATTTTTTGTTAGTAGTTTTACACGCATTGAGCATCACAAAATCAGGCTCAAAATTCTTCAATTCCTCCTCTGTAGGACGAATAAACATATTTTTTACAAAATGAGCCATCCAAGCAACTTCAGTAACAACTCTTATTTTTAAACGAGTGTCATCATTGGTACCAGCAAAGCCATCCATAATATAAATTTTCTTGCCGTTAAGTTGGTTTACCGAATTAGAGTAAAGGTCTTTCCAAACAGCTTCTGTAATTGGTTTGTTATCTGATGATTTACGCAAAGGATTTGCCCACCATACGTTTCCTTTCGATTCACTTTCTTCAACTATATATTTATCTTTAGGAGAGCGGCCCGTAAATATACCCGTATCAACCGTAACTGCTCCAGTATTGGTTACAAACCCACGTTCATAACCTTCTAATGCAGGGTTGGTTTCGTGTTCAAACAATTCGTTATATGAAAGGTTATAATATATTTCTTTCGCTTGATCAATACCATAACTTTTTAATGCAGCTTTAATTTTTTCCATAATAATAATTTACTAAATAGATTTTCTATTGCTAATTGATAAATTTCTTTGATAAAATAAACAAACTTTTAAAGTAATTTTAATTTGCCTTTATGGTCTGTTAAACATAAAATTTTTAACAAAAATACATATTTTTTAATTGCACAATAGTCAATGTTAAATTATTTTTGAAAAAAGATTATAGATATAACTATTTGAATAATTATCTTTGTAAAATAAAATTGGATTATGGAAAAATTAAAAATAAACCTTGAGAATTTAAACAACGCATTCCCAGACAACTTCAGTCAAGAACAAATTGCTAAAGCCAAAACATTATTTTTAAAACGATTATCGGAGAAAGCACATCATTTTTACGGTGGTAAAATACAAACCGTTCCCAAAGCCCCTGTTCTTGGGTTTAACTGGTTTAATGTATGGTACACACCAGGTGTATCAAAAGTTTCTACTGATATTAGAGATAATAACGACACTTCTTACGATTTATCCAATCGTGGCAACCTGGTCGCAGTTGTCAGCGATTCAACAAGAGTATTAGGCGATGGTGATTGCACACCATCTGGAGGTCTTGGTGTTATGGAAGGCAAAGCATTTTTAATGAAATATCTTGGCGGTGTTGATGGAGTAGCTTTATGTATCGATAGTAAAGATGAAACAGGTAAAAATAATCCAGATAAAATTATTGACTTTGTAAAAATGGTACAACATAGTTTTGGAGCCATAAATCTAGAAGATATTTCGCAACCCAATTGTTTTAAAGTCTTAGATGTCCTGCGTGAAGAATGTAATATTCCTGTTTGGCATGATGATGCTCAAGGGACTGCTTGTGTTACTCTTGCTGGTTTGTTAAATGCGTTAAAGCTCACGAATCGAAAAATTGAAAACACTAAAATAGTTCTATTGGGGGCTGGGGCTTCAAATACTACAATTGCAAGATTAATAATTGCCGATGGCGCCAATCCTGAAAATATTATTATATTCGATTCAAAAGGTTCGCTGAATAAAGAGAGAAAAGATATTGAAGAAGACAAACGCTTTTATCGTAAATGGGAATTGTGTTTATCAACAAATCAAAAAAACATCAAAACCATGGAAGAAGCCATGAAAAATGCAGATGTATTAATTTCTCTTTCAACACCAGGACCCGATACTGTTAAAAAAGAATGGATTAGTTTGATGGCTGAAAAATCAATCGTATTTGCATGTGCCAATCCTGTTCCTGAAATCTATCCTTATGCTGCCAAAGAAGCCGGAGCTTATATTGTAGCCACAGGAAGAGGCGATTTTCCTAACCAGGTAAACAATTCTATTGGTTTCCCTGGAATATTAAAAGGAGCGCTAATGGTTAGGGCAAAAAAAATTACTGATAATATGGCAATTGCTGCAGCTCATTCTTTAGCCGATTTTGCAGAAAAACGTGGAATTGATATTGAAAACATTGTCCCAAATATGAATGAAGCAGAAGTTTTTCCACAAGAAGCTGCTGATGTTGCAATGCAAGCAATTAAAGATGGTGTAGCAAGAGTGATTATAACAAGAGAGGAAGCATTCATTAAAGCAAAGGCTGACATTGAATATTCTCGTAGTTTAGTTAAAACACTTACTGACGATGGTTTTATTAATGAGCCACCTCAACAGATGCTTGATGAGGCATTAGAATGGGCTATTGGTCAAATATGAATTTAAAACCACATACGAAGTGGTAGAATTTATTTTTGCCATTATTTCATTATTTTTAAATGTGTAGCATACATTGCTACAAACAGAGCTGTAATCCAAAATTCTGGATTCAGAAAACTTCCGCTTTTTAAGAATATCAAAGGCAACATCAACATTATAATTTGAGAAATGGTATAAATATGAAAGCCATGTTTCTGCAATTTCCACATTTTTATAGCACCAAATAAAGAAAAGAAACTCAATACCAATCCTGTAACAAAAAAGAAACGTCCAGCAGATAATATCTGTAACAAAGCCATCTTCATTTCTTTATAAGCAGCAGGAAATTCAGTAGTGGTGAACAAAATTTTCAATGAATCATAAAACAAAGCATATACCAAATTATAAAGTACTCCATAACCGCTCCATATAAATGTCAAAACACAAACAACACTAAGCATTTGCGGACGTTTTTGGGGTTGATTGAGAATAGGTTGTTTTTCTGAGTTATTTTGAAGTTCTTCCATGTTGTCCTTTTTATTTTCAAGCAAAAGTACAAAAAACGGTATTTGTTTTTAGCTTTTTATCCATATTTTGTGTAAGTTTGTTGAATAAAACCATATTTGAATGTATAGATACTTTTTAATTGTATTTCTTTTCTTTTTGTTTATTAATACTTTAGCACAAAATTCTCATGTATATCAAGGGAAAGCTACTTATTATTCCAAAAAATTTGATGGAAGAAGAACTTATTCTGGCGAAAGGTTTAATTCAAACAAATATACAGCTGCACACCGAAACTTCCCCCTGCAATCATTGGTAAAAGTTACAAACCCACAAAATAACAAATCTGTAATCGTAAGAATAAATGATAGGTTTCGCAAAAAGAATTTTATTGATGTATCATTAATTGCAGCCAAACAAATTGATATCATACGGCAAGGCATTGCAAAAGTAAAAATACAACAACTCGATAGTTCATACATGCAAGAATACCTCAAACAAAGCATTGATAACAATCTTATTGAACTATTACCAAAAACTATATCTGATACAAATAATATCGATACAACGCATTACTTTTATTTAAGATTGGCAAGTTTTAAGTTAAGAAAAACGGCAGAATTATTTTTGTCTAAAAAACTACAAAAAAAACACACCTATACTGCAATTATTCAAAAAACAAAACACAAAGGAAAACCTCTTTATAAAGTAATAATTGGACCTTTCTCCACAAAAGAAGAAGCAAATATTGAGAAAAATAAGCTAAATATTAAAGATGCTGTTATGCTATCCAATAGCAGCCAGTATTATTTAAATATTAAAAATTAGATGCTTTGACATAAATCCAAAATTTATTTATCTTTGTACAAATAAAATTTATAAATTCACTTAAATTATGATGCAAAAAAATAACGATATTCATAATTTCAAAATACTTACCATATATTCAGTTATAGCCTATTTGCTTGCATATTGGATGGTTTTTCTGTCTTACAATATTTTTACAGCTTTAATTGCAATTTTGTATGATATAAAATCTATATTATATCATACAAAACTATTATTTGTTCCAAAAAATAACTCTCCCCTTTGGACATTCAATTCAACTTTTTTTATTTTTATTTCAGGAACTTTGTTTTTAATGCTCACAACATTTATTCTTATGAGGATTTATAAAAAACATAAATATCGTGAAGGATTAAAAAAATTGTTATTGTTTTGGATTATTATGCATAGTATTAATCGAATATTGGGTTTATTTATTATTGGAACTATTGTTGATTTAACCTACCCAAACTTGGGATTGTGGTATTCAAATGTTATACTTAACTGGTTTTTCATAGGACATTGGATGAAAATCATTATGGCAATAGCCATATTTTCTTTACTTTTTTGGATTGGAGGAAAAACTACGCGTCCTCTACTATTATCAGCCAAATCACTTAAGTTTGTTGAGGACAGAAAAAGATTGTTCTTTGTATGGTCACAAGCTTTTAAGGTTTGGTTTTTCTCAAGTATTATCCTTTTTATCTTACACTTGCCTGCATTATCTCTTGCCGAAAACTTTTTAAGTGTTTCGATGTTCTTTCTAATCATCCCTTCTTACTTTAATCACGAATCCATTGTTTTGCCACATTCTACAGATGAAAGAGAAGAGCCAGAATACAAAAAGCCATGGAAATACATTATTTGGACAATCGTTTTTATATTGATTGTCAGAATAATTTTATGGAAAGGAATCCCATTTTATTTCAACTAAACATTAAGGCAATTAATTTTCTGATTCTTTCAAACAGAATATTATCTATCCTCACTATTAAACCCATTGAGTTTAATACCATTTAAAGAATTTTACACCAGCTATAAAGAATAGTATGCCTGTAAATGAAAGAATAAGACTATGTTTAATGGTTTCGGCAAAACCAGCACCTTCAGTAAAAATGCTACGAATATCATCTGCCATAATTGTTAGTGGAAACTTCTGAATAATAGGAATACACCAATCGGGAAAGTTATGATAGCTAAAGAAAATCCCAGATAAAACCATCATTGGCATTACGACAACATTAATAAGTGCATTGCCGACTTCTGTTTTCGAAGTGTTACTCGAAATAAAAATAGCTATACCTGCAAACGCAATATTCCCAGCAATAAATAGTAGAATAAGTGCAGGAATACTGCCTTGTATATGAATTCCGAATGCAAGAAAAGCAAACAAAAAAAGCAAACAAGCTTCAATAAAGTTCATTGCAAAACGTACAGTTACGATAGAAATGAGAAAATATGATTTTTTCATAGGTGTTGAAACCATGCGGCGTAAAAATTTTTTCGATCTTCTTTCAATAATGGTATAACTAATGCCCCACATCGAAGACATCATAATACCCATCGCTATCAAACCAGGAATTAAAAAATCGATGTAACGAGTTCCCTCTAATGATAACTGTTTAATATTATCTGTATTTTCACTATTTATATTGTTTGTAGCAGAAAAAAGCTTGGAAAGTTTTATATAAGTAAGTTGTGCATCGGGATTGATAGGATCAAAAAAATAAGAAACTGCTTTATTTTTTTCTTCCATAACTACATTTAACTTTCCGCGTTTTAAAGCAATAATTGCATCTTTCCAATTTGTTTCCTCAAACAAAAACGTATTATTGCCCAATTTTTTATTTTTAATTATAATAGAATAATACGTAGTGTTTTCGTTGACATGATAATCTTTGGTTGTGTAAGTTAGTAAAAACTTATTGATTATAGAAGAAGTGTCAGTTGCAATACTATCAGTAGTTTTTATGATTCCAACTTTTCTAATAATATCTTGTTTGTTACTAAAAGCCGCACCCAATCCAAGCGACATTAATATTGGGAAAACAATTCCCCAGAAAAGCACAGCGGGTTCACGCATTAATTCGCGAAAATGGGCTTTTATGAGTTGAAAAAGCTGACGTCCTTTGAAAATATTATTCATTTAAATGCCTTCCTGTTAAAGATGTAAATAAATCATCCAATGATTTTCTTCTGCATTCTAAATTCTTCAGATGGAGATTGTTTTTTTCGAGTATCCCTAAAAAAGTTTTCATATCGTTTTCTATTTCATTAAGGTGCACAACACCTTTCTGAATTTTGTTATCCCAATATATTTCAGGTGTTTTTTCGTTTAAAGCGATAAAATCACAAGTATCCTCAAGTGTAAATTCTATGGTTTTACTGCTATTCTCATTATTGAGTAATTGTGTTACGCTACCTTCTTTTAAAATATTGCCTTTATCCATGATTATTACATAATCACAAAGCTGCTCTGCTTCCTCCATATAGTGTGTAGTTAGCAAAAGCGAAGTTTTGGAATTCTTTTTCAATTCAAGCAATATTTGCCATATTTCTCTTCGTGCATTAGGGTCAAGTCCTGTAGTAGGTTCGTCGAGTAACAATATTTTAGGATGATTTAGAAGTGCAATACCCAATGCCAATCTTTGACGTTGCCCTCCAGAAAGGTTTACTACATAAGATTTCCTTTTTTCATCCAACCTAACTAGCTGAATAACTTCCGAAACTCTGTCTTTTTTTTCGCCATAAAAACTTGCAAATAATCGCAAAGTTTCCTCTACTGTCAATTTATCTACAAAATATGTTTCCTGAAGTGAAAGACCAATGATATGGTGCAATTCATCTTCGTTTCCTTTCCATTGTTTTCCAGCAATCAGTATTTCTCCTTTATCAGGTTTTTGAATCCCCTCAATCATTTCCATCAGAGTTGTTTTTCCAGCTCCATTAGGTCCTAATAGAGCAACAAACTGTCCTTCGGCAATTGTAAGACTGATGCCTTTTACAGCATGTACAGATTTAAAAGATTTGTAAACCTCACGGGTTTCTATAATCATTATGTTTTTTTTTGCAAAAATAAATTGATTTAATCAAACACAACAGCTTTTTTATCGAAAAGTTTATTCTGGTAAAATAGAGAGATTATTGTTCAAAACACAAGATTTCCAATGTAAAAAACACATTTTAAGCCTTTCCACTCCATTCCTGATAAAATTCTTCAAGGAAATTTTCCATTATTTTATGTCGACGTTCAGCAATATTTTTTGCAGCCGTAGTATTCATTAACTCTTTTAAAAGAAGTAATTTTTCATAAAAATGATTCAACGTAGGGCTTTGGCTATTTTTATATTTTTCAAATGATTGATGTATTTCAGGCTTAATATCAGGATTATAGATTTCTCTACCTTTGCTACCACCATAAGCGAAGGTTCTGGCAATTCCAATGGCACCAATTGCATCCAAACGATCAGCATCCTGAACAACCATTCCTTCTGTTGTTTTCATTTTGGTATCAACGCCAGCACCTTTGAAAGAAACATCTTTTATAATTTGGCAAACATGAGTAATTACAGCGTTATCAACCGATAATTTTTCGAGCCACAGTTTTGCCATCTGTGGACCAATTTCATCATTACCATCGTAAAATTTCCAATCGGCAATATCATGGAGTAAAGCAGCAAGCTCAATCACAAACATATCTGCATTTTCTTGTTTGCCAATATGAATAGCGTTTTTCCATACACGATAAACATGCCACCAATCGTGACCAGAACCTTCGCCTAAAAGTTTCGTCTTGATATACCCCGCAGTTTGATTTACAATTTTTACTTTGTTCATTTTATCAATAATACGTTTAATATATTTTGAATATTTTCAGTATTAAAAAAAGAATACTGATATCTGTTTAAAGCGTAAAATTAATATTTTAATTGAATTATTCTTTCGGCTTTTTGACAAAGAAGTTCAAAATATAATTAGTAAAAAGCTTTAATATTCATTTAACTTAGAGAAACCTTTTTCACATTCAAAAAATATTTATCCCTATCATTCAAATTACCATTTTTTCTAAAAATTTCTTTGTTAGATGGTTTTTTTTTATTAATTTTGCACCTTCAATTTGAAGATTGACCTATTGTGTAATGGTAGCACAACAGTTTTTGGTACTGTCTGTCTAGG
>CAZUCB010000051.1:11021-17255 GCA_964618755.1 uncultured Bacteroides sp. | reverse complement strand
AATTGTGTAGGATTCCCGCCTAAACATACAATACTCGATTGTGGCTGGGTAGTAATATATGGAGCCGGATTTACAGTTATTGTAAAACTTCCTACATTTCCTGCACATCCATTAGCTGTTGGCGTTATATTATAAGTTATTACAGATGTTGTTGCATTATTATTAGTAAAAACTGTTCCATTTATACTATTTGTAGTTCCACTGCCAGGATTGGGACTTATTGAACCATTTACACTGCCATTCCAATTATATGTAGTTCCTGCAACATTACTGTTTAAATTAACTGTTGTTGAGGATTGTCCTGAACATATTGTTTGAGAGCTTATTGGGTCTAAAACAGGTTTCGGTTTTATTGTAATTGTAAATGTTCTTGAAGTACCTATACATCCATTTAAAGTTGGAATAACTGTTATAGTTGCTACTATGTTTGCTCCTGTGTTATTTGTTGATGCTATCCAACTTCCAATATTCCCATTTCCATTAGATCCAAGTCCAATATTAGTATTGTTATTTGTCCAAGTGAATGTTGCACCGGTTGGTGTACTCGCAAATGCTCCAATATTAATATTATCACCTGGGCAAACACTTATATTATTAATTACATTTACAGTTGGCTTTGGATAAATATTAATAGAATAAACCATAGCACTACCAATACATCCATTTAAAGTAGGTATAACAGAAATATTTCCAGAAATATTTGATGTACCATTGTTATTAGGTGCTGTCCATGATGGAATATTTATACTTCCATTACTTCCTATTCCAATGGCAGTATTGGAATTTGTCCATGTATAAGTTGCACCAATTGGTGTACTTGTAAAAGTTTGTGTTGGAATAATACTTTCTGGGCAATAATATAGATTTGAAATAGAATTTGTAACAGGTTTAGGTTTTATTGTAACCGTAAAGCTCATTGGACTACCTATACAACTATTTAAAGTTGGAGTTACAGTAATTGTTCCTACAATATTTAAAGCAGTATTATTGGCTGGAGCTGTCCAGCTTGTAATATTTCCTATTCCGTTTGCAGGTTTACCAATATTTGTATTTGAATTTGTCCAAGTATAAGTTGCACCAGTTGGTGAACTTGAAAAATTTCCAATAGAGATAGTTGCACCTGGACAAACTTCAATATTATTAATTTGTGTTACCGTTGGTAATGGATTTATAGCTACAGTTTTTGTAAGCTGAGTTGTTCCACACTCATTATTTGCAGCTAAAGTAACAGTTTGGCTACTTCCTGAAACAGCAGCTACACAGCCTGGAATTAAAGCAGTTGGTGATGTAAAAGTTCCATTTGAAGATGTCCAGTTATAAGTCGATGCATTTACTCCATAACAATTTGTGACCGTCACTGATGTAGGACATATTGTTGAATTTGCACAAACAGACGCAGGTAAAGTATAAGTAATTGTTGGTTTGTTTTTAACCGTAATTAATTTAGGTGCAGATGTCTGTGGAGTACAACCATTTTTTACAGTTAATGAAATTGAGTAAATACCTGATTGAGTAAATTTAATAATCGGATTTTTTGAATTTATACTTGTTCCATTTAAAAAAGAATATCCAGAACTACAATTTGAGCCATCACAACTATTATTTGTGCAACTTATATTCCATGTATAAGTTGGAATACTACAATATTTAGTGGTATCTGTTAAGTTTGTAAATTTAACAGTATCAGTTAAACAAAAAATGGATTTATTGATTGAAAATAATGGAACTGGAATAGAATCTACACAAATATTTTTTACAACGGTACTATCACCACAAGTATTTCCATTACTTGAATATTTAATTGAATAATTGCCTGGATTATTAAATTTTACAACCAAAGGTGTAGAAGTTAAACTTCCATTTGTTATTGTATAGGTGTTAGGAGTAATCTCCCATAACCTATTAATACTTCCTTGATAACTAACATAATTACCATTATCATAATAAATACTACATGCCCCGAAAGTAGAATCTGTAAGAGTAATATTTGAACTTACACAATAAGTCGATTGAGATATAGTGAAATTTGTTATTGGCTTATTTTCTAATACTATTGGCTGAGCAGTAGAAGGAGTGTTGGCACAAGCGTTGCTGATATTTAGTTTTATGTAAAATGAATTTGAATACTGTTGAACATTATGAGTATTTGGTGCATTACATGAACCCGAATTAAATGAATGAGGATAATATAAAATCCCATTACTTAAATAAAAAGGCAAATTCAATAATTCACTTTGATCGTAGGTAACCGTTGGTGTTCCATCATTAAATAAAAACTGGTATTGAGTTCCTGGAGTATTGTTAAATACATTATTTGATAATGGGAAATCAAATGAATGAGGAGCACAAAAAGACAAAGCCGTATTACTGGGTGTTACTATACTTCCTCCTGGATTTGTACCAATATAAACTTCATATTGTCTCGTACTTTGACATCCATTTTCTCCCTTTACAGTATTAATTAAGTTATAGCTTCCTGCAGATAAGTAAGTGTGTGATCCATTATCAAATATTGCATTATTATAGACATCATTTTGTCCATATGATATATTGTAGTTTATATTTGTTGAGACTGTAGTACTTAAATTTGTAAGAGTTAAAATATGTGTAGGTGGATTTAATGCACATTTTTTAATAACAGTAGGAGTGCCAATTGGAGGAGAATTAGCAAAGCCACCCGTTCCATCTGATTTCAAACTTGCATCTGGTCTTTTTTTTACAGTATTAATATGAGAAACAGAATCTTTACATCCAAATTGACTAGTTGCAATTAACCAAGTAGTGTAAGCAATAGTATCATTTCCAATTACATCAAAAACATGATTAATATTTGGATTAGTATTTGTACTATTTCCGGTTTGACTATCACCAAATTTCCATAAAAAGCTGGTTGCATTAGTGCTTGTGTTCGAATAAGTAACTGTTGTACCTGAACATTGAAGTGTATTTGGAGAAATTGTAAAAATTGGAGTTGGTAATGTATGAATTGTAATTAGCAAAATTGAGGAATCTATACCATCTCCACAACTGTTATGTCCTTTTACCGAAATAGTTGCTATACCTGTGTATGTATTACTCCAATCTACTATAGCTGATGTTGTGCTACCATTTATTGTTCCTGCAGATGAAGGAGTAATGCTCCAAATATAAGAATTACAATTTGCTCCTCCTGTTGTTGTGTATGTTTGATTGGATGGATTTTTACATAATGAAGTATCTCCTATAGGCTTAGCTGGTTTATTAGGCAAAGGATTTACACTTATCGCCAATGTTGAATCAATCCCACTTCCACAAGAGTTTGTACCTTTTACTTTTACGTTACCAGATATTGCAGAATTACTATAATTTAGTGTTATACTATTTGTTGCACTTATTCCTGATGCTCCTATCGGTAATGTCCATGTATAAGATGTAGCATTTGCAATTGCAGGAACAGTATATACAACAGAATTTTGACCTTGACAAACTGTTTGAGTTCCTGTAATGGCTCCTGCATTAATAGGTAAAGGAAGTACATTTACTATTACCTGAGCTGAATCCTTGAAAGTTCCATTTGTAACAACAATACGAATCGTATCTTTTAAAGTAGTAGTACTTGGTATTGTTGCAGAATATAAAAAATTATTTAAATTCCCTCCTACAATGACATTATTTTTCTTCCATTGATAAGTTGTTCCAATGCCCAAACTGTCATCAAAGCACTTAAATTGAATGGTATCTGTTTGGCAAATATCTCTTGTTGTTGAGGTTGGATTTGTAATTGTTACATGTATTTGAGCATAACCTAAATTATACAAAAAAGCCAACACAATAAAAACGTATATTTTCCTCATAACTTCGGTTTTATAAATTCCCTAATTAAAACAATCAATTCGTAAAAAATACAATAAGGATTATTCTGAAGACAGCACTAAAATTACTGATATTCATTTTATTATCAATAATATTCATATTTCTTTCACAAAAAAATAATTTTCCAAATTTACAAAAAAAATCTTTATTTAATAAAATAATAACAATAATTTCATAGAACAATAGGAAAACATTGATGTCACTCAGAAATAGCGAAAAATCAAGTTTTTTTTGGCAAATCTTTTCAAACTATCATTCTATTGAAAATGAATAAGTGTTGAAAATAAGAGATAATTTTGGAAGCAAATGAGAATAAATATGGATAATAAATAACAAAAGCTATAAATTATCCATAAAAAAGAAAATCCCGAAAAAGAAATCGGGATTTAATAAGATGTTTTTTAGAAAAAACTTTGAATTATCTTTTTTTCTTACTATTGTAAACAGCTATAATCAATAGCGTGGCCGAAACAATCAATCCCAACGAAAACAAACCATATCTTATGTTTTTAAAACCATCTCCTGCAATATTGGTATTATCAATAGCATACATAAATCCGTTGATGATAAAAAATAGTGCTAACATCACTATTAATATATCTCTAACTACTAAGAGTTTTTTTCTTAGTTTTAATTTCTTTACTTTTTTGCTTTCTTCATCCATGGCATAATACTTTATAGGAATTAATGATTATTCGTTCAATATTAAATTAACGTTAAATATCTGACAAAGATAATAGTTTGATGGTGACATTTCCAAATATTTTAGCAATTTTGCAAACAAATTAATGTTAATTTAATATTGAGCTATTCTTTTGTTAATATGTTTATTAAAAATAATGAATAATAATTTGCTTATTCTTGTTTATTTAAATACTTTTGAATTTTTAAAATAAATATTATGTTTGGATTAGATACAGGTTTAACCATTTTATTACTTTGTTGCATAATTGCTACCTTGGCTTTTGAATTTATCAATGGATTTCATGATACTGCAAATGCTGTAGCTACTGTAATATACACAAATACTTTAAAACCTAATGTAGCTGTAGTTTGGTCTGGAATATGGAATTTTATTGGTGTCAATGTTGGCGGTATTGCTGTTGCAATGGGAATTGTAAATCTTTTACCAACCGAAGCATTGATTGACCAAAACATTTATCATGCTGTAGCAATGATTTTGGCATTGGTATTAACAGCCATAATATGGAATTTAGGCACATGGTATTTTGGAATTCCTTGTTCAAGTTCTCATACATTGATAGGTTCAATTTTTGGAGTAGGTATTGCATACATGTTGTTACCAGGCAGCCATGAGATAGCTTTAAATTGGAAAAAGGTTGAAGATGTTGGATTGTCATTATTGGCTTCACCTATTTTTGGTTTTGGATTAGCATTATTATTGATGTATATTTTACAAAAAGTAGTAAAAAACAAATTAATATTCAGAGAACCACCAAAGGATAAAAAACCGCCTTTATGGATACGTTCTATATTAATATTAACTTGTACAAGCGTTAGCTTTTCACATGGTTCTAATGATGGACAAAAAGGAGTTGGTTTGTTAATGATTATATTAATAGGTATTGTTCCTGCTCACTTTGCATTAGATCATTCAAAATCACCAGAACAATTACTTAAAAACGTACAAAATATAGAATTGGTTTTAAACCAATCTGATTCAACAAAATTTAGCGTTGAAAATAAAATAGAATATTCTAAAATTTCTTCTCGAATAGATTCACTTCAAATAATATTAAGTAATGTAAAATCTTTTAATGATTTACAAGACAAAAAACATTTTGAAGTACGCAAAGATATTTTATTGATAGCAAAAAAAACAGAAGCTTTTATAACTAAAAGTGCAACAAAAAGTTTTGATAAAGATAATGTAAAAACAATAAAAGCTGACATTAAGAGTATGAAAGCATATACAGAATATTCTCCATGGTGGGTTATTTTAATGATTTCAATTTCTTTAGGTCTTGGAACTATGGTTGGTTGGAAAAGAATCGTAGTTACTATTGGCGAAAAAATTGGCAAATCGCACTTAACTTATGCTCAAGGAGCTACAGCTGAGTTAATCGCAGCCAGTACTATTGGAGTTTCCACTTGGTTGGGTTTACCTGTAAGTACGACACATGTATTATCTTCAGGCATTGCAGGTTCGATGGTAGCAAGTAAAGGCAAAGGAAACTTACAAATGAAAACAGTTAAAAACATTGCCATTGCATGGTTGGTAACGCTTCCTGTAACTATTCTTATGTCGGGTGTATTATTTTTATTATTAAGATTGATATTGGCTTAAAAAATTGTGTACTTTTGCCCGCTTATTTTATAATAATTCTTATGATTCGTTGAATATATAAGTTATTAAGTTAT
>CAZUCB010000051.1:0-10921 GCA_964618755.1 uncultured Bacteroides sp. | reverse complement strand
GTTATTAAGTTATTAAAAAAAGAAAATTTAATAATTGTTAAAGTAAATAGCTAACCAATAACTAATAACCTAATAACACAATAACTAATTTTTTGTCTCTAAAAGTCTCATTTTAAAAACAACTATAAAATACCAAATTTTATGATGGATTTATTAAATCTTCTACTTGATTTTATCCTGCACATCGACAAATACCTGAACGAATGGGTTACAGCCTATCAAACATGGACTTACTTAATTTTGTTTATCATTATTTTTTGCGAAACAGGCTTGGTGGTAACACCTTTTTTACCAGGTGATTCATTGCTATTTGCAGCCGGCACCATTGCTGCTATGGATGGCAATCCATTAAATGTTACAATACTTATTGTTGTAATTCTTGTTGCTGCTTTTGCTGGCGATAACACCAATTTTTTTATTGGTAGATTTTTAGGCAAAAAAGTTTATGAGAAAAATTATAAACTTATCAAAAGAGAATATATTGACAAAACCCATGCTTTTTATGAAAAACATGGTGGAAAAACCTTAGTTATTGCACGTTTTATGCCTATTATTAGAACATTTGCTCCATTTGTAGCTGGTATTGGCGAAATGAAATATTTACGTTTTATTTCCTTTAGCATAATGGGAAACCTTTTGTGGGTATTTTCGTTTATATTTGCAGGTTATTTTTTTGGTAATATTGATTTTGTAAAAAAGAATTTCACTATCGTAATTCTATCAATTATTTTAATTTCGCTACTTCCACCTATTATAGCAGTTATTAAACAAAAACTTCAAAAGAAGTAATTTTAAAAAAATGAGAACATCAAAATCTGCACACGGGCATATCACAAAGCTAAGTGCAGCAGGCTTATTAATTACATTGGGCATTGTTTACGGCGATATTGGAACATCACCTCTTTATGTACTAAAGGCAATTATTGCCGGAAGTTCAGTTATTGATAAAAATAATATTTTCGGAGCATTATCCTGCGTAATCTGGACATTAACCTTACAATCTACTGTAAAATATATTATTATCACTTTACGTGCAGATAACAAGGGTGAAGGTGGGATTTTTTCTCTCTTTGCATTGATTCGTAAAAGAGCAAAATGGGCTTATATTCTTGCCATAGTTGGTGGTTGTGCTTTGTTAGCTGATGGTATCATAACACCTGCCATTACTGTTACTTCTTCAATAGAAGGATTGCGAATGATTATTCCTAAAGTAAATGTAATTCCTATTGTTGTTGTTATTATAACCTTTCTTTTTGTTATACAGCAATTTGGAACCAAATTTTTGGGTAAATCATTTGGTCCTATGATGTTTATTTGGTTTGCAATGCTTTCAATACTTGGCATTTATCAAATAATAACTTATCCTGCTATTTTTCATGCTTTTAATCCTTATTACGCTTATAAATTTTTGTCCGAAAATCCAAACGGATTTGTTTTATTGGGTGCTGTTTTCCTTTGCACCACAGGTGCAGAAGCTTTGTATTCCGATTTGGGGCATTGTGGAATTAAAAACATTAGGATGACATGGATCTTTGTTAAAACCTCATTAATTTTAAATTACTTAGGACAAGGTGCTTGGATTTTAAGTAATTCCGAACCCATCGTTAGAGCTACAAATCCATTTTTCGCCATTATGCCGTCTTGGTTTTTAATTGTTGGAATTATTATTTCAACAATTGCTGCTATTATTGCCAGTCAGGCATTAATAAGCGGTTCATATACATTAATAAGTGAAGCTATTTCATTGAACTTTTGGCCAAAAGTAAGAATAAATTATCCTACAAATATAAAAGGTCAAATGTATATTTCGAGTATTAATTGGATGCTTTGGGCAGGTTGTTTGTTTGTAATTTTTCATTTCAAAGAGTCTTCTAATATGGAAGCAGCTTATGGCTTAGCAATTACAATTACTATGCTCATGACTACTTTACTGCTAAGCGTCTATTTGCATTACCTTCATGTTCCTAAATATATAATTTCCATCTTCCTTTTTGTTTATTTATCTATTGAGGGTTCTTTTTTAGCTGCAAACTTAAATAAATTTATGCATGGAGGATGGGTTTCCTTATTAATTGCAGGTATTTTATTTGTTATTATGTATATTTGGTTTCATGGAAGAAGAATTAAAAATAGTTTTATTGAATTTGTACAGATTAAGAAATATTTGGAAATTCTGAAAAGCTTACATGGCGATGAATCTATTCCTAAAATTTCTACTAATTTGGTTTATATTACAAGGGCTGCTAGAAAAACGGAAATTGAGTCGAAAATAATGTATTCCATTTTCAACAAACAACCCAAACGTGCTGATGTGTATTGGTTGATACATGTAGATATTGTTGATGAGCCTTATGAAATGAGTTATTCTGTTAACCAATTAATTCCAAAAATACTGTATCGTATTGATTTAAAATTAGGATTTAAAGTACAACCAAGAGTAAATTTATATTTCCGTCAGATTATTGAGGAGATGGCTAAAAATAATGAAATTGATGTTTCAAGCCATTATCATTCATTACGTCAGTTTAATATTATGGCTGACTTTAGATTTGTTATTATCGATCGCATTCAAAACTACGACTTTGATTTTGCACCTTTCAAACAATTTTTGATGAATTTGTATTCATTCGTTAAACGGTTTGGTGTAACAGAAGTTCGTTCTCTAGGACTAGATACTAGCAACGTAATAATTGAACAAGTTCCACTTATTATTGATAGCAAAATAAAATCGGAGTTAATCCGACACCAATAGCGTTAAGGATTTCTTTTAAAATGTTTCATTTCCATAGGAATTATTAAGGATAATTCGGTATATCCCATATATTCGCCGTTTTCGTACCATGGTGTTTGATAAATCATCTTTTTAATTCCGTTTTTTTCGATGGTATAAGCATTTGTGTTTTCATTAACTAACATTTCAGCTAATATAGTTTTAGCCGGCTCTGGATGGCAGTTTAACAAGTTAGAACCTATCAATGCATCAGCACCATATTTCTCGAAAGTAGCTGCCGATTTTTTGTTCATATACAAAATTTTACCCTCTTTATCGCAAACTGTCACAGCTATGGGCAGTTCTTCGTACCAATTAATTTCCATTTATTTATTATCAAACAAAAGAATATCCATATTTTACTTAATTACAAGCAATTTATGGATACACTTTCAATATTATCAATACTTTAATTTATAAAAGTCCACTTAAAATTGCCATCAATATACCACCCAAAAAGACTAATGCGTATATAGAAAGTAAAACTATCATCATAATTCCTATAAATTTATAGTGCGATTTTAAGTTACTAAATCCAGCTGTCAATAAATTCTGATTAGCAGAAAGAATCCCTTGTTTAATATCTCTTGAGGCATTATACAAATAATAAACAGGAAAAAAGTACAAAACTGCAATTACAAGATAAATAAAAGAGATGATACCTGTTCCTACCCCTAAATATGCAAATGCGCCCAAAGATGCACCAACTGTCATAAAAAACAGTGCTACTAATATTAGAATTCCAATACCAACAAACCCAATTATTGAAAGAAATTTCGACCATTTAGCAATTTCTAATAAAAATCTTTTGACTTCATTGGTAATCTCAAGCAAGTTGTTTGTTGTTACATTTTCGTCTAAAATTTCCATAATAAATATTTTTTAAAAGCTTACTCATAAGGCTTTTCAGTATCGCCCCGTTTTTTTTAGTGGGTTCTGGACTCCACTATTATCGTTATATCCATCTCAAAAGGCTAAAATCTTGACGATGCGGCAAATCTTTATTCTTTGGATACATACGGAAAGCATAATCGTAAACGCCTGCAGTATCCAACGGAATATCGCATTTAAAAGTCAGTAAATCGTTCCCCGATTTTTCGGCAATCATTTCAAACACAAATGATGGTTCTTTTATTTCATCATTTACTTTTTGTCCAAACAAAATTTCAATTCCCAGTTCCATACCCGAAAGCTCATTTAAACTTATTTGAATTTCAGCTTTAAAACTTTCACCTAACATCAATGGTTTTTGAGTAGAATCGGGAAGCTGAACAGATAATATCTCAATACTATCCCATCCTCTCATCACCTTACGTTTCCATTTCGATATTTTTCTTGCCATCAAATAGTTATCATCCTGCAACAAAACTGTGCGATTAATTAACTTGTTATAATATTTATCAAAATAATCGTCCAATTGACGTTTCATGGTAAAATGCGGAGCTATCTCAGCAATCGTATTTTTTACATAGCCTACCCATTTTGAAGGAATATTGTTTTCATCTTTATCGTAATATGCCGGTATTATCTCATCTTCAAAAACACTGTAAATGGTTTCGGCATCTAATTCGTTTTGGAAATCCTGATTTTCGTAAGTTTGTTCTTCTTTCAAAGCCCAACCTGCTTCAGGTTTAAAACCTTCAGCCCACCAACCATCTAATACGCTAAAGTTAACTACGCCATTCATAATTGCTTTTTCGCCACTGGTACCCGATGCTTCGAGCGGACGAGTAGGTGTATTTAACCAAATATCAACACCACGGATAAGGTATTTTGCCAGTTCAATATCATAATTTTCAACAAAAGTTATTTTACCGATAAACTCAGGTTGTTTTGATACCTCCATGATACGTTTTATCAAATCCTGCCCTGCATTATCGTTTGGATGAGCTTTTCCTGCAAAAACAAATTGTACCGGTTTATCCATATTATTTACAATTTTAGATAGGCGTTCTAAATTTGAAAATAACAAATGAGCACGTTTATAAGTAGCAAACCTACGGGCAAAACCTATCGTGAGAGCATTTGGATTAAAAGCATCCATCAATTTGAAAATCAATTTTGGATTGTCATTTCTTTTGGTCATCTCGTCTGTTAATCGCAGACTTAAATAATCAATCAATTGCTTTTTCTGCTTAAGCCTTGTACTCCATATTAAATCATTGGGAACATCAAGAATTTTTTTCCAATATTTAGGATTAGATTGGTCAGCCAAAAATCCAGTTCCAAATTCTTTTTTGTACAATTGTTGCCACGATTTTGATGCCCAGGTAGGATAATGTACACCATTGGTAACGTAACCTACATGTATTTCGCTTGGGAAATAACCCGGATATAATTTACAAAACATTTCCTGAGAAACACGTCCATGAATACGACTTACACCATTTACTTCCTGCGAAAGTTTAAAGGCAAGCACGCTCATCGAGAACTTTTCGTTAATATCATTTTCATTAAAACGACCTAAATTCATAAATTGATCCCAACTAATATTTAGTTGTTCGGCAAAATAAGGCATATAAACCCTCATCAAATCTTCGCTAAAAGTATCGTGTCCGGCAGGAACAGGCGTATGTGTTGTAAACAAAGTAGAAGCACGTACTACTTCCACCGCTTCTTCAAATGCAAGTTTTTCGAACTGAATATATTTTACCATTCGTTCGAGAGTAATAAAAGCAGCATGCCCTTCATTACAATGGTAGATAGAAGGATTAATACCAATTGCATCCAACATTTTAATGCCACCAATGCCCAATAAAAGCTCTTGCTTCAAACGATTTTCCCAATCACCACCATATAAACGATGCGTAACAGACCTATCTGCATCAGAATTATCTTCAATATCAGTATCGAGCAAATACAATGGAACTCTTCCAACATCAACCCGCCATATTTTCGCAAACAATCTTCTGCCCGGCAAGCCAAAACTTATCTTTAGCCAGTCACCATTTGCATCTCTTATTGGTATCAAAGGTAATTGCGAGAATTTTTGAGGAGTATAATTTGCAATTTGATCACCCGAAATAGAAATATTTTGTTGAAAATAACCATATCTGTATAACAAACCTATTCCCACCATATTTGCATTACAATCACTGGCTTCTTTCAAATAATCACCGGCAAGCATCCCCAAACCACCCGAAAATATTTTTAATGTATCGTGCAAGCCAAATTCCATACTGAAGTATGCAATTTGGTCTTTGGGTTTTTCATCATTTTTTGCCATATAAGCATCAAACTGAGAAGCTACTTTTTTAAGTTTAGCAATAAACTTTTCGTTTTTCTCTAATGCTTTTAAAGCTTCTATAGAAAGTGATTCTATTAAAGCAATAGGGTTATATTTTAGTTTTTTCCATAATTTGCAATTAAGCATTTCAAACAATTCTGAAGCTTCATAATTCCATGTCCACCATAAATTCTTGGAAAGTCTTTGCAAACTTTCCAAACTTTTAGGAATGCTTGGTTTAATAAGAATTTTTTTCCATTCAGGTCTTAATTCTTTATCTTTTTGTATTGCTTGAGTAAATTCTTTGTGCTTTTTTGTAATAAATAAATCTGAACGACTTAATGCGTTGCTTATTGCCAAAGAATAAGTTTTGTGATAATAAGTAATTAAATTCTTCCACAAAGCACTCCGCGATATATCAAACGATTGTTTTCTAATTTCCAAAATGCTTTCGGGCGATTTTAAAGAACAGGATAAAACTGTATTCGCAATTTGATTCACAACTTCTAAATCATTAGTATCAGTTCTTTCGATAACATTGATACAGGATTGTGTTAAATCATGGTCAGTTTTTATCCACAAGCCAAAACCTGCAAGAGTAGTAGTAATAGTAGGAATATGAAATGCAAGACTTTCCATTGGTGTATAACCCCAAGGTTCGTAATAAGAAGGGAATACAGATCCATCAAACCCAATAAGGAAATCATAGTATTCCATATTAAAAACACCATCGTTTCCATTCAGATAAGCAGGAATGAAAAATATTTTAACCTTATCTTGTGGTGAATTATTCAATCCATTTTTGCGAATATACTCTAAAACAGGGTCTTTATCAGCATCGTACAAACGATGTGTCAAATATTTATTGCTGATTGGATTCGCAAAATCAGGCTTTCCTATACGATCAAGTAAGTCATAATTTAAACCAGCTTGGTGAGCAGGGACGGCAATAACAGCAATAATTTCACGAGTTAAATCTTCCCTTTTATTAAGTTCACCCATGGCATCAATAAATAAATCGATACCTTTGTTTTTAAACTCATATCTTCCTGAATTTATAATCAACAAACTATCTTCTTTTAGTGGCTGATTAATCAAAGCACTAAACACAGAAAGTATTTTTTCACGAGCATCTGCTCTTTTTGTATCAAAAAACTCAGTTGTTGGAACAAATGAATCTTCAAAGCCATTAGGGGTAACAAAATCAACTGCTTTTCCAAAAAACTGTTTGCATTCATTATTAGTTATTTCGCTTACAGTTGTAAAGCCATCTGATTCTAAAGCAGAAAGTTTTTCTAAAGAATATTTTGCAACTACCCCAAATTCTTTTGAAATAACATCCGCATTATAAGATTGTAATTCATTATACAAAGGCAATCCATTTCCTGCAATACAGCGACCTAATACTGTAGCATGAGTAGTAAATACAGTGCCTATTTGTGGAACAAACTTTTTAAGATACAAAATACCTGTACCTGTCATCCATTCATGAAAATGAGCAATTATTTTATCATTAGCATTTAAATTGTAGTCATAAAAACTTTCGATAATTTTCGCAGCTGCATAGCCAAATAAGGCTGGCTCAATATAATCCCATTGTCCCGAAAGTGAATCTAATTTGTAATGTTCCCAAAAAGCTGCAAACACTTTATCTTTTTCAGCAAAATAATGGGTAAAATCAACTAAAATAGTAATTGGATTTCCTGCAATATTCCACCGCCCAATTCTCAAACGCAAACCATTGGCTGCTGCTTCCTCTCGCCACGACTTATAGAGATACTTATCTTCAGTAAATTCTGGATTAGGGGTACTACCCATCCAAATATCTGGTCCAATTACTATATAATTGTCATTATAATCGTTTACTATACTTAATGCTTTAGTTGATAATACGGTATAAATCCCTCCTACTTTGTTGCATACTTCCCAACTACATTCAAAAATATAGTCAGGTTTTAATAATTGTTTTGTCATAAAATTTATTCTGTGTCTTTCTTTGATTTTGAATCTTTCTTTTTAGTTGTTGTATTTTTTTTAGGCTTTACATCCTTAGAAACAGAGGGCTTAGCTATTTTTTGAGTTGTTGATTTTGGTTTTGCAACTTTAGGAATTTCTTTAATAGCTATAGCTTTCTTTTTATCATCTTTTTTATTTTCCAAAGGAATATTATCATAATAATGATCTACTCTTATTATGAAATCAGAAAGCACGTTCATATAATTTATAAATGCTTCATAAGGGGTTCCATACGGATTAAAATATTTATGCACATCACCATCTGAAAACCATTTAGTACACATATAGTAAAAGTGATCTGACGTTTGTAAATATCTCCATTCAACAGTTAGTTGAAAATCATTAATAGCCTTAACTTTATTTTCAACAGCATACACTGCATCAAATGCCTCATCTTGCAAATCATTTCCAAGCCAAGCAGTTAAATCACGTTCTTCGTCAGCCCAAGAAATGGGGTGAGGAACATAAATAGCTGAAACTGGTTGTAAAGCAGACGAAACTTCCGATGGTGTGTTAAATGTAAAATTAGAATGCGAAAACACTCTTGCTGGCAAAGCACGCATAAATTCAAAAATACCGGTTTCTTGCCATTGATGTTCGCCAAAAGTTTCGTAATCCATAAATAAGTTTAAAACTTCTTGTTTCTGATCAATCATGTTAATCCAATCAACGAATTTTTCAGTAGTTAAAGGCCAACCTTCCCAACTTTGCTGTGAAAAGCGAAATGCAATATCATCACTTAATTGAAAATTCTTAAGCAAGAGTTTTAATTTAGGATTTATTGAATTGCAATACATAAAATTAGGACTTTTCCATCCTAAAATGTGCTTGGCACCTTCAGTAAGCATAGTTTCAAATCCCATTTCAGCAACCATTTCACCAATTCCATCTGAATAGATTAATTCTGTGTTTCTGAATGTAGTAGGTGTTTGCCCAAAAAGTTGCTGAATCTTATTTCTATGAGCTAATACCTGAGTTGTAAATTCTTCTTTGCTCTTTAATGCTGACAAAGAGTGTGTATAGGTTTCTGATAAAAATTCAACACAACCAGTAGCTGCTAATCGCTGAAAACTCTCAATAACATCTGGTGTATATTTTTCAAATTGATCTAATGCAGTTCCTGAAATTGAATAACTTATTTTGAAACGACTACCATATTCCTGAATTAAATCAAAAAGCAATTGATTTGTGGGGATATAACATTTATCTGCTACTCTTCGTGCAATATAACGGTTTTGAAATTCATCAAAATAATCATGATTTTTCCCAATATCAAAAAAACGATAAGTTCTCAACCTAAATGGTTGGTGAACTTGAAAATAGAAACAAATTGACCTCATATTGTTTGAAATTATATTTTACTATTTATTTTTAATTTAAAGCTTTTATATATAAATCTTTTACAGATTTAGCTGCATTATCCCATTTCATGTTATCTACTTCATCTTTTCCATATCTAACAAACATTTTAGATAATGCATCATAATGCAATAATCCATAAATTGCATCAGCCATTGCATCGATATCCCAGAAATCAATTTTTAATGCATATTTTAAAACCTCTGAAACACCAGATTGTTTGGAAATAACAACAGGAACATTTGAACGCATTGCTTCCAAAGGAGAAATTCCAAATGGTTCAGAAACCGAAGGCATCACATAAACATCGCTCATAGAAAACATTCTGTCAACGTTTTCAGCATCTAAAAAGCCCGTAAAATGAAATTTATTGGATATTCGCAATTGAGCCACACGACGAATCATTCTATTGAGCATATCGCCAGAACCTGCCATTACAAAACGAACATTTGAATCTTTTTGTAATACTTTATAGGCAGCTTCTACAAAATAATCAGGACCTTTTTGGAAAGTAACTCTTCCTAAAAATGTTACAATCTTTTCTTTTACATGTTTTTCTTCAAAATAATAATCTGAACGTGTTGATGGTTCCACTGCATTATGAACTGTAAAAACTTTTTCGGGAGAAATTCCATAACGCTCAATGATAATATTGCGTGTTAAATTACTCACGGCAATTATATAATCAGCATATTCCATTCCTTGTCGTTCAATATCATATACTGTTTGATTAACATTCTCACCCGAACGATCAAACTCTGTTGCATGAACATGAATTATCAAAGGTTTTTTGCTTATTTTTTTAGCAGCAATTCCTGCAGGGTAAGTTAACCAATCGTGGGCATGAATAACATCAAAATTATTTTGAAAAGCAATTGTACCAGCTACCAATGCATAGCGATGGACTTCTTCCATTAAATTTTGTCCGTACTTACCCGAAAACTGATAAGTTTTACTAAGAACAGATTCCTGAGTAGAACTACCTGTTTGTTCTTTCTTATTGATAATATTATAAAATTCGTCTGGAGACATGTAAGGCACTAAATTTGAACCTACTTCAATATATGAAATATTATCCCAATAGTCTTCATAAATTGTATTCTTAATATCAATTGAAACATCACTTGCATTTACCAAGCTAACAGCTTGTTGATTTTCATCACCATACGCTTTTGGAACTACAAATATAACTTCCACCCCTTGATGCAAAAGCCCTTTGGTTAACCCAAAACATGCAGTACCTAAACCGCCAGTGATATGTGGTGGAAACTCCCAACCAAACATTAAAACTTTCATTATTATACTTTTAGTTAATGAGTTCGTTACAAATTAAATATTCTTCGTTCTTGGTTCTTCTTTTTTGATCATTCATTTTCATATTTATCAATTAACCATTTAATTCTTAGAAGCTCTGCTACACTCCAAGCCTGAGAGGGCGTTCCGCCAGGAGCATGTGGTGGATTTCCATCATAAACTTCAGAAATTGAAGCTATACCATGCTCTTTCATAACAGGTTCAAATCCTTCATAAATATTTTTTATAAAAGACAA
>CAZUCB010000050.1:0-17600 GCA_964618755.1 uncultured Bacteroides sp. | reverse complement strand
AAGAAACAACTCCTGTTATCAAACGTTTATTAACTAAATGAAAATACTACTAACAGGATCATCCGGTTACATTGGAAAACGGCTACTCCCCATATTGATTGAGAATGGCCATGATGTGGTTTGTTGCGTAAGAGATGTAAAAAGATTTTCGCCCCCCCTATCGCTGAAATCAAAAATAGAAATCATTCAGATTGATTTGCTCAACAAAGCTACCCTCGATAATATTCCAACAGATATTGATGGCGCTTATTATTTGGTGCATTCCATGTCATCCTCCTCCGACTATCATCAACAAGAACAGGAATCTGCCGAAAACTTCAGAAATGCAATGGCTAAAACCAAGGTGCAGCATGTAGTGTATTTAAGCGGTATCGTAAACGAATCAACTTTGTCGAAACATTTGGCATCCAGAAAAAATGTTGAATCGGAACTTAG
This sequence comes from uncultured Bacteroides sp., assembly GCA_964618755.1. Classification (GTDB taxonomy): domain Bacteria; phylum Bacteroidota; class Bacteroidia; order Bacteroidales; family JACABE01; genus JACABE01. The sequence continues at coordinate 17,165 of CAZUCB010000050.1, read as the reverse complement.
CAAGGGAAGCTATCATTTCACTACCTTGCGGGCAGGAATTATCATCGGTTCAGGAAGTGCCTCTTTCGAAATAATGCGCGATTTGGTAGAGAAACTTCCGGTAATGATTACCCCCAAATGGTTAAATACCAGATGTCAGCCAATAGGAATATCGGATGTTATCACCATCCTCTCCAAAACAATCTTTAACCCACTAACATTCGATAAAAACTTTGATATCGGAGGTCCCGATATATTGTCCTATAAGGATATGCTTCTGAAATTTGCCCACATCAGAAAATTAAAACGGCATATCTTTATTGTCCCTGTGATGACACCGAAGATTTCTTCCTACTGGTTGTATTTTGTAACATCTACATCATACAAGCTGGCCATTGCACTGGTAAATAGCATGAAAATAGAAGTGATTTGCCGCAATGATGAAATTAATAAAATACTGGGAATAGAACCCATGAGCTATCAATCGTCATTGGAAAGAGCATTTAGTCAGATAGAAAGCAACGAAGTAGTTTCGAGCTGGAAGGATGCTTTCATAAGCAGTAGTTTCAACCTCAATTTATCGGACTTCATTCAGGTACCAACCTATGGATGTTACAAAGACATCAGAGAAAAAGCCATTGCCGATAGAGAGGAATGTATCGATAAAATCTGGAGCATTGGAGGGGAAACAGGTTGGTATTATGCAAACTGGCTATGGCGTATCAGAGGCTTTATGGATAAGATGGCGGGAGGCGTTGGATTAAGAAGAGGACGCACTTCTGCAAATACATTAAACGTAGGAGATGCATTGGATTTTTGGAGGGTATTGTATGTCGATAAAAATGAAGGTCGTTTACTACTATTTGCTGAAATGAAACTACCGGGCGATGCCTGGCTCGAATTTAGAATTACTGAAAACAAATTGATACAAACAGCAACTTTCCGTCCCCGTGGTTTGATAGGAAGATTATATTGGTATTCAGTATTGCCTTTCCATGGATTTATTTTCAAAGGAATGATTCAAAAAATAGCCAAACACAACGACTCATCTCACAAATAGTAAGATGAGGTGCATTTCTGCACCCAAAGATTGTGAAAAGGTTTTGCTAAGTTTTCATAAAGCTCAGACATAGTTTTACATCCTCTTTTTTGCAATGGGTTTGATGTAATAGTTTTAAGTATTACAGGCCTTTAAGCAGCTGAATACGTTGCGTAAATAGCACAAAATGTTTTAAAATCGTTCTAATTGCAATATCATTCGCCGATTTTTTATAATTTCGCACTTTCTTAAAAACATAAACAAATGCTTAGAACACACACTTGCGGCGAATTAAATATTTCAAACATTAATCAGGAAGTTAAATTAAGTGGATGGGTACAACGTTCCAGAGATTTAGGCGGGATGACTTTTGTTGATCTTCGCGACAGATATGGAATTACCCAATTGGTTTTTAATATGGAAACCAATGCTGCACTTTGTGAACAAGCCCGTAAATTAGGCAGAGAATATGTAATCAGCATCAAAGGTGTAGTTACCGAACGTAGCAGCAAAAACCTAAAAATGCCTACCGGAGAAGTAGAAATTACAGTAAATGATATCGAGATACTTAATCAATCAAAATTACCTCCTTTCACCATTGAAGACAATACAGATGGCGGTGATGAACTAAGGATGAGATACCGTTACTTAGATTTACGTCGCAATCCTGTGAAGAAAAATCTTGAATTGCGTCATCAGCTATCGATGGAAACCCGCAATTATCTGAACGACTTAAAATTTATCGAAGTTGAAACACCGTATTTAATTCGTTCAACACCCGAAGGTGCCCGCGATTTTGTGGTTCCATCGCGTATGAATCAGGGTGAGTTTTATGCCTTGCCACAATCACCTCAACAATACAAACAATTGCTGATGGTTGCCGGTTATGACCGTTATTTTCAAATAGTAAGATGTTTTCGGGATGAAGATTTGCGTGCCGACCGTCAGCCTGAGTTTACACAAATCGACTGTGAAATGTCGTTTGTAACACAGGAAGATATTCTGAATACATTTGAAGGACTTACGAAACATCTTTTTAAAGCTATCAAAGGTGTTGAAATTAAAGAATTGCCAAGAATAACCTATGCTGATGCCATGAAATATTATGGCTCCGACAAACCCGATACTCGTTTCGAAATGAAGTTTGTTGAATTAAACGATGTAACAAAAAACAAAGGTTTCAAACTTTTTGATGAAGCCGAATTGGTAATAGGTATCAATGCAAAAGGATGCAGCGAATACACCCGTAAACAATTGGACGAGCTTACCGATTTTGTAAGAAAACCACAGATAGGAGCTACAGGTATGATTTACCTGCGATATAATACCGATGGCACTTTAAAATCATCTGTCGACAAATTCTATACACCCGAAGATTTAAAATTGTGGGCTGAGAAATTTAATGCACATGCCGGTGATTTAATTTTGATTTTGGCAGGTAATGAAGAAAAAACACAAAAAGCCTTAAACGAATTACGTCTTGAAATGGGTAATCGTTTAGGATTACGCAATCCAGAGGTGTTTGCACCACTTTGGGTTGTAGATTTTCCCTTATTAGAATGGGACGAAGATACACAACGTTTTTATGCAAAACATCATCCATTTACATCACCCAAACCCGAAGATATTCCTTTGATTGATAGCAATCCTGTAGCTGTTAGAGCTAATGCGTATGATATGGTTATCAATGGTGTGGAAGTAGGAGGCGGTTCTATCCGTATTCATAATAAAGATTTACAAAAAAGAATGTTCTCCCTTTTGGGATTTAGTGATGAAGAAGCTCAAAATCAGTTTGGTTTCTTAATGAATGCATTTGAGTTTGGTGCTCCTCCTCATGGCGGACTCGCTTTCGGTTTCGACAGGATGTGTTCACTTTTTGGCGGTAGCGAAAGCATCCGCGATTTTATTGCTTTTCCAAAAAATAATTCAGGAAGAGATGTAATGAGCGACTCCCCTTCTTCTATCAGTCTCGATCAGTTAAAAGAACTAAGTCTTAACATAGAGAGACTAACGAAATAGATGATTAGTGTTAAATACACTTAAAATCATATAATGTTATAATAAAAAGGCAAAATCTTATAAACTTAACTGGATATTTGTCATTAATATTGCAATTGGAATAAACCAAAAAAAATGAGAAAAATATTTTTAAGCCTGATTGCGTTATCTTTGATTTTGAATTTAAAAGCTCAAAATATAAATGATAAAGCAGAAGTTATTACTTGTTCAGAATTTCATGTAACAAAAACATTGCGAGAAATTGCAGCATCACAACCTGCTTATAAAGCAATTAGAGATGAAGATAGAAAAGAATCGGAAGACAGGAAAAACAGAAAAGCTTACATGAAGAAAAGCAATGTAAATGCACTTCCATTATCAGAAGATCCAATTGCTCAAAAATCCATGGGAACCCGTCAATCACAAACGCTCATAACTTCATGGGAGGGTCAAAGTACTTCAAGCTTTCCACCAGATCCATCAGGAGCTGCTGGTCCTAATCATTATGTACAAGCAGTAAATTCTAGCTATCAAATTTTTACAAAAAACGGTGTTAGCCTCGGAGGTCCTTATGATTTAGGTAATATATTATTTAATTCCAATGATGGAGACCCTATTGTTTTATATGATAAATATGCGGATCGCTGGGTTATTACTGAATTTAAAACCATAGGTAAAAAAGTTCTGTTTGCAGTTTCGAAAACTTCAGATCCTACTGGTCAATATTATACTTATCAATATACTTCACCACAGTTTCCTGATTATCAAAAATTCTCTATATGGAGTGATGGTTATTACATGACTTCCAATCAATCAACTCAAAAAGTATTTGTTTTTGAAAGAGAATCAATGCTTGCAGGCGATTCCACATCAAGGGCTATCAATAAAACATTCTCACCTCCAAAAGGTTCAGGCTTTTTTTGTCCATTACCAGCTGATGCTGACGGACAACTGCCTCCTGCAGGAACTCCATGTCCGATATTTTCTTATGAAGATGATGGTTGGGGTACAGGACATGCTGATAGAATAAATATTTATAAGATGAGTACGGTTTGGGGTACTACACCTACTGCTTCTATTACCTTAGATGCACAATTATCGACAGAAGCATTTGATGCTTCTTACAGCTCAAGTTGGGACGATATTGCACAACCAGGAACATCAACAAAACTTGATGGAATTGGAGGTGTATTTACTTATCGGGCACAATACAGACGCTGGACAGGTTATAATACAGTGGTTTTAAATTGTGGTGTTTTAGTAAATGCTTCTACAGGTCAAAGGAGTCTTCGTTGGTACGAATTACGTCAAAATACAACAACTGGACTATGGAATATCTATCAACAAAGTACTTTTGCTCCGGATAATTTAAATCGTTGGGTAGGCAGCATCGCTATGGATGATAATGGTTCTATCGGAATTGCTTATGCTGTTTCGGGTTCAACCAATGTTTATCCTAGTATTAGATTTACAGGTCGATTAGCTAGCGATTCTCTCAATAAAATGACATTTGTTGAACAATCAGTAGTTGAAGGAAATTCTGCACAAACCTCAACCAATCGTTTTGGTGATTATTCTCATACATCTCTTGATCCTGTTGATGGTACTATTTTCTGGCATACCGGAGAATATATTTCTGGCGGACAACCTGCTACTAAAATATTTTCTTTTAAACTTCCATTGAGTGGCGGTTCAGGCATTCAGGATAATGAAAATGCTTTGTCTTTCATAGCTGTTCATATTGGTAACGAAATAAAAATCAAGTTAAATAATTCGCCAACTAACAATGAATTGGTAGTTGATTTATTTGACATCAAAGGAAGACAAATTGAAGGAAAAAAATTATACCCTTCTGAAAATACATTGGAAACCTCATTTAGCAGTGATGGTCTTGCAAAAGGCACTTATCTTGTAAGAATTGGAGGTGTTAATACAAATTTCCAGAAAGTTGCAAAAGTAATTGTTGAATAAATAATTTCTCGTTAAAAACTTATATTAAAGTGCTCAAAGTTTCAGTTTTATTAAACCTTGAGCGCTTTCATTTTTTAAAAATATAATTATGCGAAATCTAATCCTGTTTATAGTTATCATCACTTTTATTTCATGCAAAACTTCCGAAAAGCAAGTTGTAAAAAATCCTCAAATAGCAATTGCAAAAGGAAAAAACGTGGGAGTTATTTCACACCAATACAAAGCAGAAGGTTGTAAAACCATTATTGTTATCAATAAAGCTAACGATAAACCCATGCATCTAATCCCTATGAATGAATTAGATACAAGATTTGATAAAGATAATCTGAAAATTTCCTTTGATTATTTACCACTAAGAGTTAAAAATCCAGAAGGTTGCAATATGGGAATTCCTGCCGAAATTAGCAATATTGCGGTTGAAGAGAAATAATTATTGATTAGAATTCTGTTTATTAAACACTAAAATATTTAAGCTCCAGTTTTTCACCATCAAAAACGATGTAAGAAAAACTTTTTACCCAATCACCGATATTCAGGTAACGTGAATTATTCGCTATTTTTATATCTAAAGGTAAATGACGATGCCCGAAAATAAAAAAATCAAAATGTTCTTTTTGCAAAATTTCTTTGGCATAAACAATCAAACGTTCTTTTTCCTCACCCAAAAAAACTTCATCTGTATTTCCATTGGCAATACGGCTTTTGCGAGAAAAATACAAAGCCAGATTTATTCCAAAATTAGGATGCAAACGTGCAAACAACCATTGATTGAATTGATTGGAGAATACTTTTTTAATAAACTTATAACCATGGTCATCAGGACCTAAACCATCACCATGTCCTATATAAAATTTGAAATCACCATATTTTTTTTGAATGGGTTCTTTATATATAGTTGCATTAAGTTCTTTTTCAAAATAATCATAAATCCACATATCGTGGTTTCCTGTAAAATAATTGAGTTTTATACCCGCATCAGAAATTTCAGCCAATTTCCCTAATAATCTTACATAACCTTTAGGCACAACTGTTTTATATTCAAACCAAAAATCGAAAATATCACCCAGCAAATAAATTTCAGAGGCATCATTTTTTACTGCATCCAGCCATTTCACCATAAGTTTTTCTCTCTCAAGGCTGCTCTTATAATCAGGAACTCCTAAATGACTGTCGGATATAAAATATATTTTTTGTTTGCTTTCCAATTGTTTAGAATTTTAATGATTACTTTCTTTGTGTCTTTTTTGGGTTAATTCTTTTTCAAGCTCTATCATTTTTCGCTGTTTGATTCTTTTTGCAAAATTAATTGCATGAGTATTAGTAGGTAAAGATTTCAGTAAATCATTACTTACTTTTTCAAAAACGGAAAAATCACTATCTTCTTTTAAAACAGCTTCTCGGTTTAAAGGTTGGTACAACGCAATTAATGCAACCAAAGAACTACTGTTTTTTTGAATGAAATTAAGTTGAAACGCTCTTTGATCAGCAACTATTTTTAAATAGCATGAATCTAATTTCTTTTTCACATCAGTTCTATTAGCCTCGTAAATTGCAGACTTCCATATTTTCCCGATAGAATCAAGTTTTTGCAAATTAGGTTGTAAATGATTATTAAGTTCTAATAACAATTCGCTATCAGGCGAACCTTTTATCGAATATGATTTTTCAAAATTTTCATAATCAGCATTAAAAGTAATTTTTTCGCCTTTATCTGCAATAATTGAAATGTAATGATTGGCGTCTTTTTTGAGTAAATAAATTCCCTTTTCGTCAGGTTTTACTGTAAAAGAAAATTTGCCTTCCTGATTAAGCACAACAGAATCAATAGAAATAACTTCCTGATAAGTAAGCTTTTGCAGTACGATTTTTCTCTTTTCTGCATTGATAATTTTTCCTTCAATAATAAAATGGTCTTTTGGAGAATTATTTTTACTATTGCTGCACGAAAATGATATGATTATAAGAAGTAAGAAAAAAAATCGGTTTCTCATTTTTATTTTTTTTGCAAAGATACTATTTGCGAATATGTTTTAAAGAAAAATATGTTTCATTTCAATCAAAAAACCTCGCATTGTTTTGGTTGTTAGCCTATAACGTTCATCAATCCGCCAGCCAACAACCCATACAATATCATCAGCAGAGCAAAGTAACCACGTATTTTCTTTTTCGATAATAGAAAATTTTTGATCTGTAAAAAAATCGCTTACTTTCTTTTTCCCGCTCATTCCAAAAGGGAAAAAGTAATCACCATGTTGCCATTTTCGCAAATATAAAGGAAACTTCAGCTTGTCGAAGTCAAGATAAGCAAGGTTTTTGTCAGGATTAATTTTAATTATTTCCGAATCAGTGGTTATTCTAAAATCTAACATTAATGGTTCGGCCATTTGCGTATCAGTTTCTTCAATTGTATAAACTTCATTAATTGGGCAACTATTACTGATTTCAGTTATTATTAAATTTTCCCTGTCCTTTAATAAACGATGTGTTGTAGAAAAAAATTGCTTCCCTGAAATATCACCTAAAGTAAGAATCAGACTTTCTATTGTTTCATTATTAAATCCAAAAGGAGATAAAAAATGGAAGAGATAAATTTTTAATGGACTAATAGCCATCAATTTCTCAATATTGAGGAAAACAGTTGAATTATTATGAACTACAATCTCTTTTCTTTTGATTTCAAGCATTTCATTGAAAACAACTTCTGTATCTCTAATTTTTTCGATAGTTTCGATCATAACTTTTTCAAAATCTCCTGCCAAATGTTTAAATTCAGGGATTATCTTATGCCGTATTGCATTCCGCAAGTATTTTATTGAACTATTTGAGCTATCTTCTCTATATTTTAACTGATTATCTTCGGCAAATTTTTCTATTTTTCCCCGACTTGTGAAAAGTAAAGGGCGAATTAAGTGATTCTGTTTAGGTAAAATACCATGCAAACCTGCAATACCAGTCCCCCTGAGTAAATTGATAAAAAAAGTTTCAATCTCATCGTTTTGATGATGAGCTGTTGCATAATATTGGTATTTTTCTGTTTCAGCCAATTCTTCAAACCAATCATATCTTAATTGTCTGGCAGCCATCTGAATAGAAACACTCATTTCGGAAGCTATATCTAACGTATTAAAATGATGAACATAAAATGGCACTGTGTATTTTGCAGCTAATTCTTTAACAAATTGTTCATCAACATCAGATTCATGCCCTCTTAATTGAAAATTACAATGGGCAATTCCAAATTGTAAACCAGCCAGATAAAACAACTCACACATTACCACTGAATCAATACCACCACTGACTGTAAGTAAAATTTTATCTTTTCTAGTAAAAAGCTTTTGAGACGAAATATATCTTTTGAATTGTTTAAGCATAAAAAAGGCTGCTTTTATATTTTAAAAGCAGCCTCAAAGGTATAAAAAATCTTATATTTGAATAAAAAGAAATTTAATTTTCCTTTAATATTATTGTTTAATTCTCATCTTATAGAATGAACGATATACGAAATACAAAGCAACAGCTAAGAAAACTATACCAACGTAATGAGCAATAGGTCTGAATGCTTCAGAAATTGCAATTTCCATTGCTAATAAACCAAACAATGTAGTAAATTTAATAATTGGATTCAAAGCAACTGAAGATGTATCTTTAAATGGATCACCAACTGTATCGCCAACTACTGATGCAGCGTGTAATTCAGTTCCTTTTTCTTTCATATCCACTTCAATAACTTTTTTGGCATTATCCCAAGCTCCACCTGCATTAGCCATAAAGATAGCCTGATACAAACCGAAAAAAGCTATAGATATTAAATAACTTACAAATAATGAAACCGGTGCAGCTGCTATAAGTTTCTCAGCATCAGTCATACCTGCAACTAATTTAACTGGTGAAGCTAAGAAGGCAAATGCCAAAGCAAATGAGAAGATAGCAACAAAAATATTTAACATACCTTTTTGAGCATATTGAGTACATATTTTTACTACTTCTTTAGATTTTTCAACATCAGCTTTTTTAGGGGCATTAGGGTCAAGATTAATATGTTCTTTAATATATGCAACAGCACGACTTGCACCAGTTGAAACAGCTTGTATTGATGCTCCAGAGAACCAATAAATAACAGCTCCTCCTAACAAGAATCCGAAAATTGAATAAGGATTTAATAAATTTAATACCATTTCTGGTTGAATTCCCAAAGTATGTTGAATAACAAGTATCAATGAGAAAATCATAGTTGTTGCACCTACAACAGCTGTTCCTATCAGAACAGGTTTTGCTGTAGCTTTAAAAGTATTACCTGCACCATCATTTGCTTCTAAGTAATGTTTTGATTTTTCAAAATCAGGTTTGAAACCAAAATCTTTTTCAATTTCTGAGCTAATATTTGGAATTTCTTCAATTAAAGATAATTCATAAATAGATTGTGCATTATCAGTTACAGGACCATAACTGTCAACCGCAATAGTAACAGGTCCCATTCCTAACATACCGAATGCTACCAAACCAAAAGCAAAAATTGAAGGATAAATCATAAACCCATCCAAGCCGAATGTACTTGCATAATAAGCAACTCCCATCAATAAGAAGAATACCATACCTTGCCAGAAAGCACTGAAATTACCAGCAACTAAACCCGATAAAATATTTAATGAAGCACCACCTTCTTTTGAAGCTTCTACTACTTCTTTAACATGGGTAGATTTAGGACTTGTAAATAATTTAGTAAACTCTGGAATTAAAGCTGCTCCTAATGTTCCACAACTAATAATTGTTGAAAGAATCCACCACATATCAGGATTGCCATTAATATCTGGAATTAAAATATAACTAATAGCATAAGTTACCAAAATAGATAGAATAGAAGTAATCCATACCAATGATGTTAATGGTTTTTCAAAATCAAGATCATCTACTTTATCGTATTTTGCTTTACTAATTACGTTATTAATTCCAAAAGACACAATAGAAGTAACAATCATTAAAATTCTCATGGCAAATATCCATACTAATAATTGAGTTTGGAGTTCAGCTCCAGTTACAGCTAATAAAATAAACGAAATCAAAGCTACACCAGTTACACCGTAAGTTTCGAAACCATCTGCTGTTGGCCCTACTGAATCACCAGCATTATCACCTACACAGTCAGCAATTGTTCCAGGGTTACGTGGATCGTCTTCGCCTATTTTGAAGATAACTTTCATTAAATCAGAACCTATATCTGCAATTTTAGTAAAAATTCCACCTGCAATACGTAAGGCAGATGCTCCTAATGATTCTCCAATAGCAAAGCCAATAAAACTTGCACCTGCATATTCACCCGGAACAAATAATAAAATTATAAGCATCATTATTAATTCAAGTGAAATTAGCATCACCCCAATACTCATACCAGCATTTAAAGGAATGTTTAATAATTTAATAGGTTTGCGTTCTAAAGATGCAAATGCCATACGGGAATTTGCGAGTGTATTCATTCTGATACCAAACCACGCAACACTATATGAGCCCAAAATACCCAGAACTGACCAGCCGAGTATCATTGCAACACCACCAAACCCAAAACTTGGTTCAGATAAATATCCATAGTAAAAAGCAACCGCCGAACCTATAAAAGCAAATAAAATCAAAAGGAATTTTCCTTGTTGATATAGATAGGTTTTAGATGTTTCGAATATAACCTGAGCAACATCAAGCATTGATTGATGTGCTTTAATTTTTTTAACTTTTACAAATTGGTAAAGTCCAAACAACATTCCTAAAATTGTAATTAAAAAACCCCAATATAATATTGATTGAGATTTAATTGCTTCAGGAATAACTAAATTAGCCTCGCTTGCAAAACTAAAAATGGGTAATAAAAGTACCGCTAATACACTATAAAATCTTTTCATAAATCTTAAATTTTTGTTCTAAACTCTTTGTTTTTTTAGCAAATATAAGAAAGAAATTTATAACTTCGTTATTTTTGTTAAATAAATTTATTTATTTTCCATAACAACCTATTGTTATAAATGTTTTTAATTAAAATGTTTTTTTGTAAAAAAAATGATTTATGAGTTACTAAATGTTTAGTTTTCGGAAAAAAAGGTAGAATTTTTTTAATAAAAATCATGTTTTTTTTGATAAAATGAATAAAACAGTATAAAAAATCACAGTTCAAAGAAAAAAAATTATTTTTGCATAAATAATTCACAATTCCATAATGGAAAAGATTAAATTAGATATCGTCGGTTTATCTTATAGCCAGACACAAACAGGAGCTTACGCCCTAATTCTTTGCGAATCTACTGGGGAAAGACGATTACCGATTATCATTGGAGGTTTTGAAGCTCAAGCTATTGCGATAGAACTTGAAAAAATGAAACCAAACAGGCCTTTAACGCATGATTTGTTTAAAAGCTTTGCCGTTTCTTTTAATATTCAAATTTTGGAAGTTATTATTCACAAATTTGCTGAAGGCGTTTTTTATGCCAAATTAATTATTTCTGATGGAAAAGTTGAAAAAGAGATTGATGCTCGCACGTCTGACGCAGTAGCTTTATCTTTACGATTTCATTGTCCCATCTATACTCACGAAAGTGTGTTAGCTTCAGCTGGAATCTTAATAACAGAAAGTGACAGCGAAATAAAATCTAAAATAGAACTTCCCGACGACGACCCTAATGAATTAAAGGACTATACTATAGAGGAATTAGAGGAATTGCTCAAAATTACAATTGAAAATGAAGATTATGAAAGGGCATCTCAAGTTAGAGATGAAATAAAAAAAAGAAAAGAAGAATAATTAATCAAACAGTAGTTAGGAAAAAAAGAATTAATATTAATTAGATATAACGAAAAGGAGAAAATATTATGGGTATCAAGAATCGTCTTATTATAATGAATTTTTTACAGTTCTTTATCTGGGGAGCTTGGTTAATTACAATTGCCAATTATTGGTTTGCAACAAAACAATGGGGAGGAGCTGAGTTTGGAGCTATTTTTTCAACATTAGGAATTGCTTCTTTGTTTATGCCAACAATAATGGGAATAATTGCTGATAGATGGGTTAATGCTGAAAAATTATATGGTATTCTTCACATATTAAGCGGATTAGCTATTTTTTATTGTGCTCATGTGAATAACCCTGATACATTTTTTTGGGTAATGTTAGTTGCAATGTCTTTTTACATGCCAACTATTTCATTAGCCAATTCAATATCCTATAATGCTCTTAAAAATAACAATTTGGATGTTGTAAAAGTATTTCCCCCTATTCGTGTTTGGGGAACTATTGGTTTTATTTTAGCTATGTGGGTAACTAATTTATCAGGAAATAAAGCAACAGAATATCAATTTTATATTTCTGCAATTGCATCTTTTGTATTGGGAATTTATTCATTTTCATTACCTAAATGCTTACCTCAAAAACAGACAACAGAAAAGTCAAGCTGGATTGAGTTGTTCGGTTTGAATGCTTTTAAATTGTTTGCCAATTATAAAATGCTACTTTTCTTTGTTTTTTCAATGTTTTTGGGAGCAGCCCTTCAATTAACAAACATGTATGGAGATACCTTTTTGGATGACTTTAAAAAAGTTCCTGAGTTTGCAACTTCTTTTGTTGTTAAATATTCAACGATTATTATGTCAATTTCTCAAATTTCAGAAACACTTTTTATATTAGCCATTCCTTTCTTTTTGAAAAAATTTGGAATTAAAAAAGTAATGTTGATGAGTATGATTGCTTGGGTAATGCGATTTGGTTTATTCGCTTATGGTGACCCTTCAAATGGCTTGTGGATGATTATTCTTTCCTGCATTGTTTATGGTATGGCATTTGATTTCTTTAATATTTCAGGTTCTCTTTTTATTGAAACAAATACAGATTCTAAAATTCGTTCCAGTGCTCAGGGTTTGTTCATGATGATGACCAATGGCTTTGGAGCAATTTTTGGAAGTTTTATCAGCGGTATCATTATTCAAAATTATTTTACGGTTGAAAGCAATAAAAATTGGCATGGAATATGGCTTACTTTTGCAGTTTATTCATTAATTGTTGCCATTTTATTTGCCATTTTATTTAAACACAAACATGATCCTGAGGCATTAAAAAATAATGATTTGAAACATTAATCATTATTTTACGTATTTAAAAACCAGATTTAGTTAAATATGCGTTTTTATTACTGCTTAATTCTATACATTTTTTTTATTTCTTTGTTTCCAATCCAGATGTTTGCACAGAAAAGTACTCATGCAACCTTGGGCATTGCATCCTATTACCATGGATGGTTAGATGGTAAAACAACAGCGAATGGTGAAAAATACAATAAATCGCTTATGACAGCTGCTCATCCCAGTTTACCTTTTAATTCCAAGGTTAAAGTTACCAATCTTAACAACCAAAAATCTATTGTTGTAAGAATAAACGACAGAGGCCCTTTTGTAAACAAAAGAATCATTGATTTGTCTAGAGCTGCTGCAGATTCTTTAGATTTTATTTACAATGGACTTGCAAAAGTTCAGCTTACTGTTTTGTGTTATGGTAAACCTAATAGTACAATACAACCGCAATTACTTGCTTCACTAAAAACATCGACAAAACCGAAATCAGAAACAACAAAGGAAACATCTATTGCAAAAAAAGAAATAATAGCAATTATTGAGAATAAAAATCAGGAGATTACAATTCCTGAAATAAAAACAATAAAAGCTATAGTTGAGGAAAATATTTTTATCTCATCAAAGACAACTGATAGCAACACTTTAGCTGATATAAGCTATTACGGTCTCCAAATAGGAAGCTTTAAAATTAAAAATAATGCTGAAAAGCTTTCAGAAAAAATGAAGCTTAGTATCAAAGAAGAAATAAATATTCAGGAAGTTAAAAAAGGAAATACTGGTTTTTTTCGTTTAATTATTGGTAAATTTGCAAACGAAAAAGAGGTTTTCCAATTAAAAGAAAAACTCAAAAAAGATTATCCTGAAAGTTTTATGATTCGTTATTAAAATACTATGCAACAATATCTTCAGTTACTTAATTATGTGATACAAAACGGTGTTCGCAAGGAAGACCGCACAGGTACAGGCACTTTGAGCACATTTGGCTATCAAATGAGATTTAACCTCGAAAAGGGCTTTCCGCTTTTAACCACCAAAAAATTACACCTTCGTTCAATTATTTATGAGTTATTATGGTTTTTAAATGGCGATACCAATATTAAATACCTCAACGAAAACAAAGTCTCTATTTGGAATGAATGGGCTGACAAAAATGGTGATTTGGGTCCAATTTATGGTTATCAATGGCGTAATTGGAAATCGAACGATGGAAGAGTAATTGATCAGATTTCACAAGTGATTGATTCATTAAAAAACAATCCTGATTCTCGTCGTCATATTGTAAGTGCATGGAATGTAGGTGAAATCGACAAAATGGCATTACCACCATGTCATGTAATGTTTCAGTTTTACGTTGCTAATGGTAAGTTATCCTGCCATTTATATCAACGAAGTGCCGATATTTTTTTAGGTGTCCCTTTTAATATTGCTTCTTACGCAATTTTATTGCAAATGATGGCACAAGTAACAGGTTATCAGGCTTATGAATTTGTTCATACATTAGGCGATGCACATATTTACATGAATCACATTGAACAGGTTAAAACACAACTTTCCCGCGACCCCAAAGAGCTTCCTCAATTAAATATAAATAAAGATGTTAAAAGTATTTTTGATTTTAAATTTGAAGATTTTGAATTGATAAACTACAACCCACTTCCTCATATTAAAGGAGAAATTGCAATTTAGTGAATGAGAAAACATTACTACTATTCAAAAAAAATAGAAAATGGAATTTAAAAGAAAGCCCGAATGGCTAAAAATAAAATTATCAAAAAACGATGATTATCTGAAAGTAAAAGAAATTGTGAAACATCATCATGTTCATACTATTTGTGAAAGTGGTGATTGCCCTAATTTAGGAGAATGCTGGAGTAGAGGAACTGCAACCTTAATGATACTTGGGAATATTTGTACAAGAAATTGCAGATTTTGCAATGTAATAACAGGAAAACCGCTGTTACCAGATGTAGATGAGCCACTAAACATTGCAAGCTCAATAAAATCAATGAATTTAAAACATTGTGTAATTACATCTGTTGATAGGGATGATTTGCCTGATTTTGGTGCTCAGCATTGGGCTGATACCATTCTAAAAATTAAAGAATTGAATCCATCTACAACTATTGAAGTTTTAATTCCTGATTTTCAAGGCAACACAAACTCTTTGCAAAAAGTAATGGATGCCAAACCAGATATTATATCGCATAATCTGGAAACAGTTGAACGTTTGACACCAGAGATAAGAAACAAAGCTAAATATCGCCTGAGTTTAGATGTATTGAAATACATCGCAGAAGGCAACATAACCCCAAAATCTGGAATAATGTTAGGTTTAGGCGAAAAGGAAGAAGAAATTCTTCAAACTATGGATGATTTATTGGCTATTGGGTGCAAAATAATTACAATTGGTCAGTATTTACAGCCAACTCGTCAGAATATTTCTGTTGAAGAATACATTACACCCGAAAAGTTTGAATTTTATCGTCAAAAAGCAATAGAAAAGGGATTTGAGTTTGCCGAAAGTGCTCCTTTGGTCAGATCTTCTTATCATGCAGAAAGACAAATTCAACGCTAAAAGACTAATACAAAAGAAAAAAGGAAGATGTCGAAAAAAACAATATTTCATTCTTTTGATGAAATTGATTATAAAGAATGCTGGGATTATCAGGAAACTTTGTTCAATAAAATTCTGACAGAAAAAAGGCAAGATAAAACTGACATTATAAATCATTTGATATTTTGTCAGCATCCTCATGTATATACATTAGGCAAAAGTGGATCTGAAGATAATATGCTGATTAATTACATTCAGTTACAGGCAAAAAATGCTAGTTTTCACAAGATTAATCGCGGAGGAGATATTACATATCATGGTCCAGGTCAATTAGTTGGATACCCAATTTTAAACTTAACTGCTTTTAATTTAGGTATAAAAGATTATATTTATAGTTTGGAAGAAGCTATTATTTTAGCTTTACAGCATTATAATCTTCAAGCCGAAAGACTTGAAGGTGCTATTGGAGTTTGGTTAGATGTAAACGACCCAAAGAAGGTTAGGAAAATTTGTGCAATTGGCGTAAGAACAAGTCATTGGGTAAGCATGCATGGTTTTGCATTTAATATTAATACCGATTTAGATTATTTTAAACATATCAATCCATGTGGGTTTACAGATAAAGCTGTAACTTCATTAGAAAAAGAATTATGTAAAAAATTAAATTTCAATGAAGTAGCTGAAATAGTAAAGCTAAATTTACAAAAAGTATTTAAATTTGAATTTATTAAAAATGAATAAACAACTATCAATCATAGTAGCAATTGCCGACAATAATGCAATTGGAAAAGACAATCAGTTGCTTTGGCATCTTTCTGAAGATTTAAAAAGATTCAAACAATTAACAACCCACCATACCATTGTAATGGGCAAAAAAACTTTCGAGAGCCTACCCATCCAACCATTGCCTAATAGAAGAAGTATTGTAATTACCGATGATTTGAATGAGAAGATAGAAGGTTGTACAATGGCTTATAGCATAGAAGATGCAATAAATCTATGTGATAGTGACAATGAAAATTTTATTATCGGTGGTGGTAGCATTTACAAGCAATTTATGCCATTTGCCAACAAGCTATATATAACTAAAGTACACAAAGATTTTGATGCAGATACTTTTTATCCAGAAATTAATTTTTCAGAATGGGAAATTATTGAAAATCAAGCAAATTTGTACGACGATAAGAGCGGACTAAACTATTCATATTTAATTTATAAAAGAAATTTTATTTAACCTCAAGATAAACAAACAGATATAAAATCTTCTTATTTAGACTGATTAAAAATTTCAATTTTTTTTTACAAAGTAAGAAATTATTGGATATATTTGCACTCACAAAATTAACATTAAATAATAAAAATTATGGCTTATAAAATTTCTGAAGATTGTACTGCTTGTGGTACATGTATTGATGAATGTCCAGTTGAAGCTATTGCTGAAGGTGACATCTATAAAATTGATGCAGACGTTTGTACTGACTGCGGTTCTTGTGCTGATGTTTGTCCGGTTGAAGCAATTCACCC
>CAZUCB010000049.1:0-17734 GCA_964618755.1 uncultured Bacteroides sp. | reverse complement strand
GAACCACCTTTACCACCACCCATAGGTAATGTAGTTAAGCTGTTTTTGAAAATTTGTTCAAAACCTAAGAATTTCAAAATACTCAAGTTAACACTTGGGTGGAAACGTAAACCACCTTTGTAAGGACCAATTGCATTGTTAAATTGTACTCTGTAACCTAAGTTAACTTGAACTTTGCCATTATCATCAACCCATGGCACCTTAAATGCTATTAATCTGTCTGGTTCAACAATTCTGTCGATAATACCAGCTGCTTCGAATTGTGGATTTTCGTTTACCACTTCTTCTAATGATTCTAAAACTTCGCGAACTGCTTGTAGATACTCTACTTCACCTGGGTGTTTTTTTTCCAGGTCGTTCATTATTTTCTCTAAGTTCATTTTAAAAATGTTTAAATGTTTGTGTATTAAAAACTCGTTAAAAAAATAACAATGTTAATCAAATAACAATGCAAAATTACATTTATTTAATTGACTAAAAAAAATATTTATTCAATTATTTTCCAAAATTAGATAATTTTTTTTTAAGTGAAATACTTAAAAATGATTTTTTTTAAACTTTATTCGTTATCTTCTGATTTAATGGGTTTTAAAACAACACCTTTATTTTTCTTCCCATCAATTTTAATGATAAGAGGATTTGAAAAACGAATATGACGAATAAATTCATCTTCGTAATAAGGTTCCAAACTGGCTAAATATTGAATATCATAATATCCGTCATTTATAAAAGGATTAATTGTAAAATATCCTACCCTAAAAGAAGTGAGATTTTGAAAAAAATGGGTTCCTTGACTTGGATCTATTCTATAATTTTCGAGACCTGATTCAATAATTAGCCTTGCAGCGGAAATTTGAGGCCACTTAACAGGAATTCCTAACCAAGGATCACTTGAGCCCCAGCGTCCTGGACCTACTAAAATATATTGCTTTTCTTCTTTCAAAAACTGATCGTTCAGCTTACCTATATCATTTACCATTGCTTCACTCTTTGAAGGGTCAAATGATTCTGGTTTAATATACACAATATCATAAACATCATCAATAATACCATTTCCCAATGCTGTATCACATATTATTAAAGTCTTTTCTTTTTCAATTTCACTTAGATCTTCTTTCAATGTTTGATCATTATCAACAATAGGACGTATTTGAAGTAAATTAAATATTTTAGGTTGTCCTTCTGGAACATCCAAATCTACTGCAAATTCAATTTCAACAGGTTTATTCATTTCATGTTGAGCTATTTCCAGTATATCTTTTAATATTTCAGCTAATGGAAATGAGTTGTAATTCAAAATATTGGAAAAAGTTATAAGTTTTTTTCCATCATGGAATATTCCATCTCTCAGCATATTGCTTTCAAAATCAAATGTAGATGCAATCATTTTAATTGAATTATCGCTTTCGGCTTCTTTTATGGAAAGCTTCATAATATTTACACCATCATCTACACAAGGTTTAAAACTTTCTTTATTCATATCCAATGCATAAAAATGCCGTTGAGTTTCTCTTAAAGCCATATCAACAGAAGATAGTTGAAGTACTTTTTTAGGATAATGAGGAGAAAACCTCAATGTATTACCTCCATCAACTATATATTTTCCTAAGCCTAAAGCAATATTAACAATTCCATCTTCAGGTTTTTCCGGTGCAATTGGATAAAAATTTATTGAACGAGCAACACCTGAAATTGCTGGATAAAATCTTTTCCCATAGGGTTGACCACAAACTTCTTGAAGAACGATACCCATTTTTTCTTCATCAATTACATTTTTTGTTGCAGTCATATAAGCCTTGCTGTCTTTAAAATAAACTGAGGCATAAACACTTTTTATGGCAATACTTAATTTTTCAATCATTACACGTTCATCGTTCAAATTAGGAATCATATAAGTTGAATAAATTCCTGCGAAAGGTTGATAATGTGAATCTTCAAGCAAACTCGAAGAACGAATAGCAATTGGTTTTTTTACTACAGTTATAAAAGCATACAAATCTTCATGGATACGAAAAGGTAAGCGAGCACTAACAAATTTTTGCAATATTTCATCATTACTTGATTCAGACAATGCAATTTTATATAGTTCATTATCCTCCATAAATTCGTCGAATACATCAGTACCTAAGACTACAGTTCTTGGAATGGTAAGAATTACATCATCATACTTATCAACCATACGGTTTCGTTTAACCAAAGTATCAATAAATGCTAAGCCACGAGCTTTACCACCGATAGAACCACTTCCGATTCGAGTAAAAATAAGGTATTCATCAAATTTATCCCGATAAAAATCAGCAATAACACCCCTTCCTTTATTGCTTCGATAACGAGCTATGGCATCAAATATATATCGTCTAATCTCATCTAAATCATTGAAATCTTCAAATTTAAGAATTTTAAACATATCAGCTATTGGAAAAATAGCTCTTGCATTCAACCATTTAGAAAAATGATTATTACTAATATGATAAAAGAATGATTCATCGGGAATATCGAAAATTTTATCTTGTAAGTTTTTTAAATCACTAACTCTTAAAATTTCTTCATTAGTAACAGGATTCTTGAAAACAAAGTCACCAAAAGAAAAATTATTTAATATAAAATCTTTTAATTCATGCGAATAAGTTTTTGAATTTTTGTCTAAAAACCCAACGTTTAATTCTTTTGCCTTAAATTTATTTTCAGATTCAGATGATTGAAGTAAAAAAGGTAAATCTTTATCAGCATTTCTAACCAATTCGCAGAAACGAATCCCGGCATTTTTATTCATTATACCATAGGTTTTAAAACTTATATCTGATATTACACCTAATAAATTATTTCGATATTTATCGTATATTGCATTGGCTTGCTCATAATTTGTTGCTAATAATATTTTAGGTCGCCCACGCATTCTCAACATTTTTTGATGCTCGTTCAATCCCTCAGTCATAAACTTGAGCGACTGCTTAAAAATTAATTTGTATAAATTAGGTAAATAACTGGAATATAATCTTACAGAATCTTCAACCAATAATAATGATTGTACTCCAATTTCTTGAGTATCATGTTCAACATTCATATTATCCTCTATCAATTTAATGATAGCCAACATAATATCTGCATTACCCAACCAACTAAAAACGTAATCAATCGAACTTGTATCTCCCGAATCTAATTTCAGTGAAACTTCGCGAGAAAATGGAGTTAATACAACAATGGGTTTTATTGGGTATTTTATTTTTATTTGTTTAGCAAAGTCGAAAACATCCACATCTCCTAAATCTAACATTGTAATAATCAAATCAATCTGATCTTCACTTAAGACTTTAAAAGCTTGCTCCGCTGACGAAACCTGTATAAAATGTGGAGGATATCTTAAATTTAAAGAAACATATTCATTAAAAATCTGCTCTTCAATTCTTCCATCTCCTTCTAATATAAACGCATCATATTTACTACAAATTAGTAATACTTTTGAAATACGCTTGGTCATTAAGTTGTCAAAAGGAGTTTCTGTAAAATAAAATTTCTTAATATCCTTTATTTTCTTGTTTTTCTGCATTATCAATGATTAGATTATTAAACTATTTTTGAATAACTGCCATTCGTTTTTTTCCATCCATTTTTACATCAAGAGGCTTCTTAAAGCGAATATGTCTGAAAAATGTGGTTTGATTAATTAATTCCTCTTGTTTAAGCTTATCCCAATTAATATAACTATCATTCAATTCTTGTTGCACCGAAAAATAGCCAACATTCAATGATGTAACATTATGGAAAAAGTGAGATCCAGAAGAAGCATCCAAAGGAAAATCTTCTAAACTAGTTTCTACAATAACTTTTGCATTAGAGATTTGTGTCCAATTAACAGGAATTCCAATCCATTTATCACGAGTACCCCAACGTCCTGGACCAATCAAAATATATTTCCTATTTTCTTTTATCATTTCTCCATTTAGCTTTTCTATTTCCTCAGCCATTTCATCAGTTCTAGATTTATCAAAAATATCGATGTCCACATAAATAATATCGGTGATATCATTTATTAATCCATTACCCATTCCTTTATCAGAAAACAAAATTACATCACTTTTGTTAATTTTCGATTCATCAATTGTATAATCTTCAGCGTTTCCTATTAATGGCTTTATTTGTAGAAGGTAAAAAGAAGCCCTACCTTTATCATCTTTGTTTAAATCAATTGCAAACTCAATTTCTACAGGAGAACCCATTGCTTCTTTTACCACATCTAAAACCAATTCTATGGTTTCTGAAAGTGGAATGTAATTATATTTTAAAATATTAGCAAAATTTACTATTCGTGGCCCAGGATAGCTCAAGCCTGGTACAATTCTATTATTATCAATATCATACACAGAAGCACAATGTCTTAATGTTCCATGTTTTTCGGCAACATCAATATCTAATTTTATTAATCCAGCGTCTTCACCTTCTAATAAATTTAGCGGTTGCGGTTGTAAATCAACTGCATAAAAATCTACTTGTGAACTTTTTAATTGATCTTTTGGAGAGTTAATTTCAACACCTGCATACTTTGGAGAAAAACGATAAGCTTTTTCACCTTCAACAACATAACTACCTAAACCAACCGCCATAACAGCAAAACCTTCTTCGGGTTTCATATGAGAAAATGGGTAAAAATTATATGATTGTGCCACTCCACTAACATGTGGATAATAAACTTCATCATAAGTATTTCCAACAACTTCCTGAATTACAACAGCCATTTTTTCTTCTTCAATTTTATAATTAATTGCTTCAACATAACCACGTGCAATTTTAGAAAATACAGAAGCATAAACCAATTTTATAGCATCCATTACCTGAAGCAATCTCACTTCCAAATCTGGATGATTGTTAGGTATGAGATAAGTTTCAAAAATGCCAGCAAAAGGTTGCATTAAAGAATCTTCAAACAAACCTGATGAACGGATTGCCAATGGTTTCGTAAGTTTTTTTAATAACAACCTAAGTTTTCTAACCAATCCATCAGTTAGTTTTGATTCCAAAAAAACTTTACGTATTAAAGTATGATCCCTTTCAGTATTTACAAAATCATATAATTTATTTCTTTCTATAAAATAATCAAACTCATCAGTACCAATAATGGATGTTATCGGGGTTCTAATATTAATATCAGGAATCATTTGAGAAAAATCATAGTTATAGATTAAGGTATTAATAAAAGCTAAACCTCTCCCCTTTCCTCCTAAAGAACCTGTGGCAAGAGATACAATATTACTTTCATCAATTACATCTGTTTCTTCAAAGCTAATTACTTTCCCTTTATTTTTTTCATTTCTGTGGTTTTGAATTGCATTTAGCATAAATCTCCTAAGCTCTTCAGCATTTTTAAAATCAGTTGTTTTTAACGGATTAATTTTTTTTGCAATAGAAATTTCACCTCTTGCCATTAACCATAAAGAAAAATGATTACGTTTTCCATGGTAAATTAATGATTCATCCGGGATGGTTTTTAAATGCTTTTCAAATTCTTTAAGAGAACTGGCTATTGCAATATCTCTGCCTGAAGCATCTTTGTATATAAAATTCCCAAAACCCAAATAATGGCTAATAAAGCTCTTTATATCTTGTGATAGTGTATCGGAATTTTTATCAATAAAAGTTACTTTTAATTCATACGCTAATTTTGCATTTTCTGGGTCAGAAGACTGAATTATTGTAGGTAAATCTTTCGCATTACTTCTAACATATTTTACCAAATCATATCCTGCATTTTCGTTTAATTCATTATTTCTAAAAAACTTCATATCAGTAATTAAGCACAATAAGTAATCACGGTATTTATGAAAAATATCAATTGCTTCTTCATAAGATTTTACCAATAATATTTTTGGGCGTGCTCTTAATCTCAAGACCTTATATAGTTCATCATTACTAACATCTTCAATTAATTGCTTAGTTTGTTCCAATACACTAGAATACAACATTGGAAGATAACGTGAATAATATTTGGCAGAATCTTCAACTAATAATATCACATTAACCAATCCTATTTTTGTATCATTCTCCACATTAACCATATCTTCCAGGTATTTTACCATTGCAAAAAACACCCGGGAATCTCCATTCCAAACAAAAATTTTATCAACTAATTTCACAACAATTTCATCTTTTTCATACAATGCAATATCGCTATTATTATTTAGCAACATAAATATAGGTATGTAAGGAAAATTTAGCTTAATGCTCCTAGTAATTTCAATAGGTGCTTTTTTATCAACACCTAACATAATAATTACAAAATCGTAATGTTTTTCGTTTAATTGCGTTAAAGCTTCTTCATAAGAAGAAACACCTGTTACTCTTGGTATTGAGGTAAGATTCAACTGATAATATTCGCCCAAAATATGTTCAGAAAACCTACCTTCCTTTTCAATGTTATAAGCATCATATAAATTTGCAATTAATAGAATTTCATTAACTTTGAAAGGCATTAAGTCATGAAAAACATCTCTATCATAGTTTTGTTTATTTAAGAAACGATGTAATAACTGACGACTCGGTACTTTTATTTCATCTTCAACTTTTTCAACATACTCTTTATCAGATGTTTTTAAGATATATTTAGCCTTAAAACTATTTAAATAATTAACAATAATTGCAGTCAGATTATCAATTAAATGCCTTTCTTCTTTTAAAAAAGGGCCTTCATCTAATTCAACAAAACTCTTTAAATAAAAGACTTCTATTGAGCCTTTTAGGTTATCTATAGTTTCAAAATTTTGTTTTTGCAACCATGATGTTTCAACAAAGTCTGGTGTTTTAAACTCATTTTTATCGAAAATAATTCTTGCAACAGTATGATCTGGATATTGCCAAGCTTTGGGTAATAACATACAAATTTGCTGCAAACTTTCTTCAATAGGTTTACCTTCCTTTAATATTTTAGTAGTCTGATTAATGGCAGCTAATTCTTTTAAACGTTCTTTGTTTTCAAAAATTAATTTTTTAAGACTTTCTGTTATTTCTGAATCATGATTATCTTTTATTAAATTATCAATTGTGTTTTCATTTATTCCTTTAATTGATTTATTTTTATCACTAACAAAATTATTTTCAAAGCTAATTCTTTTAATTTTATAAAGTGATTTTTCTTCTTTTTCTAATACTGGTGTAAATACTCCATTGATAATTATATCAGTTTTATCTTTTTTTAAAAACCGAATTTCAACTTGCTGTACTCCCCCTTCACGTAATTTCCTCCACATTTCATTGAATTCATCAGACTTATATACTGATTTTTCAAGCAAAATGCTTATATGATTTCCATTTAATTCATCAGAATTATAACCCATTAACTTACAGAGGTCTTCATTTACTTTTTCAATGATACCATCCAAATTAAATTCAATTAAAGCCATAGCAAAGATTTTTGTTTAAAATTAAGATAAAAATGGAGTTATCATTATATTTTTTTTAATAATATTAAAAATTAAGTATTATACTTAACCTCTTAGCTTTTATTAAGTAATTTGCTTATTGAAAATTAAGACAAATACGTAATTTACTAAATATCAACATATTTTTTATTTTAGAACATTTTTTTTTTATAACATTGTAGCTGTTTTTATACCACTTTTAATCATCAAAAAAATAAAAAATTATGAACAACGCTTTAACACAAAAACTAGATCAGTTTATGGCAAGAGTAATTGCCAAAAATCCAAGCGAAGTAGAATTTCATCAAGCTGTAAGAGAAGTAGTTGAAACTCTATTTCCTTTTATTGAAGAAAATCCAAAATACAACGGAATTCTCGATAGAATGGTTGAACCAGAAAGAGTTATAATTTTTAGAGTTCCATGGTTGGACGATAAAGGTAATTTTCAAACTAACAGAGGTTTTAGAATTGAAATGAATAGTGCTATTGGACCTTACAAAGGTGGACTACGCTTCCATCCAACAGTTAATCTTGGTATTTTAAAATTTTTAGCTTTTGAACAAGTTTTCAAAAATAGTTTAACAACCTTACCTATGGGAGGAGGAAAAGGTGGATCTGATTTTGACCCCAAAGGTAAATCTGACAATGAAGTAATGAAATTTACTCAAAGTTTCATGCTTGAATTACAGAGACATATTGGGCCTGACACAGATGTTCCAGCAGGAGATATTGGAGTTGGAGGACGTGAAATTGGTTTTATGTTTGGCCAATATAAAAGAATTAGAAATGAGTTTACAGGTGTACTTACAGGAAAAGGTTTAGAATGGGGTGGTAGTTTAATACGCCCAGAAGCTACAGGTTACGGACAAGTATATTTTGCAAAAGAAATGTTAGCCACAAAAGGTGATAGCTTTAAAGGAAAAATAGTAGTTGTTTCTGGTTCTGGAAATGTTGCGCAATATGCAACTCAAAAAGCTACTGAATTTGGTGGAAAAGTTGTTACTATGTCTGATTCTAATGGATATATTTATGATCCAGCAGGAATTGATGCTGAAAAATTGGCTTTTGTAATGGAATTGAAAAATATAAAACGTGGGCGTATTTCCGAATATGCTAAAAAATATAATTGTGAGTATGTTGAAGGCAAAACACCATGGGGTGTTAAATGTGATATTGCATTACCAAGTGCAACTCAAAACGAATTGAATGGAGCAGATGCAAAAACATTAATTGCAAACGGTTGTATTTGTGTTTCGGAAGGAGCTAATATGCCATCTACTCCAGAAGCTGCAGAATACTTTGTAGAAAAGAAAATATTATACGGTCCTGGAAAAGCTGCTAATGCAGGTGGTGTTGCAACTTCTGGTTTAGAAATGTCGCAAAACTCAATGCGTTTAAGCTGGACAAGAGAAAGAGTTGACCAAGAGCTTCATAATATTATGATTAATATTCATAAAACTTGCGTTAAATATGGTAAAGAAGCTGATGGAAGCATTAATTATGTTAAAGGTGCTAATATTGGTGGATTTGTAAAAGTTGCTGATGCAATGATGGCTCAAGGACTTGTATAAATGAATATTAAAAACTAAACAATTAATAAAAAAGAGGCAAACATATAGTTTTGCCTCTTTTTTTATATTCTATTTTATCTTAATTAACTCATTAATTTATTTTCTTAATGTAACATCTTCGTCGAATATGTTGACGTGGGCTATAATCTTTCCAAATATCAATATTTTTATTATTTAACTCCAATACAGGATTTTGAATAGTTTTTTTAACGCCATTTTTGATATAATTACTCATCAATTCATCAAACATTAATGCATTCAAGCCTTTATTTTGCCAATCGGGACGAATAGCGATTAAATTCATGTCTATGATTGTACATGTTTTTAGGGCTTTTAACAAATGCCACCAACCAAATGGGAAAAGACGTCCATTTGCCTTTTTAGTAGCAATTGAAAGCGAAGGCAAAGTAATCCCAAACCCAAGAAGTTCATTGGTTTCATCACTCATTACCAATGAAATATATTTAGGATTAACATAAGGAATGTATTGTTTTGTTAAAGAATCAATTTGCTTTTGTGATAAAGGAGCAAAACCATAAAGTGGCATAAAGCTTTGATTTAACACATCAAAAATTTGCGGAGCTAATTTCATCAAATCCTTTTTTGTTTTTGATTTTAGCGTATGGACTTTATATCTTTTAGCAACCATTTCTGCAATTTTTCGCAGTTTTTCAGGTTCTTCTTTTGGTACCTGGTATTCAAATTGCAACCAATCTATATCTTTCTCAAAACCTAATTTTTCAATTATTGAAGGATAATATTCATGATTATAAATAGTAGCATAAGTTCCTAACTCATCAAACCCATAAACTAACATTCCTTCACGATCCATATCTGTAAAACCTAATGGACCATGAATTTCTTCTAAGTCTTTTTCCTTACCCCATTTTTCAACTGTATCCAAAAGAGCTTTAGCAACTTCTTCACTATCAATATAATCAATCCATCCAAAACGTATTCTTTTCTCTTTCCAAGATTCATTGGCACGATGATTGATAATACCTCCTATTCGACCAACTATTTCTCCATTTTGATAAGCAAGCCAATAACGTGCTTCACAAAAATCAAAAGCTGCGTTTTTTTCTTTAGATAAATTCATTTTCTCATCTAAATCTAAAGATGGAACCCAATATGGATTATTTTTATATAATTTATAAGGAAATCTAATAAATTTATTTAAATCTGAGTTACTGATAACTTCTTTAATTTCAATGACCATTTTATTGTTTATTATATTTTTTATATCATTATTAAAATTTAGAAAAAAAATTAAAAATCGAAGGTTGAATTAAAATATACTTAATTTTAAAATTTAACAAGTAAAATTTCTTTAATTAGATTAATAATTACCGCTTGATCTTTTATTTTTAATTCGATAATTCTTAGAAATAGGTATAACATTACGTCTTGATTTCATGTGGCTTGATGAACTTCTTCTATAATAAGAAGAACTACCTACATGCCTATGATTTCTATATTTCCCATTCCTAGGTGCCTCGCAAGACGACATCATAATTGCGAAAATTATCGTTAATGAAAAAATATAAATAAATCTGATATCTCTATACTTAAGCATAATTATTGTTTTTGCATTGCTTAAAAACTTTTTGCTAAATTATAAATAAAAATCTTTTACAGCCAAAAAAATAAAATATTATTCTTTTGGTTGAGTTAAAATTAGTTAAAAATAATTAGATTTCAAAAATTATATTCGTTCTTTGTATTGTTTTTTATTGTAAAATCTAATTTATTAGTCAAGGTAAGCTATGAGATTTCCCAAAATATTTTTATTTATTTTATTTATTTTATCCTATTGTTTTTCGCTTCAAGCTCAAGAGGATGTTTATAAAAAACTAGAACCTGTTTACATTATCGAAACTACAAATGATAGTATTGATATTGTTTCAAATTTTTATTCATTTTATGACTCATTAGCTGTTTTTTTTGAAGATGACACCCTTTATAGTTCTTTTGATAATGATATTATCCACTACCCTAAAGTTGATTTTTCTAAAAAAACTGATACTACAATAATTCTATTGACGGATCCTACTAAAAAAAGTTTTTATGTTAATCCTCATAATGGGGAGGTAACTTCTCATTTTGGATTACGACATCGAAGATATCACTATGGAACTGACATTAATCTTGAAACAGGGGATAGTGTTTTAAGTGCTTTTGATGGAAGAGTAAGAATTACTAAACTCAGTAGATCTTATGGTTATGTAGTTGTTATACGTCATTTAAATGGCTTAGAAACCTTATATGCTCATTTATCCCTAATTAATGTAGCAAATGATCAATTAGTTAAAGCTGGAGATATGATAGGTTTAGGTGGTAATACTGGTAGATCTCGAGGTAGCCATCTTCATTTTGAAATACGATATTTAGGTGCTCCAATAAATCCTGAAGATATTATTGACTTTGGGAAAAGAGAACTTATATCAGATAAACTATATTTAACAGCTTATCATTTTAGATATCAAAAAGAAATATCAAAACTAAAAGAAGCTTGTTTTTATAAAGTAAAGAAAGGTGAGTCTTTGAGTACAATTGCTAGAAAATATCACACATCTACCAAAACATTACGAAAGTTAAATCGATTAAAAAAGTCGTCATTAATAAGAGCTGGAACAAAAATAAGAGTAAGATAAGAAATGATTTCTAAAGTATAACAACTAATAATTCAATAATTTAAAATTGCTTTTTTATAATTTTTTTTTAGGAGTGTAAAGTCTATATTCAAGTTCTCTTTTAGGTTGATCTTCTTTAGATTTTGATGGTTTTAATGGGTTTCGTGCATCAACATCCTCAATTAAATTCCATTTACCATTCTCGTAGATAAACGCATCGAAAATATTAGTTTCTGGGACATAAAACTGTTTTTGACCTTCTAATGAAGGACTTAATGGAACCAATCTATCAAAAAGTATCATTGAACTTTTAACTTTTCTCATTTCAAATCGTTTGCCATTTTTAGGTTTTTTAAATTTAATTTTTTCATGATATTCTTGATTTTCATATTTTAAACTCATAATTGCTTTTGCCGAATATTCAAAAATAATACGCTTTGGTTTTTCTTTTCCCATTTTAAACATTGCAGCACCAAAAGTTGGTTTATTCCCTGATCGAAAACTAAGAACTTCAATCAATTTTTTAAATGACATTCCATTATTTCCATTCCAACCGAGAAGAGTGTAATAATCAGAATTATTATTTTGAGTATGAATTATTTTATAGTATAAAGCTCCATACCAATTATTTGCATCTAATATTTGAAACTCTGCAGCAATTATATCATTCGACTTATCGGTTAATTTGAACAAATCATATTTCTTTTTATTTTCATTATATGATTGTATAAATGCGTAGTAATCAAAAGTTCCATCAATTTTTGAAATTACCCAATTATATATTTTAAGTTTATTATCTGGCGAAACTAATCTTGCTATTGTTTTTATTGAATCAAATGGGTAATCAAACGAATTTTTCATATAGAGTGCATCTTCCAATAAATCTATAAATTTTTCATTTGCTTCAAATTTAACTCTATCATTTTCACCATTTCGCATAATATTTCCCAAAAGAGCAAGTGAATCTTCGTATTCGCCAAAAGTTTCTCTTCCTTGCGAAAACGATAGTTTGGCAAAAATAACTGTAAGAATAATTGTAATTAAAATGCTCTTTTTCAATATTTTTAAATTATTATTTTACAAAATCTAAAACGTTGAATTATTATATTTATTTTAGCAAAGTTTTACAAAGATAAGAAAACAATCTATTAAACAATTATCAGCAATATGAAACTATCAAAAAGAATTGTAGCATTTGGAAAGCTTTCTGATTACTTAATTAATTTTCAGATAAATAATACTTCTATAAATGACAATCTGAAAAATGCAATAAATTTAGCTTCCATTCATAATCGTTGGTTTACTATTGATAATATTGCCTTTTCAATTTTATCAATAGCAAAAAGTATTGAAAAACAATCTATTGAAAACTGGATTGAAAATTATGACATTCCTGAAAATAATAAAAATATTCGTAAAATTGGTGTAATTATGGCCGGGAATTTACCATTGGTTGGATTTCACGATTTCTTTTATGTTTTGATGTCGGGAAATCATGTTGTAGCAAAATTATCCTCTGACGATAAGTATTTATTACCTGCAATTGCCGAAAAACTAATAGAATTTGAGCCAGCATTTGCTAATCTTATAAGTTTTGTTGAAAAATTAGAAACCTTTGATGCCGTTATTGCAACCGGAAGTAATAATTCTGCCCGCTATTTTGAATATTATTTCGGAAAACAGCCTCATATTATTAGAAAAAACAGAAATAGTGTAGCTGTACTTTCAGGAAACGAAAGCAAAAATGAATTAATTGCTTTAGGCAATGATATAACACGATATTTTGGAATGGGATGCAGAAATGTATCTAAACTGTTTCTTCCAAAAGATTATAATTTAAATTGTTTGTTAGATATTTTAACTAATTACAGTAATATTCTTGACAACACAAAATACTACAATAACTATGAATACTACAAATCTATTTATCTTATCAATTTATTACCATTTTACGACAATGGTTCCACAATTCTGAAAGAAGAAAATTTAATATCCTCTCCTATTTCGGTGGTTTATTATGAATTTTATGAAAATATAGAAAATTTGAATCGGTATTTGGCTGATAATACTCAACAAATTCAATGCATTGTTACAAACAACACAGCAATAAACGGGGCTATCCCGATTGGCAGTGCTCAATCTCCTACATTGATGGATTATGCGGATGGAGTAGATGTAATGGAATTTTTGCTAAAAACTTAAACAAAATATAAAGTATTTATACTTTAAAGAAAAGAGTTTTCTAATTTTTAATTATTTTCTTGATACTTATATTCCCTTTGTTTGATCACATCTTAGAAAATGAAGAAATGAGCAGCATAAGAAAATACAGACATACAAAACAAAATTATCATAAGATATCCAATTAAAAAATATAAAATATCATAAAGTTGATTTGAATGAATTATAAAATTTGAGAAAAACATAAAAAAACAACATCAGATTGATAATTAGAAATTTGCTTTAAAAAATGTCATTACAATTTCAAAACGATTACTGTCGTTTAAGTATCTTATAAATTAATGATTTCCTGATAGTTTAATTGCTAATTTTCTAACCTTACATAAAAAAATATCAAGAAAAATATCGCAATTTAGAATCAATATAAATATCATTTCATTGCATTTTCTATTAAAATGTTTTATACTTTAGCGTCTATAAAAACATTAAGGCTATGCGTATAGAAAGAATTCGAAAAATCAATGAAATTCCAGCAATAGATGAAGTTGATTTAACTTTAATAGATCCTTTAATTTCAAAATACAAAGGCAAAAAGGGGAATCTGATTCCTATTTTGCAGGGGGCACAACATATTTTTGGATATATACCAAAAGAAGCATTTGTAAAAATTTCTGAGGAAACTGGCTTAAAACTCAATGATATGTACGGAGTGGCTACTTTTTATGCTCAATTTAGGTTAAAACCTGTTGGTAAACATATTATTAAAGTTTGTCACGGAACTGCTTGCCATGTACAGAATGCAAATCTGATTACAGAAGCTTTGCAGGAATATTTAGAGGTTTTGGATGGAGAAACAACAGAAGATCGATTGTTTACGCTTGAATCGGTAGCTTGTTTGGGTTGCTGCTCATTAGCACCTGCTATGATGATTGGTGATGATACTTTTGCAAAACTAACAGGAAAAGAAGCGGTAAATATTGTAAAGAATATTAAATTAAAAGAAAGTAATTAACCACAAAATACCATAAAATATGGAAAAGACAAAAGTAATAGTCGGTTTAGGTAGTTGTGGAATAGCTGCCGGAGCCCAAAAAACGTATTTGAAAATAGAATCATTAATGAATACTGATAAACTTGACTTTGATTTGAAAAAGACCAGTTGTATTGGTATGTGTTTCAGGGAACCATTAGTAGAAATTGTTGACAAAAATGGTTCTTATTTATATGGAAATGTTGATGAAAAGAGAATTGAAGAAATTCTTGATAAACATATAAAAAAGAATGAACCTATTAAGGAATATGTGGTTGCAACAAAGCTTTTTGAAACTGAGGATAATAAATTTTTTGATGCACAGGTTAAAATTGCTTTACGACACTGCGGTATGATAGATCCTGAATCTATCGAAGATTATGAATCGCAAAAGGGTTATGAAGCCATTAAAAAAATAGCTAAAGAAAAAATAACTTATGATACCGTAATTCAATCTGTTTTGGATTCTGGTTTACGAGGTCGTGGAGGCGGTGGATTTTCTACCGGAATGAAATGGAAATTTGCACGAAACAATAAATCTGAAGAAAAATATATCATCTGCAATGCTGATGAAGGCGATCCCGGTGCATTTATGGATCGTTCGTTGCTTGAAGGCGACCCTCATGCTGTATTGGAAGGTATGATTATCGGTGCTTATGCCATTGGCGCAACTGATGGTGTAATTTATTGCCGTGCCGAATACCCATTGGCTATCAAGCGTTTGAATATAGCCATTGATCAGGCTCAGAAAAAAGGCTATCTTGGAAATAATATATTAGGAATCGAAAGTTTTAATTTTGATATTCATATAAAAGAAGGAGCAGGAGCTTTTGTTTGCGGTGAAGAAACTGCTTTGATTGCCTCAGTGGAAGGTGAACGAGGAATGCCTCGTAAACGTCCGCCTTTTCCTGCTGAATCAGGTTTATGGCGTAAGCCCACCAATATAAATAATGTTGAAACCTTTGCCAATATCCCATGGATAATTTACAACGGAGCATCTGAATATTCAAAATATGGAACTGAAAAAAGTAAGGGAACCAAAGTGTTTGCTTTAGCTGGAAAAATAAATCATTCTGGTTTGGTTGAAGTACCTATGGGGATTACCATCCGCGATATTATATTTAAATTGGGTGGTGGAATTCCAAACGGTAAGAAATTTAAAGCTGTTCAGTTGGGTGGTCCATCCGGAGGTTGTATTCCTGAATTTCTTGCTGATACGGTTGTAGATTACGATTCAGTAAATGCAACAGGAGCTATTATGGGTTCGGGTGGTATGGTTGTTATGGACGAAGATACCTGCATGGTGGATATTGCCAAATTCTTTTTGAATTTTACTCAGGAAGAAAGTTGTGGCAAATGTACTTTCTGCCGTATAGGAACAAAACGTATGCTCGAAATTCTGGAACGAATTACAGAAGGAAAAGGCAAACATGAAGATATTGAAAAACTGGAAGAGCTGGCAGTTCAGATTAAAGACAATTCGTTGTGCGGACTGGGACAAACGGCTCCTAATCCAGTGCTTACTACATTGAAATATTTCCGCGATGAGTATGAAGCACATATTTTTGCAAAGAAATGTCCTGCTAAAGCTTGCAAAGCATTGTTAACTTACGAGATAATTCCTGACAAATGTACAGGCTGCACCATTTGTGCCGTGAAATGTCCAGTAAAAGCTATAACAGGTGAGCGTAAGCAAGTTCATTTTATCCATCAGGAAATGTGTATCAAATGTGGCGATTGCTATTCGAGATGTAAATTTGAAGCTATTTCTTTGCAGTAAAAAGTTCATAAAGTTTAAAAAGTTTGTAAAGTAATAAAGTATTAAGACGATGAAAATAGATAGGTTTGAAGATATAATTGCATGGCAAAAGTCTAAACAACTTGCTGTGAATATTTATTCCCTTTTTTCTGAGTGTAAGGATTATTCTTTTCGTGATCAAATACAAAGAGCTGCGGTATCTATTATGAATAATATAGCAGAAGGATTTGAAAGAAAGACCAATAACGAATTTAAACAATTTCTTTATATTGCTAAAGGCAGCTGTGGTGAAGTTCGTTCAATGTTAATTCTTGCTTCAGAATTAAATAAAATTTCTAAAGATGAATTTTCCAATCAACATAATTTATCTGAAGAAATATCAAAGCTACTTTCCGGATTTATTAAAAAACTTTAAAAACTTTAAAAACTTTACAACTTTATAACATTATAACTTTAAACACTTTATAACATTCCAAACATTATAAACTTAGAAAAATGAGTACAAGTGTAAATATCGTATTAAACGGTCAGATAGTAAGAGCTTCTTCAGATGAAAGTATTTTGGAAGTAGCTAACCGAAATAAAATCTCAATTCCAACATTGTGTAACGATCCCCGTATCGAACCTTATACCTCCTGCTATGTATGTGTGGTAGAGGTAGAAGGCATGAAGGGTTTGCAACCCAGCTGTTCTACAAAAGTAAGAGAAGGCATGGTGATTACCACCGAAAACGAAAAAGTAAAAAAAGCACGCAAAACTGCATTGGATTTGCTGTTGAGCAATCATTATGCCGATTGTATGGGCCCATGCAAGCAAACCTGTCCGGCAGGCGTGGATGTACAAGGCTATATTTCATTGATTGAAAAAGGTTTATATAACGATGCCATTTCGTTGATAAAAGAAGTGAATCCCTTACCTGCAATATGCGGAAGAG
This sequence comes from uncultured Bacteroides sp., assembly GCA_964618755.1. Lineage (GTDB taxonomy): Bacteria > Bacteroidota > Bacteroidia > Bacteroidales > JACABE01 > JACABE01. Next base: position 217 of record CAZUCB010000049.1, on the reverse strand, counting down.
TATGCGTTCGTCCGTGCGAAGTTGCTTGTCGCCGTAATTTGTTCGATGAAGGTACAGCTGTTGGAATCGATTATTTAAAGCGTTTTGCTGCTGATAAAGATTTGGATTCAATCACTAAATTTATTCCTGAAATCAAACCTTCTACCAAAAAGAAAGTGGCTATAATAGGTGCAGGACCCGGAGGATTGTCCGCTGCTTATTTCCTGCAGATTGAAGG
>CAZUCB010000048.1:0-17777 GCA_964618755.1 uncultured Bacteroides sp. | reverse complement strand
AAAATACATTCAATTAAATTAATAGCTATTCTGTTTGAATACTATGAAATATATAGATACAACATAGTCTTTTCAAATCAAAAAATCGCTCAAGCAGTCTATAAACAATTTAGGTTCATCGGCTTGCACCCAATGACCAGCTTTGGGTATTGTTTTTAAAATTGCTTTCGGAAAATTTTGATTTATTTGCATAAAATCTTCAACTGAAACGTAATCAGATTCACTCCCTCTGATAATCAAACAAGGCTTATCAAATTGTTGATTTGATTGTATGCCCTCAAATACAGCATCAATATTATTAAAAATAGTTTTCAAATTAAATCTCCACGATAATTTTTTTTGTTCTGTCCAATAAATATTTTTCATTAAAAACATTCGAATACGTTGATTTTGTATAGTTTGATCAAGTTTGTCTTCGATTTCTTTTCGTGTTTTCATTTTTGCAAAATCAATATCTAATAGGGCATAAATAAGCTGATAGTTAAAATCGGTTTGTTTATATGATCGCATACTCATATCCACCACTATAAGTTTTGATACCTTATTAGGATTATCAAGAGCAAATCTCATGGCAACTTTTCCACCCATTGAATGTCCCATTATTATTGGGTTTTCTAAGTTGTGCATTTTAATAAATTCGGCAATATCTTCAGCCATTAAATTATAATCAAATAATTCGCTATGTTCGGATTGCCCATGATTCCTCATGTCGGGAATATAAACTTGATAGTTTTCACCTAAAAGTTTGGCATGAGTAACCCAATTATCAGACATTCCATATAAACCATGGAGTATAACAAATGGCTGACCTTTACCGTAAGTTCTGTAGAATAATTGCATAGTGCGAAAATAGTATTTTTTAGCTAAAATAAGAATGTTATATTTCAATTCTTATTAATCATAGATTTTCAATTCAAAACAAGTGGTTAGGATTTATTCTTTCACTTTTCTTGACATCTAAATAATATTAATCAGTATGTCAAATTCACAAATCGTCAAATAATTACTACCTTTGCAGCCGTTTTCGAAAAACAAACTTTGATGCCTGATAATGATACTAAAAACCTTGAAATATACGGTGCAAGGTCGCATAATTTAAAAAATATTGATGTTCGCATTCCACGTGACAAACTTGTAGTAATTACAGGTTTAAGTGGAAGTGGAAAATCTTCATTGGCATTCGATACCATTTATGCTGAAGGACAAAGGCGTTATATGGAAACTTTTTCGGCTTATGCTCGCCAGTTTATCGGAAATTTGGAACGACCTGATGTAGATGAAATTACGGGTTTGAGCCCTGTTATTTCCATCGAGCAAAAAACTACAGGTAAAAACCCACGCTCTACCGTTGGAACCATTACTGAAATTTATGATTTTCTTCGTTTGCTTTATGCACGCGTAGCAGATGCTTATTCTTACCTTAGTGGAGAGAAAATGGTTCGTTATACAGAAGTTCAAATTATTGATGCTATCAAAGAACGCTATGCTAACAAAGCTATTATTATTTTAGCTCCTTTGGTAAAAGGGCGTAAAGGTCATTACCGCGATTTATTTGAACAAGTTCGCAAACAAGGTTTTCTGAAAGTTCGCATTGATGGCGAAGTCAAGGAAATCAGTTTTGGAATGCAATTAGATCGATACAAAATTCATGATATTGAAGTAGTAATTGATAAAATAAAAGTAAATGAAGATGCCACAGAACGTATAACTAAGGCAGTTCAAATAGCATTGCGTCATGGTAAAGGCATGCTAATGGTTATGGAAAACGAAAACAGCGAAGTACGCCATTTTAGTCGGTTACTGATGTGTCCGGTTACCGGAATTGCCTATAGTGAGCCAGAACCCAATTCCTTTTCATTCAATTCACCTTATGGAGCTTGTCCGCATTGCAATGGCTTAGGCGAAATTGCAGAAATGGATTTCAATAAAATAATCCCCGATAATAAAAAGTCCATCAATCAAGGAGGAATTATTCCTATCGGGGCACACAAAACGAGTTGGATATTCAAGCAATTAGAAGCTATTGCAGAAAAACATAAGTTTAGTTTGGATGATCCTATTGAAGATATTCCTGAAGAAGCCATGAACAGTATTTTGTATGGCTCCGATGAAGTATTGAAAGTTAAAAATGATTATCTGGGTGTAACTACTTCTTATGCAATTACTTTTGAAGGCGTTATCAATTTTATTTCCAATCAAAACACAGATTCTGCACCTCAGGGTATTAAGAAATGGGCAAGCAATTTCATGAATAAAATCTCTTGTCCTGAATGCCATGGAAGTCGATTAAAAAAAGAATCGCTTCACTTTAAAATTGGCAATAAAAATATTTCAGAACTTTCAAACATGGATATGATATTTCTCAACGAATGGTTTGAGCATATCAATGAATTGATAGACGAAAGAAAGCAAAAGATCGCCTACGAAATCGTTCGTGAAATTCAAACTCGTATTCACTTTTTATTGGATGTTGGCATTGATTACCTTACACTTAACCGTCCTTCAAAAAGTCTATCGGGTGGAGAATCACAACGTATTCGATTGGCTACACAAATTGGTTCTAAATTAGTTGGGGTGCTTTATATTCTAGATGAACCCAGCATTGGGTTGCACCAAAGAGATAATTTAAGGCTTATTAAAGCTTTAAAAGATTTACGAGATATAGGAAACTCAGTAATTGTGGTTGAGCATGATAAAGAAATGATACTTGCAGCTGATCATGTAATAGATATTGGTCCTGGAGCAGGCATTCATGGTGGGAAAATAGTAGCAGAAGGCAATCCACAGGAAATGAAGCATTGCCATACACTAACTTGTGATTATTTACGTGGTGTTAAAGAGATTGCAGTTCCGTCGCAACGCAGAAAGTCCAATGGAGATTTTCTTGTGTTGAAAGGTGCGACTGGTAATAATTTAAAAAATGTTACACTTAAACTACCTTTAGGAATATTTATCTGTGTAACGGGTGTTTCTGGAAGTGGTAAATCAAGCTTGATTAATGAAACTCTGCATCCAATTTTAAGCAAACACTTCTATCGTTCAGACAAAAACCCATTACCTTATAAGAGCTTAGAAGGTTTAAAACATATTGATAAAGTTATTGAAATTAATCAATCGCCTATTGGAAGGACACCTCGTTCCAATCCTGCAACTTATGTAGGTGTTTTTGATGAAATTCGCAAACTTTTTGCAACTTTGCCCGATTCCAAAATCAGAGGTTATTTGCCTGGGCGTTTTTCATTTAATGTAAAAGGAGGGAGATGCGAAACATGTGGTGGTGCCGGTTTACGTACCATCGAAATGAATTTTCTACCCGATGTTTATGTTCCTTGCGAAACATGTGGTGGCAAACGTTATAACCGTGAAACACTGGAAATTCGTTTTAAGGGAAAATCCATCAATGATGTTTTGAATATGGATATTGATCAAGCCGTTGATTTTTTTGAAAATATTCCTTCTATCCTTATAAAAATTAAAACATTGAAAGATGTAGGTTTGGGTTATATTACATTAGGGCAACAATCTACCACGCTTTCAGGTGGTGAAGCCCAACGCATTAAATTAGCTACAGAACTTTCGAAAAAAGACACAGGAAAAACTTTTTATATTCTCGATGAGCCTACAACAGGTTTACACTTCGAAGACATCCGTGTTTTGCTGGAAGTTCTAGATAAATTGGTTAAAAAAGGCAATACTGTTTTGGTTATAGAACACAACTTAGATGTTATAAAAGTTGCAGATTACATTATTGATATTGGACCAGAAGGCGGACAAAAAGGCGGAAATATTATTGCCGAAGGTACACCCGAAGAAATTGTTATGCAGAAGAAAGGTTATACAGCACCTTATTTGAAAGAAGTGCTTTAAATAGTTAATTTTCTTCCTTGTAAAATAGTTTGTAAAAGTGCATGCCACTTATCTCATCAAAACCTTTTTCAATCATTTCTCGTTTACCATGAATATAAATATGAAAGTTTTTATCTAATTTTATAATGCTTTTCATGGCACGTGTTTGCTTTTTTACAGCAGCTTCCGAAATATCAAATCCATCGGCAATATTGATATCATTTTCGTTTTCATAACTTTGCTTGTATTGTTTGAATGTTTCAATAATCTGTGGTTCTTTCATTACATTGTTAGCAAAATCATCAAAACTAAAGTTTTCATTTTCTTTAAAAAACTGCAAACTATTGTTCAGCATATCTGCTTGATCGGCTTTAGTTACTTCATATTCTTGAGGTAAGTTTTTTACTACAAAACTTTTGCACATACTTAATACATTTTGAGTGTGATGGTATTCATCATCACGAGTTCTGATATGCAAAAAATTATCAATCCAATATTGAGCTTCGCTTCCTTTACTGAGGTTATCTACCACAGCTACCACATAACCTTTCTCAGAATCGGTATTAAATATTAAACAACCTTTGTCTAATTTATTGATATTAATACCTGCATCACAATCTATTTCAAATCCATCACCACTTGGATATACTTTTAAGTAAGTGTCGCGTGTTTCCGATTTAAAAATCCCGACAGCATCAATACTCTCGCCATCTAATAAGCAGTCTTTAAAATAAGCAATGTAGATTTCTCCATTTTTAATTTTCGGATGTACTGATTGTTCATATAAATGCTTGGCTATGTTTATTGATTGTTCGAACAATTCTTGAGAATCTGCAAAAATGGCATTTACATAACTATAAATTTCATTCAGTTTAATATCGGTATCATGGTATAAATTATAGTATTCACTTTGTTTGAAAGAAGAAAAGAAGTATTTGATTAACAAACTGTTGATTTCTTCATCGGATTTAAATGGAGATTTAGAAAACCGAATACCTTCTTCATTTAGTTTGTTGCCAATCTTATGTAAAACAATGCTTTCAAGTTTAGCAAAATCGGGATTTATCATGGATTATATTTTTTTATTTGGTGTAAAATTACAGTATTTAATCTTTTAAACACTTTTCAATTTAGAATATTTCTCTTCTTATCATTAATTTTCATTGTTCTATCATTCTATATTGTCAAGACAAAATCTATTTTATTACAAATATCAATCTTTTTTTTCATTTAAGTTGTTTTTAAACTTTTAACAATTAAATTTGTTCTTTTAAAAATGATTTAGCAAATACAAACTTATGGATGCAAATTCTTATTTGAGTAATATTGATTTACAACAAATAGAAGAACTTTATCACATTTATAAAACAAAGCCAGATAGCATTGATTATGGATGGCAGAAGTTTTTTGAAGGTTTTGATTTCTCAAAAGCCGACTTTAGTGGCAATCAATCTGAAGAATACCCTTCAGAATTTAAAGTTATCAACCTTATCAATGCTTATCGTGAAAGAGGGCATTTTTTCACCAAAACCAATCCTGTAAGAATTCGCAGAAAATACAGTCCTACATTAGATATCGAAAACTTTGAACTAAAACCCGAAGACCTTGAAAAAGAATTTAAAGCAGGAAATAAAATAGGTATAGGTACTGCAAAACTTAAAGATATTATTAAGCATTTACAAATCACTTATTGTCGTTCTCTGGGTGTAGAGTACCGTTACATTCGCATACCTGAAATTGTTGATTGGTTAAGGACACGAATGGAAAGCAGTAAAAACCTGCCAGTTTATAGTAAAGACGAAAAAATAAATATACTCCAGAATTTGAGTGAAGCTGTCCTTTTTGAAAAATTTATCCATAAGAAATTCCCAGGTCAAAAACGTTTTTCGCTCGAAGGTGCTGAAGCTTCTATTCCTGCTTTGAATGCACTGATTGAAAAAGGTTCTCAATTGGGTGTAAAAGAATTTGTAATAGGAATGCCACATCGGGGTCGGCTTAATGTTTTGGCAAATATTTTACACAAACCCTATAAAGTTATTTTTAGTGAATTTGAAGGTAAAGAGTATGATGATGAAACCGTTATGGGAGATGTTAAATACCATCTTGGTTATACTTCTCATTTCCATACCAAAAAAGGTGAAGATGTCAAATTAACACTTACACCAAATCCATCACATCTTGAAGCTGTTAATCCAGTGGTAGAAGGAATCGTTAGAGCACGTATTGATTTGAATTACAATGGAGACAATAATCAAATAGTACCAATACTTATTCATGGTGATGCTTCAGTTGCTGGTCAAGGTATTGTATATGAAGTGCTGCAGATGTCTGAACTTCCTGGTTATAAAACTGGCGGAACCATACATCTTGTAGTAAATAATCAGATTGGATTCACAACTAATTATCTGGATGCTCGCTCAAGTACCTATTGTACTGATATTGCGAAAATAGTTCAGTCACCAATTTTCCATGTAAATGGAGATGATGTTGAAGAAGTAGTTTTTGCCATGCAATTTGCGATGGAATTTCGTCAAAAATTCCACAAAGATGTGTTTATTGATTTATTATGTTACAGGAAATATGGCCATAATGAAGGTGATGAGCCTCGATTTACACAACCAATTTTGTATAAAATTATTGAAAAACATCCCAATCCAAGAGATATTTATATCGAAGAATTAAAGAATCAAAATATTATTCAACAGGCAGAAGCTAAAGAAATTGAAAATGAATTTAATAATTTACTCGAAAATGAATTAAGCCAATCCAAAACTATTGAAAAGTCTCACATCACTTCGTTTTTAGAAAATGAATGGTCAGCTATTATACAAGCAGAAACTAAGGATTTCGAATTTTCTCCATCAACAGCAGTTAACAAAGAAAATTTTCTAAAGATTGCTGCTAAAATATGTGATTTACCTGAAGAAATTTCTTTTTTTAACAAACTGCACAAATTGTACAATGATCGTAAACAAATGCTGGAAGATAATGGGAGATTAGATTGGGCTATGGGCGAATTAATGGCTTATGGCAGTTTATTGGAAGAAGGTTTTCCAGTTCGGTTCAGCGGACAAGATGTTGGCAGAGGGACATTTTCTCATCGTCATGCGGTATTAACCATTGATGATTCTGATGAAAAATATATACCTCTGAATCATATCAGCAATCAACAAGCAAAATTTGAAATTTATAATTCATTACTTTCTGAATATGGAGTATTGGGCTTTGAATATGGTTATGCTTTAACTTCTCCAAATACGCTGACAATATGGGAAGCTCAGTTTGGCGACTTTTTTAATGGCGCACAGATAATTATAGATCAATTTATAAGTAGTGCCGAAGGCAAATGGAAGGTAATGAACGATTTGGTTATGTTACTTCCTCATGGATACGAAGGCCAAGGGCCTGAGCATTCAAGTGCCCGCATAGAAAGATTTTTATCGCTTTGTGCAGATAATAATATACAAATAGCCAATTGTTCGACACCTGCCAATTTTTTCCATTTATTAAGAAGACAACTTCATCGAAAATTTCGCAAACCATTGATTGTTTTCACACCAAAAAGTCTTTTACGCAATCCACTTTGTGTTTCAAGCATTTCAGATTTTGTAAATGGTGGTTTTAAAGAACTTATAGATGATACAACTGTAGATGCTGCTAAAGTAGAACGTGTTGTATTTTGCAGCGGGAAAATTTATTACGATTTACTGGATGAAAAAACCAGAAATAACAAGGAGAATATTGCTATTGTAAGAGTTGAACAAATATATCCTATTGCTCATACTCAATGGAAAGCAATTCAAAAGAAATATGTAAATGCTCAACATTGGCTTTGGGTACAGGAAGAACCTGAAAATATGGGAGCTTGGTCTTTTGTTCATCAGCACATCAACTATATTCCTCTTATTTTATTTGCTGCAAGAAGTGCCAGTGGAAGTCCAGCAACAGGATCAAGCAAGGTACATAAATCTGGTCAGCTGAAAATAATCGAAAAGTCTTTGGGCAAATGTATCTGCGAATGGGCCATGAAAGGTTGCGATATGCATTGTGTAGAAAAAGAATAATTTTATAAAGAACATTATAATATACTGATAACATGATTATAGAAGTAAAAATACCGGATCAAGGTGAATCCATTACTCAAGTAGTATTGTCATCTTGGTTAATTGAAAATGATCAAATAGTTGATAAAGATGAAGAAATTGCAGAGGTGGATTCTGATAAAGCAATTTTAACATTATATGCCACCGAAAGTGGAAAAATTCAATTTATTGCGAATGAAGGTGATACACTAAATATTGGAGATATTGTTTGTAGTATAGATACTTCTATAATTGCGGCTAAACCTGCAGAAAAACCAGTTGAAAAATCTTCAAAGTCAGAGACTACAGAAAAACCAGTTTCTGCAGAAGCATCTAAGCCAGAAAAAATAACAGAACAAACCGCATTTCCAAAAGCAGTAGAAGTTACAAAAACAGCATTTTCAAGAGAAAGCAAACATCAAAAGATGACGATGCTTCGTACTAAACTTTCTGAAAGATTGGTGGCAGTGAAGAATCAAACTGCTATGCTTACTACATTCAACGAGATCAATATGAGTGCGTTGCTTTCTATTAAAAAACAATACAATGATGCTTTTAAAGAAAAATATGGCGTTGGTATTGGTTTGATGTCCTTTTTTACAAAAGCCGTTACGGAAGCATTGAGTTTATATCCAAACGTAAATTCAATGATAGATGGAGATGAAATTATCACTCCCGATTATGCAGATATCAGCATTGCAGTAAGTGGACCAAAAGGGTTGATAGTACCTGTAATACGCAATGCTGAGAGTCTGAGTATTGCAGAAATTGAAATCAACATTAAAGCACTGGCAGCAAAAGCCCGCGAAAATAAGATAACGTTGGAAGAAATGAACGGAGGTACATTTACGATTACCAATGGTGGTGTATTTGGTTCTATGCTCTCAACCCCTATTATCAATCCACCTCAAAGTGCAATATTGGGAATGCATAATATCATTGAGCGCCCTGTTGCAATTAATGGAGAAGTTAAAATACAATCCATGATGTATATTGCACTATCTTATGACCATAGAATAATTGATGGCAAAGAATCCGTTGGTTTCCTTGTGAAAGTAAAAGAGATGATAGAAAACCCGATTAAAATGCTGTTCAATGGCAGTGATCCAGTAAAGGAATTGCTTGGAATATAAATACTACCTTTAAATTCGCAAAGTTGTGGATGAAAAATTGTATTTAATCTGTTATTTATATTACGTCAACTCTGTCAGGTTTTAAAACCTAACAAGTTTTAAAGGTGCATTTACTTTTAATAGATTTATTCTTTTATCAAATCATTCCCAATTTGTTTTTCATTTTCTCTTTCTTGCTTATTCTATACGAAATATAAATTGCTAATATTATTGTAATTCCTCTAAAAATATTATCCTGCAAGCTCATGGTAATAGTGCCATGCCAGTTACTGATTGTTGTTGCGGTGTCCATAAATGAATGCAAAAAGAGAGGAAACCAAAGATTCCAGTTTGAGTACTTATAAAACAAATAAAAACCTGTTCCTACACCAAATGCAGTAAAAAACACAACAATGGATTCTGAAAAATTTTGAGCCTGATACAAATGCCCCATGGCAAATAATAAACTTGATAATACCAAGGGTATTAAGGCTGGCCATTTTGCATACCTTACTAATATACCTATCACAAACCCTCTGAAAAGAATTTCTTCATAATATCCCGGATGGATACCTTCTATCCACACATCAGCAAAACTTACGTCCTTATTAAACCCATGTAAATACTGCATACCAAGCAATAAAGGCAAAGCAGCTAATAATGCAAGCATAAAAGCCATCCCAATACCTTTGTTTAAGCCTAAGATTTCCAACATTCTTTTAAAAGAGAAGTTTGCAATGTAAAATGTTACAAGAAAACAAAGTAAAAGGTTGGTTCCATGACAAAGTATAATCTTTAAAAAGTGAGGGAGTGCAATGAAATTATCCTTTCCGAAAATAACATACGCATAGAATTTAGGAACAAAAAAAGTAAGAACAAAGCTTGTAATAATACAAATAGAAATAATTATTTGTTCTTTATCTAATTTAAAATTAAGTGTTTTCATTCTCATATAATAATTAAGTCTTATGGAATTTTATATCCATTTAGGTTTAAAAAAATTGGTAATTTAAACATAATTCAATATTTCCTGTCCTTTTATTGACTGTACTGCTTTTCCTGGCATTTTGATTGAGTTGAGTAGTGCCTTTGCCAATAATTCTGTCGCTAAAGGTTTACTTGATTTTAAAAGACCTAGGGAGTTTAAAAATTTCAATATTTTAGTTGACACAACCTCCGCTTTTCTATTACTGCCTTTTCTTAAAAGGATGGGTGGATTAAAAATAATCAGTCTGGGAAAATTCAATACTTTTACGTCTTCTTCTAACTGTCCTTTCATCCTTGAATAAAAAAAGGCAGATTTTGTAGAAGCATAATCTGAAGACACCAATACATAAGTATTAACATTGTTTTCTTTTGCTGATTTTGCAAATTGATATTGATAATGGTAATCTACTTTTTTCTGTTCTTCTTTACTTCCTGCGGCTTTTAATGTAGTTCCTAAACAAGAGAACAATAGGTCACCTTTTATTAGGTGTTTCCATTGTTTAGGTTTGTCAAAGTCAATAATATTGACATGTAGTTTATCATTTTGAAAAGCAATATCTCGTCTCACAAAAATATCAATACGTTTAATACTTTCATCTTTAATTAGTAAATCTAATAAATCTTTTCCTGTTGCTCCTGTAGCTCCTACTAATAATATGTTCATAGTTTAGGCATTAATTTAAAATAACTTAGCACAAAACATCTATGTAAACGCATCTCTTTGTGTTTATTTATTCACAAAAATATGAATAATTCTATTATCCTATTATTTTTTTAAAATAAAACCCCAAGGCAGAAAGATGCCTTGGGGTTTGGAATATATTATTTGAAACTTCAAAGAATTTAAATAATCTCTATTTCACCGACTTCAGTTTGGATGGTATTTTTATTTACCCCCAACGAATTGAAAAAGCAAACATTTATGTTGAATGATACTCCTATAAACTTACAAACTCTTTATCCTTGCTTGTACTACTTCCGTAATTTTATCCATCGAAATTCTTTCCTGCTTCATGGTATCACGGTCGCGAATAGTAACCGTGTTGTTTTCCAATGTTTCGTTATCAATGGTAATACAGTAAGGAGTTCCTATTGCATCCTGACGACGGTAACGACGACCAATGGAATCTTTTTCTTCGTAAGAACACTGGAAGTTTAGCTTAAGTTGATCCATAATTTCACGCGCTTTCTCAGGTAAATTATCTTTGGCAACCAAAGGTAACACAGCAACTTTATAAGGAGCTAATACAGGAGGCAGGTTCAACACTATGCGTTCAGAACCATCTTCTAATTTTTCTTCGGTGTAAGCATGGCTCAACACTGCAAGAAAAGTACGATCGAGACCTACAGAAGTTTCTACTACATAAGGAACATAACTTTCGTTCAATTCAGGATCGAAATATTGCAATTTTTTGCCAGAATATTCCTGATGAGCCTTTAAATCGAAATCAGTACGAGAATGTATACCTTCTAATTCTTTAAAACCGAATGGAAATTCAAATTCGATATCTGCAGCAGCATTGGCATAATGAGCCAGTTTGTCGTGATCGTGAAAACGATATTTCTTTTCAGGTATTCCTAATGACAAATGCCATTTGATGCGTTCCTGTTTCCAGTATTCAAACCATTGTAATTCTTCGCCCGGACGAACAAAGAACTGCATTTCCATTTGTTCAAATTCACGCATACGGAAAATAAACTGACGTGCCACGATTTCGTTACGGAATGCTTTTCCAATTTGTGCAATACCAAAAGGAATCTTCATCCTGCCCGACTTTTGCACATTCAGGAAGTTTACAAAAATCCCTTGTGCTGTTTCAGGACGAAGATACACCTGACCTGCATCTTCGCTAACAGAACCCATTTGAGTAGAAAACATCAGATTGAACTGACGCACTTCCGTCCAGTTGCGACTACCCGAAATAGGACAAACAATGCCTAATTCTTCAATCAAAGCTTTTACATCCGCAAAATCTTCTTTCCCCAGCGCTGCATAAAATCTGCTATTGATAGCTTCAATCTTTTGCTGGTATTCCATTACCCTTGGATTGGTATTCAAATATTGTTGTTCGTCGAAAGTTTCACCAAAGCGTTTGGCGGCTTTCTCCACTTCTTTATTAATTTTATCCTGAATTTTGGCAACATGGTCTTCCACCAAAACATCAGCACGGTAACGTTTTTTTGAATCTTTGTTATCGATTAAAGGGTCGCTGAATGCATCTACGTGTCCGCTTGCCTTCCATATTGTGGGATGCATAAAAATAGCACTATCAATACCAACAATATTTTCGTGATATTGCACCATTGCTTTCCACCAATATGCTTTGATGTTGTTTTTTAGTTCTACTCCATTCTGACCGTAATCGTAAACGGCTGCCATACCGTCGTAAATCTCGCTCGACGGAAAAATAAACCCATACTCTTTGGAATGAGCTATTATCTTTTTAAAAATGTCTTCGTTATTTGCCATGCTGCAAAAATACAATTTTTTTTGATGTATTGATATGATTGAGTTATCGTTTTGGTAATCTAAAGGATTTTTCTTCAAAATTTAATTTCATACAATTTTCATTGATAGCCTTTAGTTTTGTATTTTTGTAAGCTAATTTCGTACAATAGATGAGAAAAAAAATTGATTTTTTGGTTATTGGTTCGGGCATTGCCGGTTTAAGCTTTGCATTGAAGGTGGCAGATTATGGCAAAGTATGTATAATTACTAAATCTAAAGCCGAAGAAGGTTCTACCAAATATGCGCAAGGAGGTATTGCAGCTGTAATGTACACACCCGATACCTACGAAAAACACATCAAAGACACCATGATAGCAGGTGATGAGTTGTCTGATAAAAATATTGTACGCATTACAATTACAGAATCTACCGAAAGGGTGAAGGAATTGATTGAATGGGGTGCTAATTTCGATAAAAACGCCTCTGGCATGTACGATTTAGCAAAGGAAGGTGGGCATTCCGAGTTTAGAGTTTTACATCATAAAGACAATACTGGCAATGAAATTGAAAGAGCGTTGTTGAACAGTATTGCCAATCATCCCAATATTGAAATAGTTGAAAACCGCTTTACAGTTGATATTATTACCCAACACCATTTGGGAATTGAAGTAAATCGTCGAACATCAGATACTCGTTGTTATGGAGCTTATGTATTAAACGAAACTACGCATGAAATAGATACTTATTTATCTAAAGTAACCTTAATTGCTACAGGAGGCAATGGAAATGTTTACAATACTACTACCAATCCCGCCATTTCTACAGGTGATGGAATCGCAATGGTTTACAGAGCCAAGGGAAAGGTGGAAAACATGGAATTTATCCAATTTCATCCAACTTCATTGTATAATCCTAACGAAAAACCAAGTTTTTTAATTACTGAAGCAATGAGGGGTTTTGGTGCAATATTAAAAACCCAAGAAGGCAAGGAATTTATGCAAAAATATGATTCGAGGGGCTCATTGGCTTCACGTGATATTGTTGCCAGAGCTATTGATAGTGAAATGAAAATTAATGGCTGGGATTATGTTTACTTAGATGCCCGTCATCTGGACAAAAACAAACTGATAGATCATTTCCCGACAATTTATGCCAAGTGCTTGAGTATAGGAATTGATATTACCCGCGATATGATACCTGTAGTACCAGCGGCTCATTACAACTGTGGCGGTATCAAAGTGGACGAATGGGGAAGAAGTTCTATTATTAATTTATATGCTTCGGGCGAATGTGCTTCCACTGGATTACATGGAGCAAACAGACTTGCTTCTAATTCGTTGCTCGAATCACTTGTTTTTTCGCATAGAGCAAGTATAGATGCACTAAAAGAAGCAAGTAAAATAAGCTATTGCGATGATATTCCCGATTGGAATGCAGAAGGAATGGTGCTGAATGAAGAAATGGTACTCATAACACAATCATTAAAAGAACTACAATTAATTATGTCCAATTATGTTGGTATTGTAAGGTCGGATTTACGTTTAAAAAGAGCTTTCGACAGATTGGAAATATTGTATAGCGAAACAGAAGATTTATACGATAAATCTATCTTAACTACCAAGCTCTGCGAACTAAGGAATTTAATTAATATTGGTTATCTTATTATTAAAATGGCAATGGAACGCAAAGAAAGTATAGGCTTGCATTACTCAATAGATTATCCGAGAATTAGAGATTAGTTAATGGTTAATAGTTATTAGTTATTGGAAAATGGATTTTGGTTATTGGAAAATAGTTGATGGTTATTTGTAAAAATAGCACGTTGATAGATAATATTTAATAGTAAAATGAATAGTTTTGAAGATTTAGAGGTTTATAAAGAATGTAGAAGTTTACGAAATTCAATTTGGGAATTTACTAAATCTCTGCATAAAGAAGAAACTTTTAGATTAAAAGATTAGCTAAATAGAGCGTCAAGATCAGTAACAGCGAATATAGCTGAAGGTTTTGGACGCTTTCATTATCAGGAAAATATACAGTTTTGCAGACAAGCAAGAGGCTCTATCTATGAAACACTTGATCATTTGATTTGCGCTTTTGATTGTCAATACATTTCAGAATCAGAAATGAATAATTATAGGGAGAAAATAATAATATGTTTAAAAATGCTGAATGGATATATCTCTTATCTCAAAAAAGCAAAAGATCAACCACCTAATAACAAATAACTAATAACCATTAACCAATAACCAACAACAAATAACCAACAACAATGAAAAAATTTGCAGTCGTATTATCAGGATGTGGCGTTTATGACGGTTCCGAAATTCATGAAGCTGTGTTGACATTGCTTGCCATTGTTAAGAATGGATGTAGTTATCAAATTTTTGCACCCGATATCTTACAACATCACGTTATCAATCATTTTACCGGAAATGTAACTGACGAAACCCGCAATGTATTGGTGGAATCAGCACGCATAGCCAGAGGAAACATTCAGGCATTGTCAGCATTCAATTCCAATGCGTTTGATGCATTGATTTTCCCTGGTGGTTTTGGTTGTGCCAAAAATCTTTCTACTTACGCATTTGATGGTGCTGATTGTACTGTAAATACTGATGTTGAAAAAGCAGTAAAAGCAATGGTTTCAGCTAACAAACCCATAGGAGCATTGTGCATTGCCCCCGTTATTTTAGCAAGAATATTAAAAACAATTGAAGTTACCATTGGAAACGATGAACAAACTGCCATAGATATTGAAAAAATGGGCGCTTTTCATCATAAATGCAATCATGCTGAGGTAATCAAAGATACTAAATTAAAAATATTTACTACACCTTGCTATATGCTGGATGCCGACATTGTACAAATAGCTCAGGGTGCTGAAAATATCGTGAGCGCAATGATAAAGAGTTTGTAACGTTTAAATTTTATTAAGCAAAAAAGAATGTGTGTCAATTCACCTAAATAAACTATAATTCAATTTTTGAAAACAAAAGGAGTTTATTACCTATTAATTGCTATTGTTGTGTTTTTATTTATTCACATCAATACAAGCTTTTCGCAAACGCATGATTATGTATTTGTAAGAAACAATAGCATCACCGTTCAGGATAGTATTGGGAATACCATGCTTTTCCCTTGGGCAGGCGGTATGAACAGCTGCCAGTTTTCTACTATTGATTTAAACGCTGATGGTATTAAAGATTTATTTGTTTTCGATAAAATCGGAGACAGAATCCTTACTTTTATCAATAACGGAACAGCTAATGTAGTAAGTTATACTTTTGCACCTGAATATGCTGTTCGTTTTCCTGCCTTGCACAGTTGGGTGCAACTCATTGATTACAATAATGACGGCAAAGAAGATATTTTTACATATTCCAATGGAGGAATCAAAGTCTATAAAAATTACTCAACAACTTCTTTAGTTTTTAAACTGGTAAAAAATCCAATATTATCATCCTATAATGGCTCTTATACCAATCTTTTTTGTCTTTCCGAAGACTTCCCTGCCATTGCCGACATTGATAATGACGGGGATTTAGACATTCTCAACTTTTGGGTACTTGGCAAATATGTAAATTACCACAAGAATCTTTCCATAGAAAAATATGGTATACCGGATTCGCTGGATTATAAATTGGCTGACGAAAGCTGGGGTTGCTTTGCCGAAAGCGAAGCATCTAATGTTTTGATGCTCGATACCTGCTTAAACGGTTCGAAAACATTCATCAATAAAGATAATAATCCTCCCAAACATTCGGGATCAACGTTATTAGCCATAGATATGAACGGAGATGGCTTAAAAGATTTGCTGATTGGAGATGTTGATTATCCCAATCTTATCAAACTTACCAATGGAGGAACTTCAGATACAGCACGCATTATAGCTCAGGATACCAATTTCCCTTCGGGTACACAAAGAATCAAACTGCCTTCTTTTCCTTCGGCTCAGTATATTGATGTAAATAATGACGGGAAAAAAGATTTAGTTGTTTCTCCCTTCGATCCCAATTTAACAACGGCAGAAACATTCAAAAGCATTTGGCTGTATAAAAACACTGGAACAAATTCAAATCCTGTATTTCAGTTTCAGACCGAAGATTTTTTACAGCACGAAATGATTGACGTTGGATGTGGTGCTTATCTTGTGTTGTTCGATTACGACAACGATGGATTGAAAGATTTGTTTGTAAGCAACATTGGTTATCTCGATTCAAGTTATCTGCAAAGTGGCTTTCTTCATACCGTTTATACAGCTAAAATTGCCTTGTATAAAAACATTGGAAGCATCAATAATCCGACATTTAAATTAATTACAAGAGATTTTGCCCATGTTTCGTCCTTGCATCTGCAAGCCATTTATCCTACTTTTGGCGATATCAATAACGACGGGAAAGCCGAAATGATAGTAGGAAATGCTGATGGAAAGCTTTTTTTGTTTACCAATACCTCAACAAGCTCAACGCCCGATTTTGTGTTAAGCCAAACAAATTATCAAAATATAGATGTTGACGAAATGAGCACACCTCAGCTATTCGATTTGAATAAAGATGGATTGTTGGATTTGATTATCGGCGAACGTCAGCATTTCTGGAAAGATGCCAGCAATAACATCATTGCCCGTAAAGGGAATTTGAATTATTATAAAAACACAGGCACACTTACCAACCCTGTATTTACATTTTTAACCGACAGTTTGGGCAGGGTGGATGTTACTAATTACATTGTTTCCAATTATGGATACACTACGCCTTGCTTTTTCAGGACAACTACAGGCGAAACCCGTTTGCTGGTCGGCAACGAAGAAGGCAAAGTGTATTATTACAAAAATATTGATAACAATTTAACGGCTAGTTTTACATTGGCAGATACTTTAATTCAGGTTGCCAACCATGCTGTATATCCCATTAATGAAGGAACTCGAACCGGAGTGGCTATTGCAGATATTGACAACGATGGATATCAGGATGTGTTTGTAGGAAATGCCGCCGGTGGCTTGGCTTATTACAAGGGAAGCCCGCTTAGTATTTTGTTGGCTGAAGAAATAAAGACTGCAAATACAACCGACTTCAATATTTACCCCAACCCTGCCAATACTGATATATATTTACAATCTGTTGGCGAAAATGACAAGCTTTCTTATACCATTATAATTAACGATATGTATGGAAAGCAATTATATACCGGTTTTTATAGGAATATTAATCTAATAAAAATCCCCGTTGCATCACTAAGCAATGGCGTATATTTCTGCAATATTCATGTTTCAGATAATAAGGCGAAATCAATGGCTTT
>CAZUCB010000047.1:12725-18091 GCA_964618755.1 uncultured Bacteroides sp. | reverse complement strand
CCGTTTTCAATAACCAAATAACCCATTACATGAGTGATGATTTTCCGTCGTGTTGCAATAATATACAAGCCAAAAAACAAAGTTGAAAGGGCTACAACAAAAAATATCTTGTCTAAATGGGTATCTTTTATTATATTAGCTAATAATATGGTAGCCACTACAATAACAGTTGTAATAATAAGCGATACAAAATTTGGCAAAAATGGCTCAGCTTCGCGTGTTATTTTATTACGTTTCAAAACATAAGCCAAAAACACTGGAACTGCAATTGATTTAAATACAATGGTTTCTAAAAGAATAAACACCAGATTTAATGTGCTGATTTCGTTAAGTTGTAGAAAAACTACAAAAAATAACAAAACACCCTGCAAAGCAAGTACATTGATGTAAGTAAGCATTCTATTTGCTATAGCCATATAAAACAGCGTAATAAGGAATGTTATAAGTAATACATTTATCATGATTTCTTTTTTAAGCTATTTATTTTAAAAGTTTACGATTCTCAACATTTTGTAATATTCTCATTTGTTGAATTGCAATTTGATTTAATTTTATCAATCTTTCCATTTGAGGAATATCTTCATTAATTAGAAGTGCATTAATGTTCTCCATATTTGATAGGCAAATCAGCTCATTTATAGTTGCATAATCACGGATATTTCCTTTCAGATCAAGATTTGCATCTCGCCATTGTTTGGCTGTAATACCGAATAATGAAACATTTAAAACATCAGCTTCGTTAGCATAAACAATTGATATTTGTTCAGGCTTTAATTCAGACGGAATGAGATTTTGTTTAATAGCATCAGTATGAATGTGATAATTTATCTTTGCAAGTTCTCTTTTTGCAGACCAACCAATTTGCTTTTGTTCTTCTTCTTTTAGACGTTGGAATTCTTTAAGCAAATATAATTTGAATTGAGGAGAAACCCAAGAGGCAAATTCAAAGGCAATATCTTTGTGGGCATAGGTACCTCCATAACGACCAGCTTTTGCAATTATTCCTTTTGAATTGGTTTTTTCAGTCCATTGTTTCACGGATAAAATAAAACGATTTAATCCTGCTTCATTTTTAATTCCCTCGAATTCGAGGGAATTAAAATCTGAATTGTACATTTCTTCCCAAATGCCAAGAAATTCAATTGTATTTTTGTTCCTTAACCACTTTTCAATTAAGGACAACCCATTTTCTATATTTCTAACTATATCAGTGAGTGAAATATAATCCTTTTCTTCAATGCTAATTATTGTGATTTCTGTTTTTTGAACTGTAATTGTTTTCATTTTATAAACTTAAATAAATTTTCCCAAAATTAATAAAGCTCCGAAAAAAATCAATAAACTTACTGATGTTAAAGCAAATATAAATTGTGCATTATGTCCCATACGAAAACGTGCCATAAAAGATTCTATTGTTCCAATTGCCACTGCTACAAGAAATTGAATGATAAAAAACATAGGTATGGTATATTCATAAGGAATTACGCCTACAAATAAATTCACAATTAAAGCACCGTAAACAGCAAATTTCAGATAACCAGCAGTTAAAATCAAACCCAAATCAAAACCACTGTTATCTAATATCATAACTTCATGAATCATCGTTAATTCCAGATGTGTTTTTGGATCGTCAATTGGCATACGGCTGTTCTCTATCATGGCAATCATCAGTAAAACAAAAGTTGCCAGAATAGCCAAAGCATAAGTGATATATGAGCCAATGTGCAGTGCTGCAAATATTTCCTGAAACGAAAGATGTCCGGTTAACAATGCCAATGAACCCATCAGTATAAAAAAAGCAGGTTCAGCCAGCATCGAATAAAGTGCTTCGCGGCTGGCACCCATACCTTCAAAACTGCTTCCGGTATCCATTGCCGAAATTATACTGAAAAACTTACCCAAAGCCAATACATAAGCAAAGAAAATAAAATCACCATTAAAACTGATAAATCCTTTTGATTGACCAAATGGTACTACTAACATTGCCATAAAAACTGAGGCAAAATAAATAGTGGGTGCTATTTGAAAAACAAAACTGGTAGTTTGGCTGTAAACAGCTCCTTTCCTGAATAGCCTGATTACATCCTTAATGGGTTGTAAAATGCCTGGTCCTTTTCGTCCTGAAAATATACTTTTTGTACGGATGATTATACCCGTAAAAAAAATTGCTGCAATTAAAATTAAAATAAAACTCAGCATAATTATAGTTGTTTTAAAAAATCAATAAATTCAATAATTGCCTTATAAATCACCGGAATGCAAATCACAGAAACAATGAAAGCAATACCATATAATATATAAAATTGTAATCTGCCATTTTGCAAAAAAGTAAATCTGCCAATAAAAGACTTCAAAGCTCTTATAGGACTGTCAATCAACCACATCTCAATTTTATCATAAGAATGTGATTCGTAATGCGATGTGCCTGGAAAAATTCCTTCAACATCCTTCTTATGTTTAAAAATCAACAAAAATGGTTTGAAAAGTTTACGATAAGGTCTTATAAATGAATTGGCTGTATATTGAGTTTTGGATGCAGATCCTATATAAGCACATCCCCATGTGGGTTCAATAAGTGATTTTTGTTTTCTGGTAACATTTTTTCTAATTAAAAATACTATAAAAATTAATAATACAAAAATCCACATTGCCCAACTGATGGGCTGAATTACATTTAAAACATGGAAAGACAAAGCAATATTGCCATTGTTTAAATCCCCTGCAAATAAAGCAATGGGCTGATTCAGAAGATTTAAAAACAAATTTGGGAATAAACCGATAAAAATAATAAAAAAAGCAATAAGATAAAGAGGAATTAGTTGAAATAAAGATACTTCCTTAATTTCATGCTGAAATTGCTGACGTGGATTTCCCAAAAAAACTATACCGAAAGCTTTTGTAAAGCACAACAATGCCAAACCTCCAATTAAGACCAAACTTAATATTGAAAATACAATGCTTATCAAAGCTGCAAGCGTGGCATCATGGAGCCAACTATATAAACCATTGTAAATTAAAAATTCTGATACAAATCCATTGAAAGGAGGAATTCCCGAAATAGCAATGGCTGCAATCAGAAATAAAAATGCAGTTTGTGGCATTTTTTTAACTAAGCCACCTAAACTCTCAATATTAAGAGTATGTGTTGACTGATAAACATTTCCTGCAGTATAAAACAATAAGGATTTAAAAAGTCCATGATTTAGCGTATGTAATAATGCTCCTGCAAATCCAAGAGTAGCAAGCATCTGATTACTAGAGCCCATTCCGATACATCCAATACCAATTCCAATGCCTATAATTCCGATATTTTCAATACTGTGATAGGCCAGAAGTTTCTTTAAATTATGCTGAATAATGGCCAGCATTACACCATATAAACCAGAAATAACAGATATAAAGAGAATTAAATATCCAATAATGGTATAATCGGGTTTTATTAGTAAAAGCATACGAAGAATGCCAAAAATCCCAATTTTTATAATAACTCCCGACATAATTCCTGAGATATGTGCCGGAGCTACCGGATGTGCATAAGGCAACCAGGTATGAAAGGGTACAAATCCTGCTTTTATTGCTAATCCTATAAAAAAGCATAAAAAAAGTATAATTGCAACACCATGATTTCCGGAAGCATAAGCTGTTATTGCATTAAAATCAAAACTGTTTTGTTTGATTGCAACCCAGATAAATCCTAGCATCAGAAAGATAATACAAATATGTGATTGAATCAGAAAATTGATACCTGCTTTGATAGTTGCCGTTTTTTCGTGTTCAAAGATTATTAAAATAAAAGAAGAAAGAGCCATCAATTCCCAAAAAATCAGAAAAACCAGACTGTTTTGAATTACGCATAAACTTAAAAGTGCTGAATGTAAAATTATTAAAGCAATAGCATGAAGGCTTAAACTGTTATTTTGTTTTTTATAAGAATTCATATAGAAAATCCCATAAAAACTTCCGGTAATGAATACAAAGTTGATAATCAGCATAAACCATCCTGATAAACTATCAATGCGAATGGGAATTAATCCTGATATTAAACTTCCAGGCAAAATAAACTCAAAAGTCTGTCCAAAAAGAGTATTTACGGCGTAATATGATGATAAAAAAGCATTTATAATGATGGCTGAAAACATAATAATTCCTTTCCCTTTAACATTCACAAAAGGAACAAGAAATATTGCTATTAAAACAATTACTAAATATGCTATTATAATAATCATCGAATAATAATTAAAACCATAAGCACAAAAATAGCAATAATAAACACAAAATCTATCCAATTAATTTGTTTAAATAGATTAATGCTTATTCTTCTATTCAAAAATGAAGTATCGTCGCCTAAAAAGTAAGCCACATTAACATTTAAATTTTTGTGAAAAGTTAAGCCAATCAGTTTGGTAGGTAAAACTGTAATATTACTTTCGAGATTTAATAATGACATTCATCTACTATTAATAATAATCGTCAAAAGTAATATTTATTTAGTTTGTGAGTGTAACTTCTTCTATTTTTATAAATTTGCACCTCCTTATAAATTATTTAAATAACTATGTTTAACAACAATAAAATTTCAAAAAACTACCAACACTTTATCTTCGACTGGAATGGAACTCTATTGAATGATCTTTGGTTAGCAGTTGATGTAATAGACAAAATGCTTGTAAAAAGGAATTTGCAGGGTATGACTATTGAACGCTATTGCGAAGTATTTGATTTTCCAGTGAAAGACTATTATCAAAATGTAGGATTTGATTTTGATAAAGAATCTTTTGAAATTGTAGGCACTGAGTTTATTATTGAATATGATAAGCGGCAATATGAATGTGAATTGCAGCATGGTGCAGTTGAATTAATCGAAAAATTATACCAGAAAAATCTTAATTTAAGCATTCTATCAGCCAGAGAACAATCAATGCTGGAACAAAACTTAAAACATTACGGTATTGAACATTATTTTCCTGTAGTTTCAGGATTAAACGATCACTATGCAAACGGGAAATTAGAAAGTGGTTTGCAACTGATAGAAAAAGCCCATGTTCCTACTTCAGAAACCTTGTTAATAGGTGACACATTGCATGATGCCGAAGTTGCCAAAGAAATGGGAATTGATTGTGTTTTGATTGCTTCTGGACATCAAGCTATTCATCGTTTAAAAAATAGTGGATTAACTATATATGAGAATTTAAATCAAATTTTGAGTTAAAGTAAAGCGAGCTATCAATTCACAAAATCACATTTTCTCTTTAAAAAAGCTTGCTTCATAAGTAATTCTTTTTTAAATATTTATTATCTTTTTAATTAATTGAACTTTTCTGCAAAGCTCTTGTTTATAATCATTATAAATAAGTATAGCTATGAAA
>CAZUCB010000047.1:9877-12625 GCA_964618755.1 uncultured Bacteroides sp. | reverse complement strand
GTTGTTGAAGCACAAATGATCAGTGGTTCGCAAACACCATATATCGGACAACATGCTCCGTCTTTTAAAGCACAAGCAACAACAGGTAATATTAATTTCCCTGATGACTTTTTTACTAAATGGAAAATATTATTTAGTCATCCAGCAGATTTTACACCAGTATGTACCTCAGAAATCATGGCTTTGGCTGAAAAACAGGAAAATTTCAAAAAACTGAATACCGCTTTAATAGTAATTTCTACTGACGGTTTGAACAGCCATATTGAATGGGTAAAGTCAATTGAATCTATTTCTATTGTAGGTAAAGAAAATGTAAAAATTAATTTTCCGTTAGTTTCTGACGTGAGTACAGAAATTTCAAAGAAATACAATTTACTCAGAAAAGATACTATACTCAGAAAAGACCTACGTGCAGTAATCTTTATAGATCCTGATAATAAAATTCGAGCTATTTTAAATTATCCTGATAATATTGGTAGAAATACAGATGAAATTGAACGTATTTTAATAGCATTACAAACTGCTGATAACAATGAAGTTTTAACACCAGCAAATTGGAAACCAGGTAAAGACGTTCTTATTCCAAGCCCAAAAACTATGGAAGAATCAGATAATCTGAAAGCTAAAAATAAATCAGGCTATTATAGTTTAGCATGGTATTTATGGTATCGAAAATTATAATTATAAAGGTTATTAATTTAATGTTTTATCAAAAGCCGACTTTTACAATTTAAGTCGGCTTTTATTTTATAAGGGTTTCAATTTTTTCTCATTTTTATGAAATAATAATTTGCATTCTGCAAAATTTAAAAGGAATCATACAATATCTTAGTTTTTATTAAATTTGCATAAAAATATTAAAATGATAAATTTTATATTAAATGACAAAAAAATTGTTTTCCAAGGAGATGGCGAATTAAATTTGCTAAAATTCCTTAGAAACGATCAAAACATAACTTCTGTTAAAGATGGATGTTCAGCTCAGGCTGCCTGTGGTGCTTGCATGGTTGAAATCAACGGAAAACCACGTCTGGCTTGTACTACAAAAATGAGAAATCTCGAAAATGCTATAGTTTATACCATGGAAGGCTTTCCTCAATATATTAAGGAAACATTAGGTAAAGCATTTGTAGAAAAAGGTGCAGTACAATGTGGTTTCTGTACACCCGGTTTTATGATGCGGGCAAAAATTCTTTTACAGGAAAACCCCTCTCCTACTATAGAAGAAATTCGGAATGCACTGAAATTAAATCTTTGTCGCTGCACAGGCTATAAAAAGATAGAAGAAGCCATTGAATATGCTGCAGAACATTTAAAAACTAAAAAAGAAATTGAATTATTGCCTCAAAACGGAAAAGTTGGAACTTCATACCCTAAATATAATTCTTACGAAACAGCCATTGGCGAAAGAAACTTTGTAAACGACATCAAGATTGACGGAATGTTGCATGCAGCTTTGCGTTTTAGCGACTATCCACGTGCCAAAATTTTAAAAATCAATACTGATAAAGCTGAATCTGCTGTTGGCGTTGTAAGAGTATTCACAGCCCAAGACATTCCTGTTACCTCCAAAATTGGTCTTATTTACAACGATTGGTCAGTAATGATAGCTGAAAACGAAACTACGCATTACATTGGTGATGTAATAGCAGCTGTAGTAGCCGACACAGAAGAGCATGCCCGTTTAGCAGCTAAATTGATTGAAATTGAATATGAAGTTTATGAACCCATAACTGATGCTATCAAAGCTTTAGAGCCCGGTTCTCCTCAGGTACACGACAAACACGTTAATTTATTGGATAATTGTATTATAAAAAGAGGAAATGCTAATGAAACAATTGCCAATGCCAAGTTTGTTTCAAAAGGAAAATATCAAACCCAACGAATAGAACATGCCTTTCTCGAAACTGAAGCTGCTATAGCCTATCCTGCTGAAGATGGTATTGAATTGATTTGTCAAAGTCAGGGTGTTTACGAAGACCGCAGACAAATAGCAATGATATTGGGTTTACCGGAAGAAAAAGTGAGGGTAATTTTAGTTCCAAATGGTGGAGGTTTTGGTGGGAAAGAAGACATGACTGTACAAGGTCACGTGAGTTTATTTGCTTATCTGCTAAAAAAGCCTGTAAAATTGGCACTTTCACGCGAAGAATCCATCATAATGCACCCAAAACGTCATCCTGTTTTTATGGATATGGAATTGGCTTGCAATGAAAAGGGTATGCTCTCTGCTATTAAATTACGTGCTATTGGCGATAGTGGTGCTTATGCTTCTGTAGGTACTAAAGTAATGGAACGTGTGGCTGGTCATGCTACTGGCGGATATTATGTACCCATAACCGATATTGAAGCCAAAACTGTTTATACCAATAATATTCCTTCGGGAGCTATGCGAGGATTCGGAGCCAATCAGGTGGCTTTTGCACTTGAAAGCTGTATTGACGATTTGTGTAAGCAAGGCGGTTTCGACCGTTGGCAATTCCGCTACGATAATGCTTTGGTTGATGGACTTACTACAGCAACCGGACAAAAGCTAAAAAGTGTAGGCATCAGAGAATGTTTATTAGCTTTAAAAAATGATTACGATAATGCCAAGTATAAAGGCATTGCTACAGGAATTAAAAATAGTGGTATTGGCAATGGAATGGTAGATTTTTCTAACGTTATCATAGAAATTATTTCTCCTGAAAAAGTATTGATACAACATGGCTGGACAGAAATGGGACAAGGCGTGCATACCATGGCTTT
>CAZUCB010000047.1:3878-9777 GCA_964618755.1 uncultured Bacteroides sp. | reverse complement strand
ACCAAACCCGGTGCAGAAGTTGATGAGATAATTACACATTATTCTTATGGTTATGCAGCTCAATTGGTAGTGCTGGATGAAAACGGAGAAATTGAAAAAGTAGTTGCTGCCCATGATGCCGGAAAAATTATGAACCCTATGCTGTTTGAAGGACAAATACAAGGAGCCGTTCACATGGGTTTAGGCTATGCTTTGAGCGAAGAATTACCTATGAAAGATGGTTATTTATTAAGTACAAAACTAAGAGATTGCAACATACTCCGTGCCCATGAAACACCCGAAATTATTGTTAAAGGTGTTGAAGTTGCCGATGCTGTTGGACCTTATGGAGTAAAGGGCATTGGAGAAATTGGTTTGGTACCGACTGCAGCAGCCGTTTCCAATGCATTTACTGATTTTGATGGTAAAAAGAGGTTTGAATTGCCTTTGAATAAGAAGTAATCAGCATTCATTATATTTTTCGTTCTTCAAAGGAAGACAATACAGTGAATAAAAAAGCTATATCGAATTTTTGAATTATTGATTATCGAATTACTTTGATAAACTTTGATTTATAAACCATATCATCACATTGAATCTCTACAAAGTAAATACCATCCTTGAGGTTAGAAATATCTATTTTACGGGACAACATATTGCTATTCTGTATATTTACGTAATTGTTTCCATTAAGTGATACTATTCTGATTCCTTTTACTAATTTTTCAGCTGGCAAACTAATATTCAATTCATTGTTAGCAGGATTAGGATAAACCCTAAAAAATTTAGCCTCATCGCTTTTGGCAATCCCAATTGAATGCTGACTATAGTAAACAGCTTTATTTAAGTATGTTGGCAAAACAACTCCATTGCTATAAGAATTATTGCTATAATAAGAAACTTCAAAATTATTGGGCTTGTATAAAAAAAAGGTATTACTAAATTCATCAAAACAAAGAGGATAAGTATTAGGATTGTACTGAAAATATTTAAAAGTATCTGTCTGTATATCGTAATGAGAAGGGAAAGACGACATATATAACTTATTATCAGCATAAATCGGTTCATAAAAAACTTCTACAAATTCCTGAAACAAAACATTTTCGACAGCTAAACTTGTTTTGTCGAGACTTATGATAGCAAAACGCGGTGCTCCGGTAGCAATTCCAACATTAATATAAATCTTTGAATTACTGTTGATAAGATGAGTGTTATAAGTGGGAAACCAAGAATTATAAACTACAGCTAAGGTTTTTACAGTATCCTGCAAGTTCAGGTCTATTACTTGAACAGAAGTATCATACAACAAATAAGCTCTATTCATATCTACTAACAAATCAACTGCTTTAGCTTTTACTTTATTAGTATCAAGTGAAAATATCAGATTCTTAGTATTCAGATTATAAACCTCAAAAAAAGGAGCTTCGGAGCGAGTTACTACCAAAAAATTTGAGCTATTTCCTATTAAATCTGCTGATGAAGTAAGAATGGTATCAATCTTCTGATTTGAAATTACATTATAAATAAAAACTTTATCGTTACTTACATAAAGTTTGTTATTAATAATTTTCATATCCTCTAGATTAGTTGTATCAATAATTACATATTGATTCTGAGGAAACTGAATACATCCTAAAACATTATTAGTTATAAGACCACTATGAACAAATAATTTACCTTCCGGTTGACAAAAAGCAGTAAAAGGAATAAACAATAAAAATATAATTAGATTTCTCATTAAAATATTCTTTTAGGTGGATTCTATAAATACATTTTTTAATGATAATTCAAAAATATAAAAATTTTTACAACACTAAATCTCAATCACTAAGCTATCATAAGCTAATTCGATGAAATCGGGAAGTTTTTTATTTACATCTTCGTGCTTTCCAATAAAATGACTCACATGTGTAAGATAAGCATGTTCAGGTTTTAATTCTTCAAGAACAGCAACAGCTTCAGCAACTGAAAAATGAGAAACGTGTTTTGAGTTGCGTAAAGCATTTAATACAATTACTTTAGAACCTTTAATTTTTTCTTTTTCTTCTTCCGAAATAAAACTAGCGTCGGTAATATAAGTAAAATCGCCAATACGAAAACCTAAAATAGGTAATTTGTCGTGTAATACTTCAATGGGAATAATATCTACTCCATGAACCGTAAATGGTTTATTTTCGATATTATGAATAGTGAGTTGAGGTGCTCCAAAATAACGTACAGATTCGGAAAAGATATAAGGAAATTCAGTTTTCACAGCTTCCATTACTCTTTCGCAACCAAAAATATCAATTTTTTTGTTCAATACATAATTAAAAGCTCTCACATCATCTAAGCCAGCAATATGGTCGCGATGTTCGTGAGTAAAAATTACAGCATCAAGATTTTGCACATTTTCTCGTATCATTTGAATTCGAAAATCGGGACCGCAATCTACAACAATAGCAACTTCACCAATCTGAATGAGTATAGAAGCCCTGAATCGCTTATCTTTTTTATCAGGAGATGTACAAACATCGCAATCGCAAGCTATTACAGGAACTCCAATTGAGGTTGCTGTTCCGAGAAAAGTTACTATTATTTTTTCAGTCATGTTTTAGTTATTGGGTCATTGAATTGTAATTCATATTCTTTTAAAATTTTAAACTTTAAGTATTCCAAGTACTAATATATCAAATCGTCAATAATCGCCTTATCTTTAGTAAGTTGAATTTTCATATCTTCCATATTATTAAAGTTTGTTAAATCTCTTATTCTTTTATGGAAATAAATAATGGCAGTTTTTCCAATTAATTCACTATTATAATCAAACAAGTGCATATCAATACAAGTATTGGGATGATGAGGCTGATGAACTGTTTTTGCTTCACGAATATTAAGCATCCCTCTAAAATAGTTATTATTTGTATTCACACTAATAGCATAAACTCCTTCGGGAGGAATTAATTTAATATCTTCATCTATAAAAATGCTCATTGTGGGTAAACCTATTTTCTTACATAGTTCGCTTCCATGGGTAAGTTCACCAATTATAATGTATTGATGATCGAGATAAGCATTGGCTCTTTGAATATCTCCTTCGTGCAAAGCTTTTCGAATTTTAGTTGAACTGACAGATTCATTTTGTATATCTTGTTCTGGTATTTCTTCTACTTCAAATCCATTTTCTTCAGCCAAATCATGCAAAGAATTGTAATTTCCTTCTTTGTTGTGTCCGAAAAAATGATTAAACCCTACAATAATTTTTTTTGCTTGAATACGGTCAAGTAAAATATTTTGAACAAACTGCATTGAAGTAGTTTGAGCAAACTCTTTGGTAAAATTTATAATTACAAGGTTGTCTAAGCCAGCTTTTTTAAGCAATTCAATCTTTTCACGCTGCGAATTAATTAGCAGTAAATCTTTACCTTCACTATCAGGATAAAGAACACGACGAGGATGAGGATGAAAAGTTATCAATACGGATTCTCCATCAATCATTTTTGCTAGCTTTTTTAAACGATTGATAATAACTTTATGTCCAACATGTACACCATCAAACGACCCAGTTGTAACTACCGCATTTTTAATATCTTTAATATCATTTAAATTTCTGAATATCTTCATTTTTATCTGCCAATTTTTTAAGAATCAACTAAAGTATAAATAGTTACAAAACCACTAGAGGTCTTAAATACTTTCTTAATAAATATTTATAAACAGTTAAATATTCAATTATTGATTCTTATTTTAGTTAAATAAATTTTACAATCTTACATTTCATTTTTTTTCACAAAATATGCAACTTTTTCTAAAGAAGTAATCATATCATACTCTTCAAGAAAAACATGAGGAGATACATTTACTGGCGATGGCGTAAAATTTAAAATTCCTTTAATTCCTGAGATAACAAGATTTTCAGCTACTTTAGCAGCTTCCGAAGCTGGAACTGTAATAATTCCAATCGAAATATTTTCTTTCTTTATTATTTCAGCCATTTGGTCGTAATGATAGCAATGAACACCAGCATAAACTCTATCAACTTTTTCGGTATTGGTGTCAAAAGCAGCTACTATCAATAACTTACTACGTTTCCCTTTAAAATAACTTACAAGTGCTCTGCCAAGGTTTCCAACACCAACTACAGCGACTCTTTGTCCAAATTGAGAATCTATAATTTCGCCAATTAAATCAATAAGTTCCTGAACATCGTAACCTTTTCTTAAGGTTCCTGAGTAGCCAATCAGCATAATATCACGTCGAACTTGAACTGATGTAATATGCAGTAGATTTGCAATTTCATGTGAAAAAATATGCGTTTTCCCATTTGCAACGCAAGTTAATAAATTTCGTCTGTATTGGCTTAAGCGTTCTACAGTTTTATCTGGTAATTTTTTAATTTCTTTCATAATTTAGTTTGATTAATATTTATAAGCTTTTGGGCAAAGTAACAGTAAAAGTTGTTCCTTTATCAGGTGAACTTGTAACCGTTATATCGCCATCATAAGCATCAATTATTTTTTTAACAATAGATAAGCCTAAGCCACTACCTGATATACCTTTTGTTCTTTGATTTTTAATTCTCACAAACTCATTGAATAATTTAGACATATCTTCTTCAGACATACCAATTCCATTATCACTAATTGTAAAAACAACAAAATCGTCTTTTGGTTTGATAGCACAATCAACTCTACCCCCCGATTTATTATATTTTATAGCATTTGAAATCAAATTATTGAATACTATTTCCATTTCTCTGGCATCCGCATTTATCTTAGTTTCTGTATTAGAATTTAGATAAACATTTACATCATTTTGGATAGCAAAAGGTTTCATTGAGTCAACAGATATTTGTGCAATTTCTAAAAGATTAACCTCTTTGATGACGCGAGTTGTAGTTCCAGATTCAATTTTAGTTAAATCAAGTAAATCCATAATAAGCGAACGCATCCCTTTTACTCTTGAAATTGAACGCTCTACTATTGCTTGATAGTCGTCAATATTTTCACCATATTGCTTTTCTTCCATCATTTTCAAATAGCCTTCAATAGCATTCAAAGGAGCTTTTAGTTCATGAGATAATACTGAAAGGAATTGAAAACGAACTTGTTTCCCTACAGTATTTAATTTTTTTGTCATTCTTCGGAAGTAAACTTGCTTAGTTATAGTTTCCATAGATGAACGTAACTCCTGTGGTGTAAAAGGCTTAGGGATAAAGTCAAAAGCACCATTTTTAGTAGCTTTTACAGCTACTTCCAATGAAGCATAAGAAGTAATCATGATTACAACAATATCCAAATGATTTTTGCTTACATACTCTAACACCTCAATACCTTGTATTCCTGGTAATTTATTGTCGAGCAACATTATATCTGGCAAATTGTTATTGATAATTTCAATAGCATCTTCTCCTGTTGGTGCTTCAATGATTTCAAATTTACAGGCTTCATCCATAAATGGATAAGACACACTAAAATCTCTTAAAACCCTAGATACACCTGATCGAATGCCAGGTTCGTCGTCAACAACCAATAATTTGATGAGTTCCATCTTTATATTTTTAAAAGTTTATTGATTTCTCTATGAAGTTGATCGGCTCTAATGCCTTTATCCATATATAAATCTGCTTTTATCCATTTACGTTCTTCTTCAGAGTGAACAGCAAAGCTCATTCCTGTTTCTGCAGTAACTGCTGTTGCAATAATAATAGGAACATCAGGATATCTGCGTTTCATTTTATAGCTTAAAATAAACCCGCTATCTTCATTTTCCATCATAAGGTCGAAAATAGCCAAGTCAGGTTTAAAACTCTCTAAAACATGTTCTGCTTCATATTGTCCATCAGCAGTAATTACTTCAAATCCAAGTTTTTCAACTTTTGTTTTCAATTGGAATAAGTAATCCATATCATCGTCAACTATTAAAACTTTTTTCATAGTAT
>CAZUCB010000047.1:0-3778 GCA_964618755.1 uncultured Bacteroides sp. | reverse complement strand
TTGTTATTCTGTTTTATACCTCGGTAATGTTATTTTAAAAGTAGTTCCTGTTTGTCCCTTTTCTGGTAAATTATTTGACGTTACATCTACTCTACCCTTGTGCATTTTAATAATTCCATAAATAATTGGTAAACCCAAACCAGTTCCTTTCCCAATTCCTTTCGTTGTAAAAAATGGAGTAAATATTTTTTCCATATTTTCAGCAGCAATGCCAGAGCCTGTATCTGAAATATTGATAATTATTTCATCATCATTATCTTTTAAATCCACATTCAAATCGCCTCCAGTAGGCATAGCTTCAATAGCATTTTTAAATAAATTGGTAATAACCTGAATCAACTGATCTCCATCAAGCATTGCCATATTATTTTTTAAATGTGAGTTAAGAATAATATTCACATTATTAGGGCAAATTACTGATTGTATGCTTCTTTCAAATAATTTTTGAACATCAATTTCAGCATAATTCAATTGGTTTTTACGTGCAAAATTTAGCAAGCCAGAAACTATCTTTTTACATCTATCAGTCTGTTCTACTATTAATTCTAAATCCTGTCGATTAGGATCATCTGGTTTACACTCATCTTTTAAAATATTACTATACATGGTAATAACTCCAAGAGGATTATTTAATTCATGTGCAATCCCCGCAGAGAGTTGGCCCATGTGAGCTAATTTTTCCGATTGTTTTAAAGCCAATTGTGCCGAAGCTAATTTTTCATTAGAAACAGCTAAATCCTTAATATATTTGTGTAATTTTTCAATAGAATAAGGCAAACACATTTCTTCTTCAGCCAAACCTTTTATAATTGCAATAGCGTGCTCGGTGCAGGAATCGTAGCCGCAAGCTCCACAATTTAAATGGTCTTTTTCGCTATACTTGCCTAATTTATGAAGCACTTCGTTAATTTCATCTAATCTTGGATCTGGAATACGGCGGTCATTAGGTGCAAAATACTGTGTTAAATCAATATCTTTGTACTCTTCTATATCTTTTTGCCATAGCTCTGTATCAATGGTTTTTAGTTTTTGTTTTACGTAATTACTAACTGCAAGCCTTCTTCCGTATCTTTTTCCTAAAGGAGAGGTTCCTGGTCCCATAATACAACCTTCGCAGCATAGTAATTCAAGATTGTTAGAACGAATAGTTCCGTTTTCAAATTCTTTAATTGCTTCTCTAAAATCAACCCTTCCATCTGCTACTATTACATTTCCTTCGTATATATTTTCAGAAACATTTGTAGTTTGAAGCAAGCCTCTGCTGATAGCAAAGATAGCACCTTTTCCAGCATGGGGTGGGTCGAAATCAGTGGGTTCAATATTGCTTTGTAATATATTAGACTTTTCAAACATTTCTCGTAATTCTCTGAATGTTAGCACCTCATCAACTTCAGCAGATTCTGCTTTTTTAGCAATACATGGTCCTATAAATACAACTTTAGTATCATAACCATATTTCTTATGCAAAACTCTAGCCATTGCAACCATTGGCGATGCAATTGGAGCAAGATATGGCACTAAATCAGGACTATAATGCTCAACATAAAATGCGATTGCTGGACAATCAGATGATATAAAACCTTCAATACTTGGTTTTGTGAGTATGTCAGCATATTTTTGAGCTACCAAGTCTGCACCAAAAGACACTTCAGAAACATGATCGAAACCCAAAGCTCTGATCATGCCGACTAAGACTTTATAATCTATAATCTCTTCAAATTCTGCAGGAAAGCTTGGTGCAATAATGGCTATTACTTTTTGTTTTGATTGCAATAGTTCATAAACTTGCTCGGTGGCATTCAAAAAAACTTTAGCATCTTGAATGCAAACTTTAACACAGTTACCACAACCTATGCAACGTTTATCAATTACTTCGGCTTGTCCGTTTACAATTTTTATAGCTTTTACCGGACATTCGCGTACACAAGTATAACAAACTTTACATTTGTCTTTGATGGTAAAAACTAATTGATTCTTATGAGCTGGCATGATTTAGTTTTTAAAGTTCATAAAGTTAAAAAGTTTATAACGTTTTCATTACTTTTCGCCTTATTCATCATTTATAATTTATTATTCACCATTATTAATTAAAAGCCCCTTGTAAATATGCTTTAGTTCTGTCCATTTTTGGGTTTTCAAAAAACTCTTTTGCTGGACCTTGTTCTATTACTTCTCCCATATACATAAAAACCACATAATCAGCTATTCTTCTGGCTTGTCGCAAAATATGAGTTACCATTACAATAGTGTATTGTTGTTTAAGTTCTTCAAATTTCCTTTCGATGGTTTCACTTGAAATAGGGTCAAGAGCAGAAGTAGGCTCATCGGCTAAAATTATCTCAGGATCAACAGCTAAGCCACGTGCAAGGCATAAACGTTGTTGCTGTCCTATTGATAATTTGGAAGCAGGTTCCCGAAGACGATCATGTACTTCGTCCCATAAATTTACTTGTTTCAAATAGTTTTCAACCCGTGCATCCAATGCTTTTTTATTTCGTCTGCCACTGATTTTCAAACCATAAGCTACATTGTTATAAATATTCATAGGAAGAGGAAAAGGACGTTGCGAAAGTAAGCCCATTTTCTTTCTAATTTCGGTTACATCTGTTTTTGTATGCAGAATATCTTCATTATCAATAATTATGCTTCCATTTATTTTTACATCATGGTACAAATCGGTTAAACGATTCATACATTTCAGTAAAGTAGTTTTTCCGCAACCCGATGGGCCCAAAATAACGGTAAGTTTATTTTCGGGAATTTCTATATTGATATTTTTCAAAATATGCTGTTTACCAATATAAAGATTCAAATTGTCAACTTTTATTTTTGTATTTTCACTCATAATAATTCTTAAATTCTATTCTTATGATATTTTTTTGACAAAGCCCTTGATAAGAGACTGATTATCAAAATAATTACTATTAATATAACGGCACTTGCATACGCTCTGTTTTGCACTTCAGGAACTGGAGAACTTAATTGAAAAAAGATAGATAATGGCAAAGTTGCTGCTGGTTCGCTTAACGAAGTAGGAATACTATCGGTATATCCTGCGGTAAACAAAACAGATGCAGCATCACCTATAGCTCTCCCAAAAGAAAGCAATATTGCAGTTACAATTCCAGAAAATGATTGCATTAAAATAACTCTGAAAGATGTTTCTGTTTTTGTAGAACCTAATGATAAAGAAGCTTCTAACAAACCCAAAGGCGAAGTTTTGAGAATTTCGTCGCATGCTCTAATCATAATAGGAAGAATAAACAATGTAACGGTAATAATACCAGCTAACAACGAAGTTTTTATTCCTAAGAATATCATTAATGTAAAGCCAAAAGCTCCATATACAATAGAAGGAACACCCCAAATTAAATCCAACAAAAAGCGAATAAAATTTAATATTCTCTTTTGCTTTACTAAATATACATTCATAAATAACGCAACAGGAACACCTATTATAGTTGCCAAAAGCGTAGCACCAAACGACAAATAAAGCGATCCAACAATGGCATTTAACACACCACCTTCTTTGCCATAATAATATCCACCATGTGGGCGTTGGCTGAGCATTTCCCAACTTAATGCACCCAGACCTTTCTTGAAAATGCTAAAAAGTATCAATGCTAATACAAATAATATCAGCAGGTTGCTTATCAGCATTAAACTTCTAAAAAATATTTCTTCTATCTTTTTGATCATATTAATTCGATATTATTAAAGAATTTTGTCCTTTAATTACGCCTTTAACTTTTAATACTACCTTATAAAACCCATTTTT
>CAZUCB010000046.1:0-18485 GCA_964618755.1 uncultured Bacteroides sp. | reverse complement strand
TTATGATGCCCATTTTGTATCGTTTACAACTGGAATAAATGAAAACAAAAATAAACCGATAAATATCTACCCCAACCCTGCCACCTCTAACTTAACTATAAACCTCCAACAACTTACCAAACTGCAAAACAACACCGTTTCCATTTACGATATACAAGGAAAAATGCTTTTGCAACAATGCATAACACAGCCACAAACTGAACTTAATATTACATCTTTTGCTAAAGGAATATATGTAGTAAAAGTAAACAATGATAATAATTGCATGCAAAGTAAATTTGTGAAGGAATAAATTAGGCATACCCAAACCTGACAGGTTTTAAAAACCTGTCAGGTTTCGCAAAAAACAAACAACAATAATTTCAAACCAATAATTATGAAAAGAATTTACATATTAATGTTTGCAATCTGCATGATGAATATTGCAAATGCACATAAAAAAAGCCATCAAATACCAAACTTAGGAAGGGAAGTAATTAATAATCCATTTCATGATAATTTCCCTAATCATGCAAACCTTAAACAAAAAGCGACCAATGCAACTACCTGGAATTTTGACACCATAGTTTCTTTTGATTTAAGTAATGCTTTTACACAACGAATAACCCAATCATTTAATAACTATGGAAATGTGCTAACCAGTAAAATAGAAGGTTGGCTAGGCAATTCATGGGTAAATGGTTTGAAATACACTTATACTTATGATGCCAATGGGAATATGCTTACTCAATTACTAGAACAATGGCAAAACAATGTTTGGGTATATCTTGAAAAATATACATGGACTTATGATGCTTATGGAAATATGCTCACAAATTTATGGGAAAAATGGCAAAACAATACTTGGGTAAATTATTTCAAATGTACTTATACATACGATGCCAATGGTAATAGACTTTCTGAATTATATGAAAGCTGGCAAAACAATGCTTGGTTAAATGGTGCAAAAAGAACTTATACTTATGATGTCAATGGGAATGAGCTTACAATGTTATTCGAAAGCTGGCAAAACAATGCTTGGTTAAATAATGGTAAATATACATTTACTTACGATGCCAATGGAAATATGCTTACAGAATTAGTTGAAAACTGGCAAAATGATGTATGGGTAATTAGTTTCAAATATACTCAAACTTATAATGCCAATGGCAATATACTTACTTCTTTAACAGAACACTGGCAAAATAATGCATGGGTAATTTTTAATAAATATACTTCTACTTATGATGCCAATGGAAATAAGCTTACTTATTTAGATGAATTATGGCAAAATAATGCGTGGGTAAATAGTAGAAAAAATACTTACACATACAATGCCAATGGAAACTCAATAACGGGTAAGTATGAAGAATGGATAAATAATACTTGGGTATTATCGTTAGGTGCTTTGGACGTTTATTCTTCAAAAAATAAAATTTACGAAGTATCTAATTCTATTCGTTATGAAGCCCATTTTGTTTCGTTTACAAATGGTATAATTGAAAACAAAAATAAACCGATAAATATCTACCCCAATCCTGCCACTTCCAAGCTAACCATTAACCTCCAACAATTAACCAACCTACAAAATACCACCGTTTCCATTTACGATGTGCAAGGAAAACTACTCTTACAACAAAGCATTACACAGCCACAAACAGAACTTAATATTACATCTTTTGCCAAAGGCATATATGTAGTAAAAGTAAACAATGATAATAATTGCATGCAAAGTAAATTTGTGAAGGAATAAATTAGGCATACCCAAACCTGACAGGTTTTAAAAACCTGTCAGGTTTCGCTACAAGACACAAACAACAATTTAAAACATATAATTATGAAAAAACTTTACATATTAATGCTATTTCTAATCATAACCCCATTATTAAAGAGTCAAACCACATTAACAAAAGGACATATTTATGATTTCAATATTAATGATGAATTTCATTATAAAGACTCTTACACTCCTATTAATGCTACAAGATTTACTATTGTTGGAAAACATTTCTCTTCACTAAACGATACGGTCTTTTATATAAGGCAATTTAACAATTATTATACTCAATTTAGCAGCAATCCTGTTTCTCATCTTGATTATTTCTTCAACTCATACAATGATACTGTTTTTTATACAGATCTTAATACTCCTTTTGATTCAGCATATATAAATTGGCCTGTTTATGATACAGTAGGCAATTCGTTTAGTTTTTTATCTTCATATTCATCCCGATGGTGCGGGAAATTAACTTATAAATATACAGCATGCATACATTGCATTTTTGAAGGTAATTATTATAGTTTTCAATACGGTGAGGGTTTGGGACTGGTTGAATCCAGTCATCATTATGCAGGATATCCACAAATTGATGATGAATATTATCTAGTTTATTATAAAAAAGATATGGTATCCTGTGGGTTTCCAGATACTACAACTCTATCAATAAAAAATTATGAAAAGATAACTCCAAACATATTTATCTACCCCAATCCTGCCACTTCCAAGCTAACCATTAACCTCCAACAATTAACCAACCTACAAAATACCACCGTTTCCATTTACGATGTGCAAGGAAAACTACTCTTACAACAAAGCATTACACAGCCACAAACAGAACTTAATATTACATCTTTTGCCAAAGGCATATATGTAGTAAAAGTAAACAATGATACTAATAGCATGCAAAGTAAATTTGTAAAGGAATAAATTATACTTTTTACCATTAACCTATTAAAGTAATTTAAAAACACAGTGGTATTAGTATTCGCATTGTAAGCAAATAGAAAATTAAATGTTTAAAAGTTTTATTTCATTCTGTATTGGCATTCTAAAAAAAATACGTAGGTTTGTAAAAAAAAGCCGTTAGCTAAATAAGAATCTATGCAAATAATTGAAGTTAAAAACAAACAGGATATTAAAGATTTTCATCTTATTCCTAAAATTGTTTATAAAAACGATACAAATTGGGTATGCCAGTTAGAACCTGAAATTGAAAATATCTTTTCACCCGATACCAATGTGTTTTTTAAAAATGGGGAAGCCACCCGATGGATATTAAAAAACAATCAAGGAGAGTTAATAGGAAGAGTAGCTGCATTTATTAATAAAAACAAAGCATTTAATTATGCCCAACCTACGGGTGGTATGGGTTTTTTTGAATGTATCAATAACAAAGAAGCTGCTTATATGCTTTTTAATGTATGCCAAAAATGGTTAACAGCCAGAGGCATGGAAGCCATGGATGGTCCTATTAATTTTGGTGAAAACGACAATTATTGGGGTTTATTAGTAGAAGGTTTTACCCACCCGGGTATTGGGATGCAATACAATCCGCCTTACTATCAGCATTTTTTTGAAGAGTACGGCTTTAAATTTTACTTTGAACAAGTAACCAATCACCTTGACCTAAGCAAACCTTTTCCAGAAAGGTTTTGGAAAATAGCCGATTGGATACGCCAGAAACCTATCTATAAATTTGAACATATTAATTTAAAAGAAGCCGATCGTTTTATTGACGATTTTAAAACGGTGTATGATACAGCATGGCAATTTCACGAAAACTTTACGCCCATCAATAAAGATATGCTCAAACGCACCATGCTCAATGCAAAAGATGTTATTGATGAAGAGTTTATTTGGTTTGCTTATCAAGATGGACAACCCATAGCATTTTTAATTATGTTTCCTGATGTAAATCAAATACTCAAACATTTGGATGGAAAATTAAACCTTTGGAACAAGCTTAAATTTATATATTATAAAAAGACACATACCATTACCCGCGCACGTATTACCATAATGGGTGTTGTACCCAATGCACAGAAATCGGGAATAGAATCCGGTATTTTCTGGCATCTGGATCAGGTTATGAAAACTAAACCTTGGTACACAGAATTAGAACTCTCATGGGTTGGCGACTTTAATCCCAAAATGAGAGCATTGCATGAATCTGTTGGAGCTAAATTTGCCAAAAAGCATATAACTTATAGGAAATTATTTAAAGACGATCCTAATATTCAGCGTTCAACAATTATACCGGTTGATACTAAAGAAAAATTTGTGAAAGGTGAATAAAAACAAAATACCATTATTTTTAAAACAGAAAATATAATAGTGGAAACCAGTCACCACTAAAAAAAACGGGGCGATACCGAAAAGCCTAATGAGTAGGACTAAATAAAAAAAACGTATAAAAATGGAAGCACAAAAAGTAGACATGTTTATTATGGCTAATGGCAAGTTTTTTGAAAGTCACCATGTAGCTCAAATCAGAGATCGCTTATTAGAATTGGATGATTCAAAATGGGTTGTAATTCAAACATTGCAATTTAAAGACCCTACAACTAGTTTGATTGTTTCACTATTAGCAGGTAGTCTTGGTATTGACAGATTTATGATTGGTGATACTGGTATGGGCGTTGGTAAACTTTTAACCTGTGGTGGCTTAGGTATCTGGGCTATTATTGATTGGTTTATGATTATGGATGCAACCAGAGAAAAAAATATACTTAAACTTCAAATGTATTTATAATAGAAATTAAATGAACAGGGGCAAGTTATTTACTATATTATTATTGGCTTGCACCGCAGGGTATATTTGGGTTGTAATAACTTTGAATAATAACCGAAATTCAGCGACTCCGAAATTCGGAACTTGTATAATCAAAACCATTACAAATATACCCTGCCCTTCATGTGGTTCTACAAGAGCTGTTCTGGCATTTTTAAACGGCGATTTTTTTGCATCTTTGTACTGGAATCCGATAGGCATAATACTTATAATAATAATGTTGATTTCTCCATTTTGGATTCTATATGATTTAATAATGAAAAAATCAACTCTACTATTATTTTATATCAGAACAGAGTTTTTTTTAAGAAAAAGATGGGTAGTAATACCTGCTATTTTGCTTGTTTTAGCAAACTGGATTTGGAATATATATAAAGAATTATGATTACAACACAGGATTTTCCATATATACCTAGTGAACATGAAGCAGAAAAAGCTTCTAACAGTTATTTGATGTCGTTACTTGCATTTATTGCAGGTCTCCCCTTTCCTATTATTAATCTTATAGCTACTATTATATTTTATCTTGGCAATAGAAAAGATACATTTTTTGTTAGATGGCATTGTACGCAGGCTTTAATTTCACAATTTACCGTTTTAATGATGAATAGTGTAGGTTTCTGGTGGACTATTTCCATCATTTTTAGCGATGAAGTTATTTCACGGAAGTATATCTCATATATTATTACCATTTTAATTTTCAATATTTTAGAATTTATTGCTACCATTTATACAGCAATTAAAACCAGAAAAGGAATACATATAGAATGGTGGTTTTATGGTGATTTAACAAACTTAATTTGTAAACCAAGATGAAAAAGATATTATTACAGTTTCTAACAATTTTAATTTTATTTTATACCTGCTGGTTTGCATTGTACCAAATAGATTGGATGAGATTATTTAAAATAGAACAAATCACTAAAAAAACTGAAGAAAAGCTGGGTGATTTGTATTGGGATATATTACAAAAAACTGAAAATGAAATTAAATCTGACAGTATTATTACTAAAGTTGATATAATACTGAATCATATTTGTAAGGCAAATTATATTGAAAGAAAAAATATTAAATTACATATTTTAAAAAAGGATGAAATCAATGCTTTTGCACTACCTAACAATCATCTAGTTATATACTCTGGTCTTATTGAAGAATGTGAAAATGAAGCAGAAATATCAGGTGTTTTATGCCACGAAATAGCTCACATGGAAAAGCAGCATGTGATAAAAAAACTGGGAAAAGAAGTAGGTTTAGCAGTTCTTATTTCTATGACAACTGGAAATGGCAATGGTGAAGTGGCAAAGAGAACATTGAAGTTATTATCTTCTACTGCTTATGACAGAAAATTAGAAACTGAAGCTGACTTAACTGCAGCAGATTATTTAATAAAAGCTAATATTGATCCAGAACCTTTTGCCAATTTTCTGTTCAGATTGGCAAAAAATGAAAAAAAATTACCAAAACAAGTATTCTGGATAAGCACACATCCTGATTCGGAAGAACGTTCATTAAAAATCATTGAATATATTAAAAATAAGGAAATAGTAAAGGATAGTTTATTGTCAAGCGAAGAATGGAAATCATTAAAAGAACATATTAAGCAAACAGAATAGAATAAGTGTATATAAATTTTCATTATAAATACTAAAACATTATGCAAATTCAATTTTTAGGAGCAGCACAAGAAGTTACAGGCAGCAAACACTTAATTACTACCGATAAAGGAATTAAAATACTGTTGGATTGCGGTATGTATCAAGGAAAAGGGCAGGAAACTGATTCAATGAATAGAGATTTAGGGTTCGAACCAAATGAAATTGATTACTTAGTGCTTTCACATGCTCATATCGACCATTCAGGATTAATCCCTTATATTCATTCCAAAGGATTCAACGGAACAATAATATGTACACCAGCAACTAGAGATTTATGTTCAATAATGCTTGCTGATTCAGGCAGAATACAAGAATACGATACTTACATTAATAATAAAAAAAGAGCTTCTCATAATTTACCTCCACTCCTACCAATATTTACATTAGAGGATGCACTTGCATCTATGCAACATTTTGTGAGTGTACCTTTTCACAAAGAGTTTTCGATTGAAAATGACATAAGTGTTGTATTTACAGATACAGGCCATATATTGGGCAGTTCAGCTGTAAACCTAACAATAAAAGAAGGCAAAAGAACAACAAAAATTTGCTATACAGGAGATATCGGTCGCTATCGTAAACGTATTTTAAAAGAACCTGAAGCATTTCCACAAGCTGATTATATTATTACTGAATCTACTTACGGTGATCGTTTGCACGAAAACCTGGAAGATGCAGAAAATAAGCTTTTAAAAGTTGTTATTGATACCTGCACAAAGAAAAAAGGTAAACTCATTATTCCATCGTTCAGCATTGGTAGAACACAGGAAATTGTATATGCACTAGACAGATTAAAATCAAAAGGATTATTACCAGATGTTAATGTTTATGTTGACAGTCCACTATCGACAGATGCGACCAATATCATGCGGATGCATCCTGAATGTTTTAACAATGAAATACTAGAGTTTATGAAAACAGATGCAGATCCATTTGGGTTTAAGCATTTGCATTATATTCAAAGCGTTGATCAGTCAAAAGCACTCAATACCAATCACAAACCCTGTATTATTATTTCAGCATCAGGAATGATGGAAGCCGGAAGGGTAAAACACCATCTGGCAAATAACATTGAAAACTCCAAAACAACAGTTTTGGTAGTTGGCTATTGCGCTCCAACTACTTTAGGTGCCAAAATCAGCAGAGGCGATAAAATAGTTTCTATTTTCGGACATCATTATGCAGTTAAAGCCGACATAGAACATTTAGAATCATATTCAGCCCATGCAGACTACGAGGAAATGACAAGGTTTTTAAGTTGTCAGAATACCAAGAAAGTTAAAACCATTTTCTTAGTTCATGGAGAACTAAAGGTTCAGGAAAATTACAGCAATCATCTTCAAAAACATGGATTTAAGAAAATTGAAATACCAAAGTTGGGAGAAACTTTTAATTTATAAAAACAACTTTTAATATCGAAAATATTTAGCTTTAAAATATTAGCTATTAATCATATAACTGCATCTAAAAATATTCTTATTAGTTAAACACAGTTATTTTACTAATTTTGCAGTATAAACAACAGTTCGTTCTATCGCTGTTTCACTCAGGTGAAAGGGAGGAAAGTCCGGGCAACACAGAGCACCATACTTCCTAACGGGAAGGTATTTTGAGCAATCAATATAACAGCAAGTGCCACAGAAAAAAACCGCCACGATTCGTTGGGGTAAGGGTGAAAATGTGAGGTAAGAGCTCACGTTCTGTAATGGCAACATTACAGGAGGGTAAACCTTATGGGTTGAAAGACCAAATATACCGGTTGTTAAGGGCTGCTCGT
Organism: uncultured Bacteroides sp.; assembly: GCA_964618755.1. Classification (GTDB taxonomy): domain Bacteria; phylum Bacteroidota; class Bacteroidia; order Bacteroidales; family JACABE01; genus JACABE01. The sequence goes on along the minus strand of CAZUCB010000046.1, from coordinate 10,500 downwards.
CCGATGCCGGGGGGTAGGTCGTTAGAAACTATCGGTGACGATAGTCTTAGATAAATGATAGAATTCCTTTATTGGAAACAGAACCCGGCTTATAGAACTGTTGTTTTTTTACTTTTCTAATTCCATAATTTCCAACTCTTTAATATCTTTACCATCAATAGTAAAACGTACCAACGTTATTACTCTGTGAAATCCATATTTCCCAGCAGCACCTGGATTTATATGCAATAATTGATTTTTTTGATCGTACATTACTTTTAAAATATGCGAATGACCTGAAATGAACAAATTGGGTTTCTCGAGTTTAATTATATCGTTTATTGGAAAAACATATTTCCCAGGATAACCACCAATATGAGTCATTAGTACTTTAACTTGCTCACAAAAAAACAATTGTTTTTCAGGATATATTTTTCTGAGTGAATGATCATCAATATTTCCATACACTGCTGTAAATGGTTTAAATTCACTAAGGTTTTCGGCAACAGAAAAATTTCCAATATCACCAGCATGCCAGATTTGATGACAATCTTTGAAAAAATCAAATATCTTAGGATGAACAAAAGTGTGTGTATCAGACAGCAATCCAATATTGGTCATAAAAACAGGGCTTATAAGATTTTAACAGACTTGTATTGCATTTTTCTATAATTTTGCAACAAGATACAAAATTATCATTTATTACTTATAAAAACTCCACTTTGATTGAAAACTGATAAAAAATACTTTATATTTTTACTTGCTATTTTATCCATGCTTTTTTGGGGAATGTCGTTTGTTTGGACAAAAATTGTATTGGACGTTTATAATCCAATCACAACTATTTTTTTACGATTGATAATTTCATCAACAATACTATTCATTGTTCTTAAGCTTACAAAAAAATTAGAAAAGGTTCAAAGACAACATTATGGTTTATTTTTAATATCAGCATTTTTTGAGCCACTTTTGTACTTTTTAGGAGAAAATTTTGGATTAAGAGAAGTTTCGTCAACTATTGCATCAGTTATCATTGCTACTATTCCTGTAATTACACCAATTTTTGCTCATTTTTTATTAAAGGAAAAAATTTCTATTTTTAATATATTAGGAATCATAATTTCTTTTTTAGGAATTATAATAATGATTTTTGATAGAAACCTTAATTTTACAGCTTCACCTAAAGGCATTGCACTTCTTTTTGTAGCAGTCTTTTCAACAATAGGTTATGCTGTAACGATAAAAAAATTAGCTACAATTTACACTTCGCCAACTATTATTACTTTCCAAAATATTATTGGCATTTTTTATTTTTTACCCTTATTTCTTATTTTTGAAGCCAAAGATTTTTTAATAATTACTCCATCATTTAAAGCCATTGCAGCATTGGTTCAATTAGCAATATTTGCATCTTCATTGGCATTTATCTGTTACATTCATGTTGTTAGCAAATTAGGTGTAAGTAGAGCCAATATATTTACCAATTTAATTCCGATTTTTACTGCTATTTTTTCCTATTTTTTGTTAGATGAAAAGTTTAATATTGTAAAAATAATTGGTATTGCTATTGTAATTGGTGGCGTTTTTCTTTCGCAAATTGACAAACTTATTGTAAGCTATAACAATGGTAAGCAATTGAAAAATAAGTTGGAAAAAGGAAAATAATTGGAAAAGATATTTTTTTCAAAAAAAACAGCTCTAAAATTAAATATTTTTATAATTTTGCAGTCCTTAAAATGGCGAGGTAGCTCAGATGGTTAGAGCGTCGGATTCATAACCCGGAGGTCACGAGTTCAACTCTCGTTCTCGCTACAAAATGTTCATCATTTTATTGTCCTGTGGTGTAATTGGCAACACGTCTGATTCTGGATCAGAAGAGTTTAGGTTCGAGACCTAACAGGACAACAAAGAAAATCAAGCACTTACATAGATTTTGTAAGTGCTTTTTTGTTTTTAGTTGCATACAATTTACATACAACTTTATTCTAATAATAATCAATGCTATAATCATATATTCTTTAGAAAATAATTTTAATTAAAAAAGTTATAAGAACAACCAAGCCGATATAAAACAAAAAAGCACCCCTTTAGAGTGCTTTATTATTTTATTGTGCCCGGAACAGGGCTCGAACCTGCACATCCTTACGAATACTAGTCCCTGAAACTAGCGCGTCTACCAATTCCGCCATCCGGGCTGATAAGTAAAGGATTTTTAAATAAATTTGAAGTGTGCCCAGAACAAGACTTGAACTTGCACGACCTTTCGGTCACTACCCCCTCAAAGTAGCGTGTCTGCCAATTTCACCACCTGGGCTAAACTGTGGGCAAAATTATAAAAAAAATCAACCTGAATGTAATTTTATTTAAAATTCCCAAAAGCAACTGTGTATATTTATTTAAACATCTTAAAATAATCAGTTTAAAAAATTAGTATTATAATCCACTAGTATTACCTTAATGTTTTGTTTATAGGAAAAATTTATTATTTTCTGTTTATCTTCTTCAGAAATAAGACCGTTTGTCCATATATGACAATTATATCTTTTCAAATATTTCTCCATAAATGGCAACATATTATAATGAGCAGAAATTGCATTAAATTGATATTTGGATAAGGTAATTTCTAATTCATCTATTAATTTTTTTTCAGCAAAATAATCAATTAAATTTTCAGAAACATCAGGTATCCAATAGCTGGTAAAAATATCAGACAGTTTAAAAGAATTTAGTAAATCAGCTTTTTCACTTTCTACAATTAGCTTTTTTTGCAAATTATATTTATTGATAATATTTTTAATTTTTCCTACAGCTGAAGATATATTATAATTACTTAAATTTTTAAAATCTATCCAGTAATAATATTGAGAACAATTAGTTATACTATCAAAATAGGATTCTAAACTATTTCCAGAAGGAGCATCGTGACCTGTTTGAAGTTCATTTATCCCATCTACAAAAAAGACATCAAGTTCAATACCGTTAAATTCTTTTAAAGCCTCATTGGCTTCTTTAGCTGTATTAACTCTATGTTTCCAAAGTTTATTATTTGGAAAATCATAGATTGCTTCAGGAGTATCATACTTTTTAGTATTAAAGGTATTATCCTTTTCACAACTACTTGCTAAAAAAATGATGAATGTAAAAAATAATAATTTTATAATAGTTTTCATCTGTACGCTTTTTATAACCTCAATTGATAAAACTAAATGTTAGACGGATAATAAGAAAAATACTTGCGTTTTATTTTTAATATTAATATGATAACAAAAAGCACATAAAGTTTAATTTATCAAATAAATAAAGTCTTAAACACATAAACCTTTATTCAATTAAAATATTTATACTTTTGCATAAGAAAACAACAATATGGAACAGGTAATTAAAATGATGAATAGTTTAGGTGAGGCGAAAATCCCTTTTCTATTTATTATTGATTACGAATTGAAACATCCCATAGTATTCAAAATAGAAGATGTTCCGAAAAATGTAATGTTTGATATCAATGGCATTAGCAATGCAGAATCAAACAATGCATTTGAAAACACTTCCGACTTTTACTTAAACAAAAAGCCTATTGAACTTTCAACCTACAAAAGAGCATTTAATAAAATAATTACTCATCTAAAATACGGAAACTCTTATCTGGTAAATCTTACACAACCTACTCCTATTGAAACCAACTTGTCTTTGCAAGCTATTTTTCATCAAAGCAAAGCCAAATACAAACTATGTTATAAAGATGAATTTGTTGTTTTTTCTCCTGAAATATTTATACAAATCAATCAGCAAACAATTACTTCGTATCCTATGAAAGGCACTATAGATGCAAATATTCCAAATGCAGAACAAATCATTTTATCTGATGAAAAAGAAATTGCAGAACATTATACGATTGTTGATCTTATCCGCAACGACCTTAGTATGGTTGCGAAAAATGTGAAAGTAGAAAAATTCAGATACATCGATCACCTAAAAACAAGTAATAAGCATCTATTACAAATTAGTTCTAAAATTAGCGGAGAATTAGCCTCAGATTTCTATAAAAATATAGGCAGTTTAATTTTCAAACTACTTCCGGCAGGTTCAATATCAGGTGCACCGAAAAAGAAAACCATAGAAATTATTAGCGAAGCAGAGCAATATAAAAGAGGTTATTATACGGGCATTATGGGTTATTTTGATGGCGAGAACCTGGATAGTGGCGTTATGATACGTTTTATTGAAAAAACATCAAAAGGAATGATTTATAAGAGTGGTGGCGGAATTACAGCTAAAAGCAATGCTAAAAAAGAATACTATGAATTAATTGATAAAGTTTATGTACCGATTACTAGAAAGCATTAAGATAAGTCAGGGAGTATTGCAGAATATCAACTTTCATAACGAACGCTTCAACCGTTCGAGGTTAGAGCTATTTGGCATTAAAAAAACTTTGCAACTCGAAAATGAAATTCATTTACCCGAAAATATTGGTAAAAGCACTTTCAAATGCAGGCTTATTTATATGAAGAAAATTTTAAAGGTTGAAATAAGACCTTATCAAACTCGCAAAATAAATACGTTGAGAATTGTTCATGATAACTCTATTCAATATGAATTCAAGTATGAAAATCGCGAAAAACTAAATAGATTATTTTTACAAAAAGGGAATCAAGATGATATCATCATAATCAGTAATGGTTTGGTAACAGATACTTCTTATTGCAACATTGTTTTTAGCGATGGTAATAAACTGATTACACCATCAACGCCTTTATTAAAAGGTACGAAGCGAGAGAAATTACTTCGCGAAGGTATTATTATTGAAGATGATATCAAACATACAAATATTCATCTTTTTAAAAAGTTATTTCTTATAAATGCAATGATAGACCTTGAAGATAATTTTGAAATTTCGACCGATAAAATCTTTTAATTTCTAACTTTGCAAAACCAATAAAAAAATAAATCATGAAGAAAATAATCAATACGCAAGATGCACCAAAAGCTATTGGCCCTTACAGTCAAGCTATAGAAGCCAATGGCATGCTATTTATTTCGGGACAAATACCTATAGATCCTGCAATTGCAAAAGTAGTAGAGGGTGGCATAAAAGAGCAAACCGAACAAGTAATGAAAAACATAGAAGCTATCTTAAAAGAAGCAGGCTATACATTTGCTAATGTAGTAAAATCAACATGTTTGTTAAGTGATATGGAACATTTTGCAGCTATGAACGAAGTTTATGGTAAGTATTATGCCGAAAATCCTCCAGCAAGAGCTGCATTTGCAGTAAAAGGACTTCCATTGGGTGTAATGGTTGAAATAGAAACCATTGCTGTAAAGTAATACTATTTATACTTTATATTAAAAAACATTAGTATAAGAGAAGCCCTGTGGTTTTTAACACTACAGGGCTTCTTATTACTTATAATTCATTTAATTTGCCAATAATTTAGATTTATATGTTTTTTTGAATTAGATTTGCTATTTAAAACTGAAGGATACACAACAATGAATGCTGAAAAGAAAAGATTTTTAAATAGTATTGTTATTCCTGTTTCAATAATCATAATCATTTGGTTGGTAAAGTTTATTGAATATATGCTCAATATGCATTTCGATTTTCTGGGAATATATCCTTTAAAAATCGAAGGTTTACCAGGTATTTTATTTGCACCTTTTATTCATGCTGACATTAAGCATTTGTATGCTAATTCCATCCCTTTATTTATACTTAGCACGGCACTCTTTTATTTTTACAGAGAAATTGGTTTTAGAATCTTCATTTACATCTACCTAACTACAAATATATGGGTTTGGATAATTGCACGTCCTGCCTGGCACATTGGAGCAAGTGGTATTATTTATGGACTGGCTGCATTTATCTTTGTCAGTGGAATTATAAGAAAACACACACGATTAATGGCACTTTCGATGTTTGTTTTATTTATTTACGGAGGTTTAATTTGGGGTATTTTTCCCAATAATATTCAACAAGAAATATCATGGGAATCGCATTTAATGGGATTTATTGCAGGTATTGTTTTTGCCATATATTTCAAAAACGAAGGTCCTCAGAAAATTGAATACCATTGGGAAGATGACGATGAAAATGATGATACTTATTATTTAGAAGAATTAGTAGAGGAAGAAAAGAAAGTTTAAAAACTGCAATAATAAACACAATATAATGAAAATATTAGCTATCGAATCCATTAGAGAAGCGGATGCTTTTACAATTAAAAACGAGCCTATTGAATCTATAGACTTAATGGAACGAGCAGCTAATGCCTGTTTACAATGGCTAAACAATCATTATGATGTTTTTACTGAACTTACTGTATTTTGCGGTATGGGAAATAATGGCGGCGATGGTTTGGCTATAGCCAGAATGTGGCAGGAAATAGGTTCTCCTGTTCAAGTAATTGTCATCCATCATTCCAATAATAGATCAAAAGATTTTGAAATCAATTTACAAAGACTATCTGAATTAAATATTCCTGTTTTTGAAGTTAATTCAGTAGAAGAAATCCCTGAGATTAAAAAAGACAACATTATTATTGATGCCATTTTGGGTTCGGGATTGAATAAACCAACTGAAGGTATAATTGCAGATGTAATAAAACACATAGGTAAATTAGAAAATGAAATAATTGCGATTGATATTCCTTCCGGTTTGTTTTGCGATATCAGCAATTCACCAGAAGATATAATAATAAAAGCCAATACTACCTTAAGTTTTCAATTACCTAAGTTAGCTTTTATGTTTCCTCAAAACTATCAATATGTTGGAGAATGGAAGATTTTACCCATCAATTTATCTTTAAATTATATTAATGAAGCTCAAACGTATAATTATTTAATAGATGATACAATCATCAGCAAAATATATCAGCCTCGTAAAAAGATTGCCCACAAAGGAAGTTACGGCCATGCTTTATTGATATGCGGAAGTTTAGGTAAAATGGGAGCCGCTGTACTTTCTGCTAAATCTTGTTTGCGAAGCGGTGTTGGCTTGCTTAGTTTACATTGTCCTAAAAATGGGCTGGCAATTTTACAGACTGCAGTTCCCGAAGCTATGTGCGAAACAGATATTAATGACAATTTATTTACATGTATCCATGACATTGAAAAATATGATGTTGTCGGTATTGGATCGGGTATTGGAACTGATATTCAAACACAGCAAGGTTTTAAAGAATTATTGCAAAAATCTAAGAATCCAATGGTAATAGATGCTGATGCGATAAATATTCTGGGAGAAAACAAAGAATGGTTAAATCTCATTCCTAAAAACAGTATATTAACTCCACATTTTAAGGAATTTGAACGTATTACCCAAAAAGCTAAGAATGATTTTGAACGCAATCAACTTCAACGGGAATTATCAGTAAAACATCATATCTATATTGTTTTAAAAGGAGCTCATACTGCAATAAGCACACCCGAAGGCAATTGCTATTTCAATAATACAGGCAATCCGGGTATGGCAACAGCTGGTAGTGGTGATGTTTTAACAGGAATTATTAGCGGTTTATTATCTCAAAAATACAAACCATTTGACGCTGCAATATTAGGTGTTTACTTGCATGGATTGGCCGGAGATTTATATGCAACAGCGTTTTCTGAAGAATCATTAATAGCAGGCGATTTGATTGAAAATATTGGTAACGCATTTAAAAATATTGCATCTGACAAAAAACAATTATTGCTTTAGCTCGTTTTACAAATTCATAAAAATTAATTGCTTATTTTTGCAATTCAATCCAACGATTTATGGAAAATTTAATTCTCTACTTTTTTTTATTTATTACTGTAATTCTCAGCGGCTCTTCTCTTTTCCTTTTTAAAACAGAGAATCCTAAAGTGCTTAAATTACTATTGGCTTTTAGTGGTGCCTTTTTATTAGCAATCAGCTTCTTAAATTTAGTTCCAGAAATATTCGAAAAAGAAACCGCAAATATTGGAGCATTCATTCTTATTGGCTTTGTACTACAACTTTTACTTGAATTGCTTACAAAAGGTATAGAACACGGTCACGGACATGCACATGAATGTGAGGAAAAGCACGATCATAGCGACCATTTTCCTAAAGTTGCTCCTATCGGGTTAATGATAGGAATTTGCATTCATGCATTTTTAGAAGGAATGCCGATAGTTGAAAGTTTTAATCAACAGGTTCAGCATTCTCTTACAGTAGGTATTATTATTCATAATATTCCTATTTCTATTGTATTGATGAGTATCTTTTTGCAAAGAGGTTTGACAAAAAAAAGAGCTATTATTTATTTGGCCTTTTTCGCATTAATGACACCTGCAGGTTCGATATTGAGTAATTTTATCAGTTCGGAAATGACAGGTAATCTGAGCAATTATTTTGATATGATTTTGGGTGTTGTGGTAGGTATTTTCTTACATGTTTCAACATCAATATTATTTGAAACCAGTGAAAATCATCAATACAATATACAAAAATTTATTACGGTACTTTTAGGTATTGGTGTTGCTTTTTTAATTCCAATGCATTGAGAAAGGATAAAGGATAAAGGATAAAGGATAAAGGATAAAGGGGAAAGGGGAATTAATATATTAAATTATTAATTATTGAGTTACTATAAATACTCTAAGTACTCTAAGTACTCTAAGTACTTATAAGTACTTTAGAAAAAAGATTAAACGGAAATGAAACTATCAATCATTATTGTTAATTACAACGTTGAATATTTTTTGGAGCAATGTTTGCATTCTGTTCAGATAGCGTGTAAAAACATTGATACCGAAATATTCGTGGTTGATAATAATTCTGTGGATGCTTCTGTTAAAATGCTGCACGATAAGTTCCCTTTCGTAAAATTAATTGAAAATAAAGATAACAGAGGCTTTTCAAAAGCGAACAATCAGGCTATTGTTCAGTCGAAAGGCGAATATGTTTTATTGCTGAACCCCGATACGGTTGTAGAAAGTGATACTTTTGAGAAAGTAATTCAATACATGGATCAAAATCCTGAAACAGGAGGATTGGGTGTTAAAATGATTGATGGTAAAGGTAATTTCTTGCCTGAATCAAAACGTGGATTACCTACGCCCGAAGTTGCTTTTTATAAAATATTCGGTTTGTCGAAACTATTTCCGCAATCAAAGAAGTTTGGAAAATATCATTTAAGTTATTTAGATAACAACCAAATTCATGAGGTGGAAATATTGGCTGGTGCTTTTATGATGATGCGCAAAAGCGTATTGGATGAAATAGGATTGTTGGATGAAGCTTTTTTTATGTATGGTGAAGACATTGACCTTTCGTATCGTATTATAAAAGCAGGATATAAAAACGTATATTTCCCCGATACACGCATTATTCATTACAAAGGCGAAAGCACCAAGAAAAGCAGTGTAAACTATGTGTTTGTTTTTTACAATGCCATGATTATTTTCGCTCAGAAACATTTTTCGCAAAAAAACGCCCGTTTGTTCTCAGTGCTCATCAATACTGCCATTTATCTCAGGGCTACTTTATCTATTGTCAAGCGTTTTTTCAGCAAACTATTGCTGCCGGTTTTAGACTTTCTGATACTATGGGGAGGTATTTATCTGCTAAAAAACTATTGGTCGCATTATTTTCTTTCTATTGATTATGAATACTACCCTATTGAATATATTTTATTGGTAGTTCCTGCCTATATTCTTATCTGGTTGTTGAGTTTTTTATTTGCCGGAGGTTACGAAAAGCCACACAAGCTGAGCAAAGTATTTCAAGGAATTGCCATTGGAACTATAATTATTCTGGTAATTTATGCTTTGCTCAATGCTTCTTTCAGGTTTTCGAGAGCAATGATATTATTGGGAGCGATATGGAGCGTAGTTTCGATGATCAGCATCAGACTATTTTTGCATTTAACTAAAATAAAAACTTTTCGCTTGGGCGAAAACATCAATAAAAGATTTATCATTGCAGGCGATGCCGAAGAAGCCGAAAGGGTTGCCGATTTATTAAGAAAAACCAATATCAATCCCGGATTTATAGGTTTAGTAAATACCAGCGACCAAAGCAATAACAAAAACTTTATAGGCAACTTTTCGCAAATAAAAGATATTATCGAAATATATAAAATTGATGAAGTTATCTTTTGTGCCAAAAGTTTATCGGCAGCTGCTATTATCAGCAAAATGTCGGAGCTCAAAAACAAAGCCATCGATTACAAAATAGCACCTCCCGAAAGTTTATTCCTCATTGGCAGCAATTCAATCAATACTTCGGGCGACTTATATATTATTGATATCAATGCCATCAACAAACCCAACAATCAACGAAATAAAAGATTATTGGATATCGCTTTTGCATTATTTTTATTGGCGCTCTCCCCTATTTTTATATTGTTCCAAAAACATCCCCTTGGATTTATAGCCAATATTTTCAGCGTAATGTTTGCACAAAAAACATGGGTTGGCTATTTTATTTCGGAGCCTGACGATATTAAAAATCTTCCTGCTATCAAGAAAAGTGTTTTAACACCTTGTGATGTATTGCCCAACAAAACCCTT
>CAZUCB010000045.1:16901-18952 GCA_964618755.1 uncultured Bacteroides sp. | reverse complement strand
TTGATATTTTCTCCCAATAACTCTCTTATAACTACTGATGCAATTAAGCACCCGAAAATAGCTGGCATGTAAGAAATAGTGCCAACAGTTGTTTTCTTATTGGGCTCATTATCGTTGAGTATAGTAGCATGTTTTGGGATTTGTTCTGTAGAAAAAACGGTTTTAAAACCGCTATAAATACCTAACTTATGTATTTTTTTTCGTAAGATATCGGCTAAAGGACAAATATGTGTTTGGGAAATATCAGCAATGTGAACCTGAGATGGGTCAGTTTTACCTCCAGATCCCATGGAACTTATTAATTTCAATCCTGATTGAATTGCAGTAGAAATTAAATATATCTTTGGCGAAAGGGTATCAATTGCATCAACCACATAATCGTAAGGAGCTTTCTTTATAATATCTACCAAGCGCTGATCTTTAATATATTCAGATATTACTTCAAGTTGAATTTCAGGATTTATATCTCTTAAACGACTTGCAATCACTTCAGCTTTTAGCTTACCTTCATTGCTAATTAATGCTCCGATTTGTCGATTTCTATTGCTAGCATGAACAGTATCACCATCTACAATTGTTATTTTTCCAATTCCTGCTCTACAAAGTTGTTCTGCAACATAAGCTCCTACGCCTCCTAATCCAACTATTAGCACATGAGATTTTTCAAGTATTTCAATGTTATTATTACCCAAAAGTAAAGCTGTACGAGCATACCAAAAATCCTCCTCCATAAAACTTGTATATTATTTAAGCTTATTAATCAAAAATTTGGCTGTATGCGAGTTTTTACATTTAACAATATCTTCAGGCAATCCTTCAAATATAATTTCGCCTCCATCGATACCTCCATCAGGTCCTAAATCTATTATCCAATCAGCACATTTAATTATGTCCATATTATGTTCAATAACAATTACAGTATGTCCGTTTGCTATTAATGCATCAAATGCAGATTTTAATTTATTGATATCATGAAAATGAAGTCCAGTTGTGGGCTCGTCAAAAATAAATAGTGTAGGTTTTTCCGAAAAACCTTTTGATAAAAAAGATGCTAATTTAATACGTTGAGCTTCCCCACCACTCAATGAACTAGAAGATTGTCCTAATTTTATATATCCTAATCCTACATCTGCCAAAGGTTGTAACTTATGAAGAATCCTATTTTCTAAAGAAGAAGGTTTTTGATTCTCACTAAAAAATTCTAAAGATTCGTTTACTGTCTTATTTAGAACATCTGTAATGTTTTTTTCTTTAAATCTAACATCAAGTACTTCATCTTTAAAACGTTTTCCTCCACAACTTTCACAAACTAAAGTAACATCAGCCATAAACTGCATCTCAATTTTCACAAAACCATCACCTTCGCATTCTTCGCATCTTCCGCCTTCAATGTTAAAAGAGAAAATTCCAGGTTTATATCCACGTGTTTTTGCTAATTGTTGCTCGGAAAACAAGGTTCTGATTTCATCATAAGCCTTTACATAAGTGGCAGGATTTGAACGCGATGATTTCCCAATCGGGTTTTGGTCAACAAATTCAACATCTGTAATTTTGTTGTAGTCTCCTTCAATTTTATCGAACTTACCTGTTCTTTCGCCATAACCGCCATATAATTTTTTTAATGCAGGATACAATACTGTTTTTATTAATGAGGATTTTCCTGATCCGCTAACACCTGAAACAACAGTCATTATATTTAATGGAAACTTTACATCAATGGCTTTTAAATTATTTTCACGAACGCCATTAATTGTTATAAAATCTTTCCATTTGCGTCTTTTTTCGGGAACTTCTATTTTTTTAATCCCGTTCAGATATTTGGCAGTCAAACTATTCTTGTCTTTTAACAAAGCATCAAAGTTACCTTCAAAAACAACTTCACCACCATGTATTCCAGCCAAAGGGCCAATATCAATCAGGTGATCTGCCGATTTCATAATTTCTTCGTCATGCTCTACAATAATAACAGTATTTCCGAGTGCTTTCAATTGCGAAAGTACTTTAATCAAGCGATGTGTGTCGCGTGGATGCAATCCAATGCTTGGTTCGTC
>CAZUCB010000045.1:0-16801 GCA_964618755.1 uncultured Bacteroides sp. | reverse complement strand
CAACATCTTCAATTACTTGCAAACGGTTTGTGATTTCAGTTAAGAGCCTTTTGGCTATTTTGTAATCAAAATCAGTAAGTTGAATGTTTTTAAAAAATAAAAGTGCTTCGTTTACAGGCATTAAAACAATGTCTGTTATTGATTTGCCAGTAACTTTAACATAAGCAGCATCTTTACGTAAGCGAGTTCCTTTACAATCGGGACAAACCGTTTTACCTCGATATCGTGAAAGCATCACACGATATTGAATTTTATACGTTTGTTCTTCTACATATTTAAAAAAATCGTTGATTCCTCCAAATTCTTTATTCCCAATCCAAAGTAATTCTTTTTGTGGTTCTGATAAATCATAATAAGGTTTATGTATTGGAAAGTCAAATTTGTAAGCTACTTTTATTAATTGTTCTTTCCATTCACTCATTTTTTCACCTTTCCAACAAGCAACTGCATCTTCATATATAGAGAGAGCTTTATTAGGAATAACAAGGTCTTCGTCAATTCCAATTACAGAACCAAAACCTTCACAAGTTTTACAAGCTCCGTAAGGATTGTTGAAACTGAATAAATTAACGCTTGGTTCTTCAAATGTTATTCCATCTAATTCAAAGCGGTTTGAAAAAGTTATTTTATTAATTGATTTTTCTTCATCGAAACATTCCACTTTACATTCGCCCTCGCCCTCAAAAAAAGCCGTTTGTACTGAATCAGCCAATCTTGAAGCCAAGTCGTCGTCCTCTTTTTTTACTACTATTCTATCAATTAAAATTGAAATAATTTTAGATTTTTTAGGCAGTTTTTGAAGAAATTCCTCAATTTTTACAATTTTATTTTCAGCTATAAGTCTTGTAAATCCTTGTTGAATTATTATTTGTAATTGTTCTTCTAAATTACGACCTAATTTGGTTAACAAAGGTGCAGAAATTATAACTTTTGTGTTTTCTGATTGTGAAAATATGTAATCAACCACATTGGTAACACTATCTCTTTTTACTTCTTTACTTGAAATAGGTGAAATTGTTTTTCCAATTCGTGCAAAAAGTAATTTTAAATATTCATAAATTTCTGTAGAAGTTCCAACTGTAGATCGTGGATTGCGGTTGTTAACTTTTTGCTCAATGGCAATTGCAGGCGAAATTCCGTTGATATAATCTACATCAGGTTTCGACATTCTGCCTAAAAACTGACGAGCATAAGCACTCAAGCTTTCTACATAACGACGCTGACCTTCAGCATACAAAGTGTCAAAAGCTAAAGAAGATTTCCCTGAACCTGATAAACCTGTAATGACAATAATTTTGTTGCGAGGCAAAGCAATATCTATATTTTTTAAATTATGAACTTTTGCTCCTTTAATTAAAATAAATTCTTTAGTATTCTGTTTATCAATATTTTTAGATTGCATTTTATAGCTAAATTTTATTGCCAAAAATACTAAATTTTAAAATGCTAAAATATAGAATAAACTTAATTTGAAAATAAATACAAATAATTCAAATAAAAGCTTGTTTTGCCAAAAAATATATTATCTTTGCGACTTAATTAAAAAGAAATTCATTTTTAACCAAAAATACAGGAGGGCTCTTATCGAATAAATATTTACTCTTTTTTCACTTAACAAAAGGAGGTTCGCATGAATGCTGATGTTTTAACTGACAATGAGCTAATTGCTAAATATTTAGATGGTAATCACCAAATGCTCGAATGTTTGATTTCCCGTCATCAAAAAAAGATTTTTTCATATATTCTTATGATAGTTAAGGATAAAGCTATTGCTGAAGATATTTTTCAGGATACTTTTATCAAAATTATCAATACTATTCGTTCTGGTTTTTATAAGGAAGAAGGGAAATTTATTCAATGGGCAATGCGCATTGCTCATAATCTTACCATTGATCATTTTAGAAGGATTAAAAAAATACCAACAATCGAAAATAAAGATGAATTTAATATTTTTGATACGATTAAAGTATATGATGAATCCATTGAAGAAAAAATGATAACTGAACAAATTCATGCAGATGTTAAATCACTGCTTGAAATGCTACCTGATGAACAAAAAGAGGTAATCATTCTTCGTCATTATGCAGATATGAGTTTTAAAGATATAGCAGAACATACAAATGTAAGTATAAATACTGCACTTGGACGTATGAGGTATGCTCTTATTAATATGCGAAAAATGATGAAAGAAAAATCAATACAACTTTCTGCATAATTTTTTTATTTAATTACAATATTCATATTTTTTTTTCGTTTACTTTGTATAATGTTTAAAAATATTTACAAAGCCTATGAAAAAAAGCTACACTCTCCATTCCAATAATTTGTTATACAATCAAAATATGTTTTCTGTTAATCAAGCAAAAAAGATTGAGGAAGATAACCTTTTACCTGGAAAACATATTATTCAAAATTTGATTAATTATTCAAAATCTTTGAATATTATAAAATTACAATCCATTGGTACATTTGGTTTAATTTCAAATTAGTCATACAGGTTTAATAAAGATTTTTAGTTATTTAAACCTATATTTAAAATATATGCTTACTACTAAAGAAAGATTTCGATTAGTTATTGAGTATTTTAGCAAAAATCAACCAATTGCAGAAACGGAACTTAGTTACGCTGATCCATTCCAATTGCTTGTGGCTGTTATTCTTTCGGCACAATGTACCGATAAAAGAGTAAATATAATTACCCCTCCATTGTTTAAAAAATTTCCTAATGCATTAACACTTTCTAAGGCTTCGCAAGAAGATGTATATGATTTAATTAAATCATGTTCTTATCCCAATAATAAAGCCAAAAATTTATTGGGAATGGCAAAAGGCTTGATAGAAATTTTTGATGGAAAAATGCCTGAAGATGTTGATGAATTGCAAAAATTACCTGGTGTTGGTCGTAAAACAGCCAATGTTATTGCATCTGTTGTTTTCAACAAACCAGCAATGGCTGTTGATACACATGTATTTAGGGTTTCTGAAAGAATTGGTTTAACTACGCATTCTAAAAATCCTTTAGAAACAGAAATGCAATTGGTAAAAAACATTCCAGAAAAAATAATCCCAATAGCTCATCATTGGCTAATTTTACATGGAAGATATGTTTGCATTGCACGTAAACCTAAATGTGAAGAGTGTGGACTGAAAAACTTTTGTAGACAATATAATGGTAATTAAACTCGAATTAAAACTTGATATAACAGCGTTTTCAAATTTTAAAATGCATAAAAAAAGAGGAGCAAAACTCCTCTTTTTTTATTTTACATAATTAAATGTTTAGAAGTGGAATAATAAAAAGATATTACCACCAGTTTGTTTTGTATCAATGTTAAAAGTAGATGTTTTCCCTCCTGGAACAGTTAAAGATTTTACAGCAGAAGTTGCATTATCCCAATATTCAACAACACCTTCAGTAGAGCCAGCTACAGTTGGTCCTTGATTAAAACCAATTCCCCAACCAAATTCTCCACCAATTGACATTTTTGGAGCAAAGAAATATTCAACACCTACAAAAGCACCAACACCTAATCCAAAAACAGCACTTGTAGATGTTTCGGTAACCCAAGTACCAGCAGCAGGATTGTTTGATCCAAAATTATGTCTTGCTGGATTTTTAAAGTCTGTGGTTATAGCATTTCCATATTCATAAGAATCTTTTTGACCACCTTGAATAGAAATTGTTGCTTCAGCACCATAAAAACCTTGCAATCTTCCATAACCTCTTCTTTTTTCAAGACCAGCAGAAAGTACGATATCTGTAGTACTACGTGTCCATTTATCTTCAACGTATTCTGGAGTTGCAGGAGCGGTAAGGTTACTTTTAATAACATTAGAAATAGTTTGTGTAGAAGAATTTTTTCCAATTCTAATTTTACCTCTTACAGCCATGTTATCAGTTAAGAAATACTTTCCATAAATTACATTAGGAGTTAAAGCATTAAAAGCAGCAGAGCTAGAAAAAGTTGAACCGCTATTAATTTTTGCTATATTTCCAAAGAAATCTAGGAATGGAGTTGCAGCAACGCCAATTGCGAAGTCGCCTTTTTGTGGTAAAATTGGTATTCCTTTTTTAGATACCAAAGTCTGAGCACTTACTGAAAATACAGTAAATAATACAATACTAATTAAAATTAAACCTTTTTTCATTTTTTTAAAAATTTAGTTAATAAATGGTTTTTAAATTTCAAGAACAAAGATACTAAATTCATGCCAAAGTATCTTTTTTTTCTTTAATATTTTATTAACATCGGTTTGTTAATAGAAAAACATAGAATAAATGATTCAAAACCAATGAAAACAGCAACATAAGTGCAATTTCTTTATAATCTAATAAAAAAATCTTCGTCAGATCTCCTTACTTTTCTTTGTCCTGTCAGGTAATCATTGGCTTCGTCTCGATTTCCAATAGCCATCATTACAACTGATTTTAATCCATGTTTATCCAATTCTAATAATTTATCCAATTCATCATTTATAAAACCTTCCATAGGTGTACTATCAATTTTAAGCATTGCACAGGTAGTGAGTCCAAAACCTAATGCAATATATACCTGACGTGATGCCCATGAAACTTTGTCAATTGTTGAGAATAGTCCTAAAATTCGACTTTTATAGTCCTGCAAACTATCTAAAGATTGATTTCTCGTTTTTGCAATAAGTTGAATATAGTCTTCAGTTTTTTCTTCATATTCATCTTTCCAAACTGCAAATACAAGTAAATAAGCAGATTCTGTAATTTGAGGTTGATTATATGATACTTCTTTTATTCTTTCTCTTAAATCCTTATCTTTAATAACCAATACTTTATAGGGTTGTAAGCCCAGAGAAGATGGAGCTAAACGAATAGATTCAAGTATTGTGCTTATTTTTTCTTCTGCCACTTGTTCACCATTCATGCGTTTGGTGGCATATCTCCAGTTAAAATTTTCTATTATATCCATGAAATCATTTTTTTATTATTAACATGCTTTAACGAATAAAGTTTTTATTGAAAATCAAGATTATATTTTAATAATTCTGATATCAAATTTTTAAATAATAATGCTAAAAATTCTTCCTTTCGAAAAGATAGTTTAGAAAAACATAATTACTCAAAATTTCTAATCCCGATTTAAGTGAAACAAATATATTGCTTGAAGTTTGTTTTTTAATACAATTTAATGATTTCTTCCACTTTCGCTGCTTCATTTTTCTGTCCATCTATCCAATGTATTTCAAATCCTCTCTTTTCCATTCGTCTGAACCATGTCATTTGGCGTTTGGCAAACTGATGAATGGCTGTGTTTAATAAGCCAAACATTTCATCATAAGTAATTTCACTGTTAATATACATGGTAATATAACGATATTCTAAACCATAAAACTTTAATTGCTCGGGAGTTAAACCATTTTTCAATAATTGTTCAATTTCTTCTATCATCCCTGATTTTAAACGTAATTGTAAGCGTTGGGTTATGCGTTGACGAATAATTTCTCTTTCAAACCAAATACCTATTAGTGTAAAAGAGATTTTTGGGAAATCAAACATTTCGATAGAGGTAGTTTTATAATTTATTATTTCCAAGGCTCTTATTAGTCTTTCTCTGTTGGAAGTATCTGTAGTATTGTGCAGAGACTTTAATTGAGAAAGCTGTAATTCTAACTCCTCATTTGTTTTATCCTTCAAACTAAAACGGAATTCCTCATTTATTGGAGTATTTATTAATTTATAGCCAGCCAATATTGATTCAATATACATACCTGTTCCGCCACATAGGATTGGAGTATTCCCACGTTCATTAATTTGTTGATACGCTATTAGAAAATCTTTTTGAAAACTAAAAACATTATATTCAGAACCTGCATCTGCTATGTCCACCAAATGAAATGGTGTATGAATTCCGTTTACTATATAATCTTCATAATCCTTTCCTGTACCAATATTCATACCTCTATATACCTGACGCGAATCGGCACTTATGATTTCCCCTTTTAGTTTATTGGCAACCAAACTAACTAATCTTGTTTTGCCTGTTGCTGTGGGACCTGTTATAGTTAAAAGTTTGCTATTATTCATTTTGTGTTGGTTTCTGATAATTTTCTTCTATTTCCATCAGATAGTTTCTAATATTATTTAATTCATCAATAGATAGTTTGTTAAATTCAAGGCCTATACTTAATTGTAGTTGTGCAATGGCTTTGGGGTAGAATTTTGCAAAGAATTCAAATAAACATATTTCGTCACTTTTTTCTATAAATGCTTGTGATGCTTTTAAAAATTGTAAAGTTCTTAAACCATCCAATTTTTCGTAACAAGCTTTTACAAAATGAGCTTGGGTTCTAAAGTTCTTCCTTAACAATAACCACCACTTATCATTGCGAAACTGTTCGTTCAAAAAATCAGCAATTGGTAAATCTATATCTATGTAGTATAAATTAGGAAATAACGTATAGGTTTTTTCTATTTTATCGAATAATGAATAATGATAAATAGGATAACTGCTCCAATCTCCATTGTTGCCTTTGATCATGGCAGGTCCTGTACCAAAGAATACCCTATCGGAGAATCTTGCAGCGGGATATACTTTTTCGGGATTCCAATTGAGGATTTTAGCTGTTTTGCAAAACTTTTGAAGAAAATAGAAGTCTTCGCCACTTTTCATAGGTGAAATACCACCTATTTTTCGATAAGCCCACACTGGAAATGCTATTGCAGAACCCAATGCCGTAAAATTAAATGGACTTGCAATTCTCCATAAATTGATTGCATAATAACGCATATAAATTTCGTAGCGTAATATGGCTCTATTAGCAGCTTCATTATCGGTTAACGGATGATAATATGGCACTGAAATTGCCATTGCTTCCTGATGTAATTGAAGCGAATGAACAATTGATTTAAGATAATTGGAATTAAAGTGAGTATCTGCATCAATACTTACAACAATATCATTTGCATTTGCAACTTTGTTTATAGCATCCATTAGTATTTTGCGAGCCCATCCTACACCAAATTGTTTTCCTTTCCATGCATTCCCTTTACTACTACAATCAATAATTTCTGTATTTATATTTTTTAAACCTTTTAGATATTGGATAGATTGTTGATTGTTTTCACAAATATTTCTTTTTTCGGGAATATTCCACCATTCATCAGGTTGATTTATGCAAACGTAAAGAATATAGTTTTTGAAAGATTGCTGTTGCAAATCATGAATGAAAAAGGGGAGGTTTTCCAACTCATTTAAAGCAGGTAGTGCAATATATATTTGGGGGCTTTCTTTCATCAAATTTAGAGTTAAAAATATTGATTGTTTCTTAGATACTTAAGTGTAAAATTCTTATATCATACATCAAAATAACCAGCTCATTGATAATCCCCAGAAATTTCCTACTTTTCCGTTTCTATATATATGTTTCAACCCAAAATGAGGCGATATTGAGAATGATTCTGTTGGTTTTAGATGTAATTTCATACCGACTGATAAGGTAATTGTGGAACGCTTATTATCTAATATATTGAAATCAGTTGAAAACGGATTTATAAAAGGTGCTAATTCAATCCATTGGCGAGGATAAGTGTGAAAACTAACGCCTTCGGGTAAAACAAAAGTAAGGAATAATAAATATGCCCATCCTTCATCGTTGGTGCTTGAAGTTAGAAAATAAGAATCGGATCGGAACATTTCAATCAAACCCGCCACAGCTCCTGGGAAATGGAAATATTCATTATTGTTTTGATTAATACCGAAGCTATATTGATAATTCAAACTAAAATTTTTATGAACAAAGAACTCTGCTGATAAACCATAAGAAGTAAGTGTTCCTGAATTGAAAAAAGAAACTTCGCTTAGGGCTGCAACTCTAAAATCGCCTCTTATTTGCGAATAAGAAGCAAAATGTAAGATTAATATGCTTAAGCTAATTAATACAAGTTTCTTTGATTTCATTTTTAGTTTATAGTTTTTTATCAATAATAGTTGCTGCTGCCTGTGAAGTTGGCATTATAAGCATATCATTAATATTTACATGTTGTGGCAAAGAGCAAACATAATATACTGCATCGGCAATATCTTCGGCTTTTAAGGGTGTAAATCCCTTGTAAACATTATCTGCTTTTTCCTGATCGCCTTTAAAACGTACTACTGAGAATTCTGTTTCTACAGCTCCTGGTTCTATTAAAGTTACTTTGATGCCATGTTTTAATAAATCTATTCTCATACCTCTGGTAATTGAATCTACAGCTGCTTTGGTGCCACAATATACATTTCCATTGGGGTAAGCATCTCTACCTGCAATAGAACCTATATTTACAATGTGACCTTTTTCATTTTTAATCATTAAAGGGCTAATTGCTCGCGAAACATAAAGCAATCCTTTTATATTGGTATCTATCATGCGTTCCCAGTCTTCGATAAGCCCATCTTGAATGGGATTTAATCCAACTGCCAATCCTGCATTGTTAAGCAGTACATCTATTTTTTTCCATGCATCGGGCAAAGCCTTGATTTGTTTTTCTACTTCGTTATTATCTCTTACATCCAGTACCATTTTGTACACCGCAATGCCATAAGTTTGCTCCAAATCTTTGCTTACTTCTTCCAATATTGCAGCTCTTCGGCCTGTGAGAATTAAATTGTAATGTTCTTTAGCAAATTTATATGCTGTTGCTTTCCCAATACCGGCTGTAGCTCCAGTAATCATTGCAATTTTATTGATTTTAGTATCAGTCATATCGGTTATATTATTATTGTATTTTCAATTTCTTTTAATCGGTATCAAAGATAAAAGGAAAATTTTATATCTGTATTGTTTTTGACAAGTATTTTAATGCAGGTATGAAAAAACACCCCAAAAGTTTTTTGTCTAACTTTTGGGGTGCCGTTCATAATTGATGAAGAATTTTGATATTTATTTATAGTTGATAAGTGATACGTTAATTAGATTTGCTTTAATGTGTGTGCTATTTTAATTCTTCTCCAAGTTTTTCTACCTGATTAATCCATTTTTTACGTTTATTATCATCTGAAGATTTAACCGGGCCAAATGTAGTAATCTTTACAGGGCTTATTCCACAAAACTCTAAAACTCCTTTTTTTATTGAATTATGCCCCGGACTTTTATATACTAATGAATAATACCATTTAGGTGTATCCATTGTAACAATAAGCCGAGCAGATTTTCCTTTTAGTAATTTATCCCAAAGCAAAGAGTTATCACGATACTTAAAAGCAAATTTCGGAAGAAAAACTCTGTCGATAAAACCTTTTAATAAGGCAGGATAAGTGCCCCACCATGTTGGATATATAAAAACCAAATGGTCTGCATTTAAAATATCATTCTGTACTTTTAGTAAATCAGGTTCAAGTTCGGTTCTTTGTCTGTATCCAAAGTGTAAGATAGGGTCGAAATGCAAATCTATTAGATTGATCAATATGCATTCGGATGCAGCATTTTCTGCTCCTTTTTTATAGCTCATTGCAAACTGATAGCATAAACTT
Organism: uncultured Bacteroides sp.; assembly: GCA_964618755.1. GTDB lineage: Bacteria > Bacteroidota > Bacteroidia > Bacteroidales > JACABE01 > JACABE01. Next base: position 7,319 of record CAZUCB010000045.1, on the reverse strand, counting down.
TCTTTATCGGGATGACCGTTTATTATTAATATCTTTTTCATCACTTGTTTATGTTTATTATTTTATTTTTTCAAACTGTCTTGCTTACTATTTATTATATAGAACAGATTGTTCTATTAATGACATGGTTTTTTTATAGCTACAAAAATACATTAATTTATTATCATGTATTTTATTTAATAAATTTTCAAACGGTTTTAAATTTATTACAAAAAAAATGTCTTTTAGTGGCCATATTGTTAGTTCGATGTAAAGATATGATTTCACGGCGGCCTTAGAACAAGTATGTTGTTACAATATGACCTCACGGTGACCGTAACGTCATTATATTCTAATATAGTAGTCTTACGGTGGGCATAACGTCACTATATTGTAATATAGTAATCTTACGGTGAGCATAACGTCACTATATTGTAATATAGTAGTCTTACGGTGGGCATAACGTCACTATTTTCTAATATAGTTGTCTTACGGCTGGTGTAAAGCCTATTATTATTGTTGCAAATAAAAAACGCTTTAAATACTCAGATTTTATTAGAGATTAGGAGGAAAATGCAAGGTTTAGTTATCAACCGTCATTCATATTATTTTTATATGAACATTTCATTAATTTTATTTACAGATAGTTTTAAAACCAACAAATTACAATATTCTATGCAGGTTTATAGCAATTTAGTTTAGCAATAGTATTTTCGTAAGGATTAAAAGCGTATTTTTGCAAATTCAAAAACAGAGTGCAAAAAAAATAATATTATGCAGAATATCAGGAACATTGCTATCATAGCCCACGTCGATCACGGTAAAACTACGCTTGTTGATAGAATTTTACATCAGGTAAAACTTTTTAGAGACAATCAGGCTATGGGCGATTTAATACTCGATAGCAATGATTTAGAAAGAGAAAGAGGAATTACTATTTTATCAAAAAATGTATCAGTACGTTACAAAGGATTTAAAATAAATATTATAGATACTCCCGGTCACAGCGATTTTGGTGGCGAAGTGGAACGCGTGTTGAATATGGCTGATGGCGTTTTATTGTTGGTAGATGCTTTTGAAGGACCTATGCCTCAAACCCGTTTTGTATTACAAAAAGCCTTGGCTTTGAATTTAAAACCAATTGTAGTTATAAATAAAGTAGATAAACCCAATTGCGATCCTGCACTTACCCACGAAGCCGTTTTCGATTTAATGTTCAACTTAGATGCAACCGAAGACCAATTAAACTTCCCAACAGTATATGGTTCTTCTAAGGAAGGATGGATGTCGGAAGACTGGAAAACACCTACTACTGATGTTACTTATTTATTAGATACCATTATCGAGCATATTCCCGAACCAATATACGAACATGGAAGTTTGCAAATGCAAATTACTTCATTAGATTATTCTTCTTATGTTGGCAGAATTGCGGTTGGACGTCTTTCAAGAGGTTTGCTAAAAGCAGGAATGAATGTATCGATGGTAAAACGTGATGGACGTATAGTGAAGTCGAAAGTTAAAGAATTATATGTTTTTGAAGGACTTGGAAAAGAAAAAATAAAAGAAGAAATCTATCCAGGCGAAATATGTGCTTTGCTTGGATTAGACGATTTTGAAATAGGGGATACCGTTGCTGATTTTGAAAATCCTGTGGCTTTAATTCCTATTGCTATTGACGAGCCTACCATGAGTATGTTTTTTACCATTAACAATTCACCATTTTTTGGTAAAGAAGGTAAACTTGTAACTTCACGCCATTTACGCGATAGACTTTTTAAAGAACTTGAAAAGAATCTTGCTTTACGCGTTGAAGAAACCAATTCACCGGATGCTTATATTGTTTTTGGTCGTGGAATTTTGCATTTATCAATTCTTATTGAAACTATGCGTCGCGAAGGTTACGAATTACAGGTAGGTCAGCCACGTGTTATTACCAAAGAAGTAAATGGTGTAAAGTGCGAACCTATTGAATTTTTAACCGTTCATGCACCTGAAATTTCAGCAGGTAAGGTTATTGAATTAGTTTCTCAACGTAAAGGAGAAATCGTTCAGATAGAAACCAAAACCGATCGTTTGCATTTAGAATTTGCAATTCCATCGAGAGGTATTATTGGATTAAGGAGTTCAATATTAACTTTAACTGAAGGTGAAGCCATAATGGCCCATCGTTTCAAAGCATTTGAACCTTGGAAAGGCGATATTCCTACCAAACGCAATGGTTCTTTAATAGCTATGGAATCGGGTATTGCTATTCCTTATGCCATTGATAAATTGCAGGATAGAGGTAGTTTCTTTGTAAGTCCTAACGATCCTATTTATGCAGGTCAGGTAATCGGAGAACATATCCGTCAGGACGATTTGGTAATAAATATTACCAAAACAAAAAAACTAACCAATATGCGTGCTTCGGGTTCTGATGATAAAGTATCCATCGTTCCAGCCACTAAATATTCATTGGAAGAATTTATGGAATTTATTATTGATGATGAATATTTGGAAATTACTCCATTATCTTTACGATTAAGAAAAATTCTATTGGATGAAAATGATCGTAAGCGTCAGAAAAAGAGTTAAGTTTAATCATAATGAGTTTTTTCAACAATCAATTTTCTGAGCTGAAAATGCCCGTATTGTTTTTAGGGCATGGTAGCCCAATGAATGCAATTGAAGAAAATGAATTTGTTGATGGGTTTCGTAACATAGTACAATACATTTCCAAACCAAAAGCTATATTATGTATTTCGGCACATTGGTTTACAAAAGGCACAAAAGTAACTGCCATGGAAATACCCAAAACAATACATGATTTTGGTGGATTCCCTAAAGAATTATATGATATACAATATCCTGCCAAAGGAAGTCCTGAATTGGCTAAAGAAGTCAAACACTTATTGAATGAAACACAAACAGATTTAGATGAAAACTGGGGGCTCGATCATGGAGCCTGGAGTGTAATCAAGCATCTTTATCCAAATGCTGACATTCCTGTTGTTCAGTTGAGCATTGATTATACTCAACCTTCAGAAACACATTATCTTATTGCAAAACAAATAACTTCGTTACGCAATAAAGGTATATTAATTATTGGCAGTGGTAATATTGTTCATAATCTTCAATTAATTGATTTTAAGAATATAGATAAAGATAATTATGGCTTCGATTGGGCAATTGAAGCCAAAGAAACCATAAATAAGTGGCTTTTGGAAGGTGACTTTGAATCAATAATTAAATACGAGAAACAAGGCAAAGCTATTCAACTAGCAGTTCCCACACCCGAACATTATTTACCTTTGATATATGCACTCGGACTCAAAGAAAAAACGGAAACTATTTCATTTTTTAACGATAAGTTGCAAGCAGGTTCTTTAAGTATGACTTCATTAATGATAGCATAATTAAAATTACCAACCATTTTTGATACATTACCTAAGGAAAATAAGTTCAATTATTTTGTATCAGGGAAAATTGTTTTTAATGCAATAGCACTTTCACCTTCAGCAATTACTTCAAATTCGGGTTGAATAGATAATTGAACTTTAAACATATTGCTTTCATAAGGTTTTATACCTTTTAGAGAAGCAAAATTTGCAAGGAAATTTTTATTTATTAATAGAAAATTATCTATACCTAATATTTCAGTTAACTCACTGAATTTATTAGTAGTTTGAATAAGAGAATTTTTAACGGTTTTTATATAAGTAACACCACTATTAGCGTAAACATAAGCAATGCTATCGAAACTTATTTCTACAGGCTTTTTGGTATCATATAGCACAATATATTTGCCTTTTAACTTGTCATTTTTATAAACGAATTTTTTGTTGGGCAAACCTTTTTCATCATACCAAAACCAAATACCTTCTTTTAAATTATTTATATATTTCCCTTGATTCCTTAATTTTCCTGAAGGTGTAAAAACTTGATAATTACCTTCTAATTTATCATTCTTAAATTGAGTTTTCAATGTACCTCCCGAATAATTCTGCTCCCAAGGACCTTCTTTCTTTCCGTTTTTCCAGGTAATTTTATCAGTTAAACTTCCATCAGGATAATATGTTTTCCATTCGCCATTTTTTAAATTATTACGATAAAACTCTTCCCTGATAACAACATCAAAACCATTGTAATATTTCCAAGTACTATCTTTATGAGTACTTACATAGTAACCTTCTGACATTAATTTTCCATTTGGGAAATAACTTACAGTAAATGACCTCAAACCTTTCTCAAAAAACTTTGAAATAGCTCTAATTTTTCCATCTTCATAATAATACTTGAATTCACCTGTTGGATCATTATTTACAAATGAACCTTCATATTTAAGTATTCCTTTTTCATCCTTCTTTTTCCAATAACCTTGTTTTTTACCTGATTTATCTGTTTTGTTCAATGTATCATTTAGTTGTTGCGAAAAAACAATACCTGAGATGCAGAACAATGAAATTATTAATGAAACGATTTTTTTTGACATATTACTTTTTGTGTTTAATAAAAATATCTTTTAAAATGCTGAATAAGTGAAATATGTATATTTAATAAATGAAAATTCCTTTTATAACGTAGATGTAAAAAACTATTTTAAGTTTTTATCAGCATCGCAAAATCTAATAAAGAAGGTGAAATAAAATCAATTAATCTGGGATGCAAAATAGCCTTGTTTGAATTATTGGAAATAAAAACTGTTTTCATTCCTAATTTCTTACCAAACCCCATGTCGCTTACAGAATCGCCTATCATGAATGATTTCTTAAAATTTATTTCTTTAAATTCTTTCTTTGCCTTTAATCCCATTCCTATATTTGGCTTTCTGAATAAACTACCACTTCCTTTTAAATCAGGACAAAAATAAACGTTATCAATGCGTCCGTTATTGTCTTTAATTTGAGTTATCATTTTTTGATGAATCAATTGCAATTCATTCTCAGTCATCAATCCTTTCCCAACACCTTGTTGGTTTGTTACTACAATTATTTTTCCAAATATTTGATTAAATATTTCTAATGCATTTAATACACCTGGTAAGAATTTAAAATCAGAAGGTGATTTAACGTAATCATCAATTAATCTGTGATTAATTACACCATCTCTATCTAAGAACAAAGACCAGTTTTTATCAAATTTATGAGGAAGTGTCAGCATTTATCTTGGAAAGATTCTGGATTCAACCAATTCACATATAATATGTCCCACTAAAATATGAACTTCCTGAATACGAGGAGTATCATTAGAAGGAACGTTAATCAGATAATCAGATAAACCTTTCATTTTACCACCACTTTCGCCAGTAAATCCAATTGTAATCATTCCAAGTTCTTTGGCAACTTCAAATGCTTTTACAATATTTTCAGAATTACCAGAAGTGGAAATTCCAACTAAAACATCGCCTTTTTTTCCTTTCGCTTTTACTAAACGGGCATAAATTTCGTTGTAAGAATAATCGTTGGCAACAGCTGTTAAATAGGAAGTATTAACATGTAAAGCTTCCGAATTTAAAGGAGGTCTGTCGTAGTAAAATCTACCTGAAAATTCAGCTGCAAGATGTTGAGCATCAGCAGCACTTCCTCCATTGCCACAAAATAAAACTGCACCATCATTTTTGAAAGTTGCAATAATTTCTTCTGTAATTTCACTGATGGTTTTTAATAATAGTTCATCCTTTAGAAGTTTGGCTTTTAACTCTATGGATTGTTCAATAGATTCTTTTATTCGCATTTGATTATTTTAAATAATATAAAAAACTAAAAATAAAAAGATTAGATTAGCCTACTTAACTTTTTACTTTATAAACTTTATAAGCTTTATAAAATGCTTTATCCAATTCTTTTTTCAATTAAATATGTATTTCTTATTGAAGAACTTCTTCCAATCATTTCGGCTATAAATCCAGCCAAAAACAATTGAACACCTATTATCATAGAAGCTATAGAGATGTAAAAGTAAGGACTATCAGTAACCAATGGAGCTTTTACATGATGACATAAAGCAAATATTTTTTCGGCTCCTAACCAAGTTGCAGCAAAAAAACCTATGATAAATATTAACGTACCCATTAATCCAAAGAAATGCATAGGGCGTTTGCCAAATTTTGAAACAAAAGTAATAGATATTAAATCGAGATAACCTTTGATAAATCTATCTAAGCCGAATTTAGTAATACCATATTTTCTAGCTTGATGCGATACTACTTTTTCACCTATCTTTGAAAAACCTGCCCATTTAGCAATTACAGGAATGTAGCGGTGCATTTCGCCATATACTTCTATGCTTTTTACCACATCATGTTTGTATGCTTTTAATCCGCAATTAAAATCGTGTAAATTTATTCCTGACATTTTACGTGTAGTCCAATTGTAAAATTTTGTAGGGATTGTTTTGGTAATAGGGTCGTAGCGTTTCTTTTTCCAGCCCGAAACAATGTCAAAGTTTTCTTCTTTTATCATACGGAATAAATCAGGAATTTCGTCTGGACTATCTTGTAAATCTGCGTCCATCGTAATGATAACATCACCTGCAGCTGCTTCAAAACCTACGTTCATAGCAGCTGACTTTCCGTAATTTCTTCTAAATTTTATACCTTTAATGGCTGTATTTTGAACTGAAAGTTTTTCTATTACATTCCATGATTGATCATTACTACCATCGTCTATCATAATGACTTCGTAAGAAAAATTATTTTCAATCATAACTTTATGTATCCATGCTGCTAATTCGCCCAAAGATTCATCTTCGTTGAACAGAGGTACAATTATAGAAATATCCATGTTGTTAATGATTAATTGTTAATGATTAATTGATAATTGATATTACTGTTCATTATCACTATTTTTTTTGTGTTTAAAGAAAATATATATCAACAAAGGTAAAAACAGACTTAATAACAATAATTGTCCAAAAGCATAAATTCCAATTTCAATTGGAGAAATGGATTGAATTTGTTGTTGCAGTTGTTTTATTTCTTCGATTGAAACTTTCTTATTATTGATAATCGTATTTTCGCTTACAAAATTTTTAATAAATTCAACATCAATGTATTTTGAGTAAAAAATCATGAAAAACGAAAAAAAGACAGATGCAGTTATTCCAACAAAAACGCCTGAAACATAAGCTTCTTTAAATGAAATATTGCCTTTAATAATTTTTTGTTGATATGTTTTTATTCCCAAAAACATAGCTACAATTAGAATAGAATAATTCCAGCTTATAACTGGGCTATTACCAGAACCTAAAATGTAGAAAAATGAAAGCGTAAGCAGTACCATTAATGCAAATGAAATCAAACCATAAATGATTGATATCGTTGCAAAATTTTTAGGAAAAGGCGTTTTTTTTGAAGGCAT